>JBAGRP010000001.1:1250588-1563235 GCA_036924855.1 Nitrobacteraceae bacterium AZCC 2146
GGCTCGGCCGTCCGGTCGATCAGGTGCTGGTATCGCTCAACCAGACCAGCTGGACGGCCTTCGATGGCTCGATCCCTTACGAACTTTCACTTTGGAAGGACTTCGGCCATGCCGTCATGTGGTCGGTGCCGCTGATCGTTGAAGGCACGAACCTCCACGACGCCGCAAACGGTTCCTACACCAGCCACTGGCTGGCGGCTGCGCAAGCCCTGGCATCAATGCCGGGTTCTGATCCGATCATCATCCGGACGGGCTGGGAGTTCAACAGCCCGTTTCAGCCCTGGGCTGCCGCGGGACACGAAGCCGACTACATCGCATCGTACCAACACTTCGTCGATACCTTCCGTTCGGTCTCAAACCGCTTCGAGTTCGACTGGAACTTCAACATCGGACAGAGCGATCCGTCCAAGGTCTATCCGGGCGACAGCTATGTCGATGTCATCAGTATGGACGTCTATTACAATCAGGCGTGGGATTCCACCGACCCTGCAAAGGCTTTCGCATTCAACGTTTCCCGCGATTACGGCATGCAGTGGATGCAGGACTTTGCGACGGCGCACGGCAAACCGACCGCTTTCAGCGAATGGGGCGTTCAGAACGACAATGCCCGCCCGTACATCGACCTGATGTCCAAGTGGTTCGCCGACCACAACGTCCTCTACCAGAATTACTGGAATTCAGACGCCGACTTCCAGGGGAAACTGAATGACGGCAACAAGCCGGACGCTGCGGCTGCGTACAAAGCCGATTTCGGAGCCACCGTCGCGGGCGCAACCATCTATGGGACCCCGGTCGCCGATACGCTCTACGGAACGGCGGCAAACGACAAGATATACGGCGACAACGGAGACGACACGATCTTCGGCCAGAACGGCAACGATGAGATCCACGGCGGATCTGGCAACGACCATCTTTACGGACAAGCCGGCAACGACACCATTTTCGGCGAAGACGGCAACGACCAGATCTACGGCGGCATGGGCGACGACCATCTTTACGGACAAGCCGGCAACGACACCATTTTCGGCGAGGACGGCAACGACCAGATCTATGGCGGCGCGAGCGACGACTCGCTCTATGGCCAGGCCGGCGACGATGTCCTTTACGGAGAAGACGGAAACGACCTGCTCGTTGGCGGAGACGGCAGTGATCTTCTCGTCGGCGGCGCTGGAGACGACATCCTCAATGGCGAGAATGGCGACGATATTCTGATTGGGTCCGAAGGCAACGACACGATGACCGGCGGCCCCGGGCATGACACCTTCGTCTTCGCTCCCAATTCAGGACACGACAAGATCGCCGATTTTGAAGTTGGTACTGACCATCTCGACTATTCGGCTTTTCACTTTACCTTTGCCTCTCTGACCATCACCGATGCCAACGGCGGTCATGACACCTTGATCACCACGCCCGCCGGCGAGAGCGTTCTGCTGTCAGGCATTCATCCCTCGCAGCTCCACGCCGGAAGCGACTTCATCTTCTGAGCGCCTGAAGCCGGCAGCGGGTCGGCCCCAAGCTGCATCGCGTGCGGGTCCGAGAATGCCGTGATCCGGCGCGCGATGGCTTGCAGTTCGGACCACGTGCCGACGATTGCGTTGCATCGCGCGCACCGCAACGGCGACTCCGGCGTCAATTGATCGGGTGGTGTCAACGCAGTGCCACCACAGGGTCTGCAGCTGAGCCGTTTGATCTCAAATCCTCCGAGCTTCGCGGCCGTAACGCGACTTTCCGATCGGCGGAGTGAATCCGCCGGCTTGGGGAAACACCTGCAACTCACTCTGCCGTGGCGCGCGCATAGGTTCCTGCTGCCGCATTTTCCAGGCGAGACCGGTCGAGAACGAGCACGCAGCGCCGCTTGGACTGGATAATCTTGTGACCTTCCAGCACATGGAGCGCCGTCGTCACGCCGGCCCGATTGGCTCCCACCTTGCGGGCAAGTTGCTCCTGCGTGATTGCGATGTTGTCGCTCTGAGAGCGATCGTGACACATCAGGATTGCGCGCGACACGCGGGCTTCCAGCGAGCCAACCGTACTGGCTACGATCGCCTCGTAGGACTGAAGCAGCCGATCATGGACATGAAGGTGAATTCGTCGCCGCAGAACCGGCATTTGAGACAGAATGCTTTGAAACTCGGAAGCCGCGATGCGAAGGCCAGATCCGACGGTCTGCATGATACAATTATTCACCGCGTGGTCCGCGCCAAGAATCACCGAAATCCCGACCAGACCTTCCGAGCCAACCATCGCGACTTCAACCGGGCGAACGCCTCCCATCGATATCACCGATGCCCAGCCCTGATCGAGAAAGTAGACGTGGGCCATCGGCTTGTCCTTTTCGATCAGCCTCTCGTTCTGCCTCAAGGTAACGTTCTGGGCGGCGCGCCCGATCATGGCGTCTTCATTCGCCGGCAGCTGTCGCAGCAGAACGTTGCCGGATGTATAGTGGTTCTGCTCGTTCATTTCGGCCGGAAACTCGGCTAATGGTCTTCCATCGGCATGCATCAAGGACGACATCAAGATTCCAATGTCGCGTTGACGATGGGGCGCCTCGCTTTGGCAGCCGCGAAACCCTTCACCCTCACATTGAAGAAGGCCAGCTTCCCGCCCAGCTGATCTCGCATGACCAAAGCGGGCTTCTCGATCAGTATCCAGCACACATAGGCCGCGCCAACCGTAACGGCAAAACTGAGAAGAACACCGAAGACGGTGAGCGACGTCGTCATTCCGCTCGAGATGCGCTGGCCAGCGCCGGCCAGGCCGGGCATCTTTGACAGGATGCGCATCGGGATGTCGGCAGGCACATAGTCGTTGATGAGATAGATGGCGTAGCTGAGGCGACCGACAAGCGCCACGGCCGGCAATTCGAGACAACCGACCAACGAATTCTGTTGGCCGGCAACGACGTTGGCGAGCACGAAAATGCTGACGCCGCCCGCCACAACGTAGGCGAACTGCAGCATTGCAGGCGAATTGCCCAAAAGGTGCGTCGTCGATATGGCCAGGGCCAGGTAGAGTGCGAAGCCGATCCATCCCGCGATGCCGCCGTCCAGCCGCGACGCCCTCAGGAACTTCGTGACGGGCTCGATGACCAGACAGAGCACGCCGCCGCTCGCCAGCAGGCCGAAGTTGATGGTGCTATCGATATAGATCTGGAACGGGTCGACTCCGCCCGCCGTCTGCACCACGCGCTGGATCAACGAGGCGATCGCCAGGGCAAAGCAGACCTTGATCGCGTGATGGGCCGGTGTGAACAGAAACAGGGGGGCGAACAGCAGATAGAACTGCTCCTCGACGGCCAGGCTCCAGAAGTGCGCCCACGTCGTGTGAAACTGCTCCATATTGGCGGACAGGTACACGTTCGACAGATGGATCACATAGAAAATGAGGCCGTGCAGTTCATGGTTTGTGAGGAAATAGTAGAGGCTTACGGCAGCGAGAACCGCGTAGTAGGCGGGGAAAATCCGAAACGCGCGGCGATGCCAGAATATCATCAATTCTCGAAATACCCCCGATCCGCCGTCGTCGACCCGCCGCCGAGCGGCGCGCAACTGCCCGGTGATCAGGTATCCACTCAGGAGAAAGAACAGCCAGACGCCGTAAAAACCGATGCGAGTCGATGTTCCGAAATCCGTCTTGTGCATGACCAGCACGAGGCCGACAGCAACCGCCCTCAATCCATCAAGTCCTCGGATTCGATCACTCACGGGCCTCGGTCTCCCTTCTCCATCTGCTACTGCGACCTGGCGGTGGACATCGGCTGCCACGTCTGGAACCGCTCACCCTTGATCGACCGCCAAACGCCCAACCCCGCACCCGACAGGTTGGAGAGGATGGATCGCACTTGTCTTGCAGGAGACGAGCCGCCGACGGCGAAATACACAGCCCCCGCGAGGGCGACTACGGCCCCACCCAGAAACTGGCCTGCCGGCAACAGCAGCATGGCGGCGACGGCAGCAAACATTGAACCCAGCAGAAGGTTATAGATGATCAACCACTTCAGCAGGCGGTGGGAAACATAGCAGTAGAGGATCGCCGGCGATTTCCGCACCTCGCTCCAGATGATTCGATGAACGTTGAATGCCTGGCAAGCGATGCGAATTTTGCGCCTGAACTCCTCGCTCCCGTCAGTCCCGGATCTTTCGAACGCGAGCGCGGTCGGCTCCCGAACGACGCGATGCCCTCCCAGCAGTATTTTCATGCTGATATAGAAGTCGTCGATGACATCCGGGGCCACCGGCACGTGAAGCTCGCGCCTGATGGCAAACAACGAGCCGTCTGCGCCGACAATGCCAAACGTATCGCTTTCGAGCTGCTTGATGGCTTCTTCAATGCGCCAGTACAATCCTCCGGTCGCGGCCGTCGCGGTCTCTGCATCGTTGGTATAGATCAGGTTTCCGCAGACGCAGCCGATGGATGGATCGGCGAACCTCGCCCCGATGCGTTTCAACGCATCGAGATCGATCACGACGTTCGCGTCGGTGAATACCAGGATATCTGCCGTCGTCCGCTTCACCAGTTCGTTCAGGCCGTACGATTTGCCATGACGCTCCTGCCCGACTACGACCACTACCTGATCGGCGAACGGAGCGAGCAACGCCGCCGTGCGGTCCAGCGCTGCGTCCACATAGATGAAGATCTCGCAATCGCGCACGCTCGACTTGAGCTTCAGGAGATTATTGACCTTCTGAACGATGACGGCCTCTTCGTTGAAGGCGGACATGCAGATCGCGAAGCTTGGCTCGGAAGCGGGCGCAGGGGCGACGCCAGGAACGCCCCTCACCGCACGCACAAGACGCAACGACATCGGGTAGGTCACAAAAGGATGGATCGCCAGGAACAGGAAGACAACGGCGAGCGTCACTACAAAAGCAAGCATCGAATTGCCTCCCGGGTCGTCACATTGCGTCTCACGCAATTTCGGGATAAACACAGTTCCAGTCGCGGTGAATCGCCTTTGGCGCGCCATCGTCCGGTTCGAATGCACCACAACCTGCGGGTTGCGGTGGACGGGCACAGAAGAACCACTGCCCGGGAATCCTTAAGTCCCTTCTGCAAGATTTCGTTCGGCAAGACTTCGTTCGACAAGGCTTTGTCCGATAAGACTTCGTTCGACTCCTGGAGAGCGCCCATGCTGCTGGTGATCGGTGCACTTGCAATCGCGACGGGCGTTGCCTTGTCGGCTTTCTCGTATCGCGCTGTTCTCCTGGCCGGTGTACCCTCGCTGTTATGTACCGCCCTGGCGATGTCTTCGACGGGGTGGAACGTGCTGAGTATCGTTGTGGCTTGTCTTGCCGTGCTGCTGCTCCAGCAGGCCGCATACCTGGCCGGCGTCGCATGGCGCGTTCGTGTCAAGGCCAAGGCGGATCGCACGCTTGGCGCCATGCGCTCGAAATCGAGCTGAAATCGCCGCGCGGAGGCTGCCGATCGCAGGCCCTCACCCGCCATCGATTCCAATGCATCCGTGTTGTTGATCTTCAGCTGACAGACTACGGGCATGGTATCACTTCCAGACCTGGCCACCGCACGCCCGGATGTAGCTGATCGAACTGTCGCCAATCGGTGAACGCTTTTTCGGATTGAGGCGGAGCCATTGGATGAAATTCCAGGCCGATCGCATGATGTTTATGCGCCCTCTGTTCAGGGCGAAAACGTACAACGAAAACCCCAGGAGATTGATTGGAAGATAGATGCTCGGCATGTACTTCCAGGAAATGATCATCTTGTTCGTCAATCGCATTTCCTGAACGGCGCGTGCCGGCAGCCTTCCGCCGGGATCGTTGTGCTCTTCAATGAAAATTTCGGGTTGATAGACGATCTCATAGCCGGCCTCGATGACGCGATAGGCGTAGTCGATTTCCTCGAGCCCGTAAAAATAGTCGTTCGACATCTGCCCGATCGCGAGAAACGCGTCCTGCAGCATCGCGAACCCGTTGCCCTGAAAGCGGAATGTCTTGAACGATCTGTCCTGGGCGAGCGTTTTATCCGTATGGGGAAATGCTTCGCGCGGTGTGACACCGGTCTTTGCATCGATGTGACGCGCAGTCACAATGGCGGCCAGTGAATTCTCGGCGAATGCCTGTTCATAGAGGGACAGCGCGTTGGATGGATTGATCAGCGCATCGTCATCGATGAAGACGATAATCCGCCCTTTAGCGATTGCCGCTCCGTCGTTGCGGGCGGACACGCCCTTGTTGACTCCGAGCTTGACATAACGCGAGATCGGCAATGCCGCGGCGAAGCCAGACCGATCGACCATGTCGGGATTATTATCGACCAGGATATATTCGACGTCACGGCGGTCTCCGATCACCTTGGCGACCTGCGCAATGGACAGGTTGACGATGCCATCCCGCTTGAACGTCACGGTGACGATCGAGATATTGATCGTCTCGTCGTGCCGCGGGCAATCTGAGCTATTGTTGTTCATGTCAGCCTGAATTCTGGTGCGAGAAAGCCGGGAAACTGACGGGAGTGTACGGATTCATTCTTCCCTCTCAGCAGCTCCCCTCACGGCTGATGACGACGACAGCGGTCTTGCAGATGATCAGGACATCACGCAGCACGGACCAGGTCTTTGCGTAGGAGTCGTCGAGGCGCACGCGCTGTTCATAGCCACAGTCGCTTCGTCCGCTCACCTGCCACAGGCCGGTGATGCCCGGACGGCAGGCCAGGTACGAGCTGAAACAGGCGCCGTACCGTTCGACTTCGGCTTTCACAATCGGCCGGGGTCCGACGATGCTCATCGATCCCTGCAGAACATTGAAGAGCTGCGGCAACTCATCGAGGCTGGACGATCGCAAAATGCGACCGATGGGGGTGACACGCGGATCGTCACGGAGCTTTCGATTTGTCTCCCATTCGAGCCGCGCGGCAGGATTTTGCCGAAGATGCGCGGCCAGAACCTGATCGCCATTGCTCACCATCGTCTGGAATTTGAGACACTTGAAAGGGCGCCCGCGATAGCCGAGCCGCTGGTGCCCAAACAGGACATTTCCGCCAGTGGTTGCTTTCAGCATGACGACCACCATCCCGAGGATGGGAGCCAACAGGATCAGAGCCGTCAGCGCGATGGCGAAATCCAGCAACCTCTTCACGCTGCCGCCAACGGGTCCGCGATGGCTGTCCGGGGTTTCAATAATAGCTTCAGGTGCAACGCCGAGGAATTCGTGGCTCTCAACCGTCAAGGAGACCTTGGAATTCATGACATACTCCCAAATCAACCAATAAGAGTGCACTGCAACGCAATATCGTCGGGTGGCATCGGTCTTTATGCTCTGTAATTCAGAGAGTTATCGCCGTCTCAGCCGTGTTGCAGTGCGGAGATTATGAGGCGCGGTTTTTAACGATCCCTTAACCAAAGTTAATGGGAATTAAACAATCCTAGGGAAAGCTCAGGCGGGCCCGGTGCCGTCTAGGATGAAATCCGTAGTTCTTTGGTCCGCCGCACCCGTATCCGAGCCAAGAGAGATGGCAGAAACAGCGATGGAGAAAAGGCAGGCTCTTCTGGCTCAACCGCATCCGGCGACGGCAAGCCCGGCCTTGATCGGCGAGCGATCGGTCCCGATGCCGATCTCCGATGAGCGACGAATTGTCGGAATCCTCACTTGCGAATTCGCCGCGGTCGTCCTCACTCAAAAAATTGCCATTCCGCTGGGCGGTGCCGAGAACCAGATTGCTGTGGCCCTGCTGATTCACTACGCCGTTCTGGTTTACCTGTTCGTATTCGGCTACGCCCGGATCGATACCCCACGCTTGCTCCTGCTGTGCCTGTTTTCCGCCACCGCCATTTTTTCGCAAGTCGGAAAGGCTGTCGGAGCATTTTCATTGCCATCGCTTTTGCTGATGCTAGTGACCTCGACAATCCTGGTTGTCGTCATTCCGGTTCATCGCAGCAGCTATCTCCAGATTCTTCGTGGCTTCATTACTCTCAGCATGTGCGCCAGCGTCATGGTGCTGGGCGACTGGATCGTACAACTGGCCGGCTTTCCGATGCCGAGCCTTGAAACCGTGACGCCGAAGCCGTGGATATACCTTGAGTATGTCTATGTTCAGCCGCTGCAGTGGGACTCGCCGTGGTTCAAGCCAAATGGGCTGTTCTTTCTCGAAGCGTCACATGTCTCACAATTTATTGCGATGGGATTGGTCATCGAGCTCGCATTCTTCAGACGACCGGCCGTCATCGCCCTGAACGCCATCGCACTCTTCTTCTCTTATGGAGGGACAGGACTGGTCATCGTCGCACTGTCCATTCCGTTCCTGGCGGCGCGGCTGCGTCCTTCGGTCCTGATAAGCTCCGCTGTGATCGCCGTCGCGGTCCTGGTCATCGCGGGCTCGCTGGGACTGCTGGAAGCCTTCATCAATCGGTCGGCCGAGTTCTCGCAGAGCAACTCAAGCGGCTACAACCGCTTTATCCTGCCCGTCGAACGCTTCGCCCAGCTTCTGCAGGATCAGCCTGAGCGCCTGTTTTTCGGCATGGGAGCAGGAACAATGCCAAAGGCTGTCAACAACCTTGCTCAGCTGACGTTCGGACTGGCGTGGCCTCCCTACGCCAAGCTGGCAGTCGAATATGGCATCATCACATTCCTGTGCTGGATCGTTTTCTTCACGTTCAGTTTCTTTGGAGGTGGTGCGCCGCTGGTCGTGATCTGGGTGGCGTTCGTGCAATATCAGCTTCTCAATGGATCGCTGAACGTCCCCATCCATACGATCTACGGCTGGCTGTTGTGCGCCGGATATCACTTCATCGACCATGAATTGCGGCGGGACAATCGAACCGCACGCCAGCCGAAACCACCGCGGGCTGTTGCGTTAGGCCGAAATCCGGGCGCCGTCTGATGCGATATCTTTGCTCATATGACGCCGGTCGCAAGCTCCGTGAGATGCCGCGCCTGACTCGTTCCCGCAACCACGCATGTGATGTCTCCGGAGCGAAGCACCTCGGAGACCGCGACGGCAGGAGACTGCGTCGGACGAAATCGGATCACTTCACGCGCAATCACTCCAATGCGACGCGCCGCGATGGCCGACCATGCGCTTGTCAGACGCGCGCGCTCGATCAGGTCAAGCGGCAATTCGAGAAGCGTCAAAGCGTCGAGCTCCAGAGCCTTCGTCAAGCTGGGCATGTCGTCGCAGGACACCCCGTAATGCCTGATCTTGCCATCGCGCTTCAACCGGCCAAGCATCGGTTCGAGGTCGCGATCGACCAGGTCGGACGCATGCGGGCTGTGCAGCAGCAGCGCGTCCAGCGATTCGAAACGCAGCCTCTTGAGCGATCCTTCCACGGCCTTTGCCAGGTAGGCCGGCTTGAAATCGGTCGCTATATTGTCGTTGCGACGCTCGACGATCGTGCTGCGCGCAGCAGCGGACTTCCGGATCAGCGGCCGCAGCAAGGGCTTGAGCGGGCGCGCCAGCCGCATCTTCAACGAGAAGCGTTTTCCAACCTTGGAGACGACGAACGCTTGCTGTCGCTTCCCCCGGAGAAACCGTCCCAGCGTGCGTTCACTGTCGCCCTGCCCGTAGACATCTGCCGTGTCGAACACATTGACGCCAAGCTCCATCGCCCGGTCCAGGGTGCGCCAGATATCGGCGTGCGACGCGGCATTGTTGAACGATCCGATCTTGCTGCAACCGAGTCCCAGAGCCGACAGACGTTCGCGCTCCGGTCCGAATTCATTGAATTTCATGTCTCAAACCCCGCTACCACGCTGCGAAGACTGAGATGCCGGTTCGTGCCGCGCCTTAACGTATGACGTATTTCAAAAGGACGCCTCATGATTGTGGATCATTCGATATTGACGCGTACCGACACCGCGTATGATCTGGTGGTGGTGGGCGGCGGCGCTGCCGGGCTCACCCTTGCAGAGGCGGCTGGCGCCAACGGACTTCACGTTCTGCTGATCGAAGCCGGCAGCTTTCACGAAACCACGAGCGGTCGCACGGCTCTCGCCGGAGAACTGGTTAGTCCCGGCGTTCATCCCGCGCTCGACCTCTACCGCGTCCGCGCCCTTGGCGGAGCCAGCCGGATCTGGGGGGGACGTTGCATCCCCATGGATCCCATCGATTTCGAGCCGCGCGAATGGATTCCGCATTCCGGATGGCCGATCGCCTATAATGAGATTGCAGCCTACTACCCGCAGGCGGTCGGCGTGGCGGAAGCAGGCCAAAGCGAGTTCGAGCCCTCCGCGGTTCTGGCAGACGAACAGCCCGAACTCGCGCCCGGTCTCGACGGCGAGATCGTTCGCACGACGATCGAACGCTTCAGCCGGCCCACGAATTTCTGGAAGCGGTTTGCCGAAACCCTGACGGCTTCCTCCCGGGTTCAGGTGCTTCCCGACACCTGCCTTGCGAGGGTCGCACTCGATGAAAGCGGCTCCGCCGTACGAGCCGTGGTCGTGATGGACCAGGCTGGCAGGAAATACGAGGTTCGTGCGTCGAATTTTGCGTTGGCCCTCGGCGGACTGGAGACGACGCGGATCTTGCTGGCTTCCCGCGACGTCAAGCCTTCGGGGATCGGCAACGACTTCGATCAGCTCGGCCGATATTACATGAGCCACCTGTGCACGAATGGCGGCGTGGTCGATTTCACCAAATCCGCGCACGCTCTCGCGTATGACTACAAAAGAGATCCGGACGGCATCTACGTGCGCCGGCGGCTGTGGTTGACCGAAGATACCCAAAGGGCATTTCGGCTGGCCAACATGACCTTCCGCACGCATCTTCCGGATCCCGGAAATCCCGCCCACAGGAATGGCATTCTCTCGGCGATGTTCCTGTCGAAATCCTTCGTTCAGCGCGAATATGCAGCGAAGTTCAGCGAAGGCCAGGTCACGCCGTCGGACTATTTCCGTCATGTCGCGAATGTGCTGAGGGACCCGTTGGAACTCGCACGATTTGCAGCGCTCTGGACGAGGAAGCGTGTGCTGTCCGATCGCAAACTGCCATCGGTCGTGCTGCCTTCCGCCAATCATCACTACCAGCTCGAATTCCATGCCGAGCAGATGCCGAACCCCGACAGCCGCGTTGGCCTGTCCACAGCCCTCGACAACAATGGCCTGCCGCGCCTGAAAGTCGATTGGCGTCTACTCGATGACGATGTCGAGGGCCTCGTCAGGGCACACCATGTCCTGAAGGACGAGCTTGAGCGAACCGGAACCGGGCAATTGTCGTTCGACGACGATACGTTGAGATCCCGCATTCGCCTCAACAGCATCGTCGGCGGCCATCACCTTGGCACCACACGGATGTCGCCAACGCCGACAACCGGCGTTGTCGATGGCGATTGCCGCATGCACGGCATTGCCAATCTCTACATCGCGAGCGCATCCGTGATGCCGACGTCCGGCCAGGCCAATCCAACGCTCACGATCATTGCCCTCGCGCTGCGCCTGGCGAAGCACCTCAATAACCGGCGCGCCAGCGTTCCGGAGATGACGTCGGAAGCCGAATCGGTGGCAGCGGATACAAAATCGCGGATGCTGGTCGATAGTGCATGAGTGGCTCCACCGCCAACTCGACCAAGCCTCTCAATTTTTTGCCGGTGGTTTTCCTGCTTCCGCGGCCCCGAACCGCGTCACATATTCTGCGGCGGCGAGCGGAAACTGTCCGTTCGACAGCATTGTGTTGAACTCCGGAGACGGATTATCCCAGTAACTTTGGTAAAGCGGGTTATTAGCCGCAATCCACTCAGCCATTCCGCGAATGAAGACAGGATTGTCTCCGCCGCCGCTTCCATGCGGATTTATCCCCGCGCCCCATTCCGAATAGGCCATGGGCTTCTTGTGCTCCGCCGCGAAAGCGCGGTGCCATTTCAGACCGAAGGGCTGGTAGAGAAAAGCCGTCCAGCGCACCAGGGCATTGCTCTCCAGCGGCGTCCAGTATTCGTCATAGACATCCATGCCGATGATATCGACGACATCGTCGCCCGGATACGCCAGTGTCGGATCCATCTGTTGACGGCCGTGGTTTGGGCACCATTCGAATTGAAACCGCTGCCCCGGCGCCTGCCTCATCACATCGACGATGCGTCGGAAATAGGCCACGAAGGACGCCGGGTCCTTCGATGCTGCCCATGGCTGCCAGTGCCCGTTGAACTCCCAGCCGATGCGAACGGTTGCATCGGGACGACCGTGCGCCACAAGCGTTTCGGCAATTCGCTGAAACGTCGCGTCGTACTTGCCAGCGGCCCCCTCGGCCAGCGTCGCACTCGCATCGCGCGTCAACATCGGAACGGATAATGTCAGATTGATTTTGACGTTATCCCAGCACCCTATCACCCAGTCTATGCTGGTTTCGAGTTCCGGCCAGGACATCTGATTGAGAGCATCCACCGTGCGCTCAAGCTTGCGCCCGGCAAATTTCTGAAAATCGGGGATGCGCTTCACGCCATCGCAGCCCGGGCCGACATAGGCAGCAAACTCAGAAGCATCGACGCGATGGGCTGACACACCGTTCAGCCATAGCGCAGCAACAAAACCGGCGATCCGCACGGTGCGACAAGATCGCATCACTCGTTCCGCCGGGCGTTGTCGCGAAGAACGACCGCGCACCGCGACGGCTCGCGTCGCGCGACGCAGGACACGCTCACCGAACGGCTTCCCGGGAAACCTCAAGATTCAGTTTGACCTCGACGACATCGCCCGGCAACAATTCGACCTCCAGGTCGGTCGTCACTTCCTTGGCGTTTCTGACAATCCGGACATTCGTCTCCGGACCGCCATCCCGGCCGAACGATTTTCGCATCCCGACATAAGCAAGCTTCTCGCTAACCGTCTTGATATCCGATTGCAGAACCTGAAGCTTGGCGTTCGCGTCTCGCAATTCGGTCAGCAACTTCAGCCTCCGGGCGCTGTCATATTTGAGTACCTCGCGATCGGCATTCTCCAGGTCTGTTTTTGCCCGCTCCAGCTCGACGGCCGATTGCAGCGACTGAACGGATGACAGCAGGACGATGCGCCGGGCATCAGAAATGCGGGTACCCGGCGCCAGCCCTTTTTTGTAAAAGTCCTGGATTCTCGTGAATTCATCCTCGTCGGACCGCAGCCCCTCGCTTTCGGATTCGCTCCGCTTCGCCATGATATTTCGATTGACCACCAGTTGCGCCAGCAGCCGCTTGAGGTGATCCGTCTGCATCGCAAAGTCTGCCTGACCAAGCTTCAACTGCTTGTCCTCGACTTGCGCCAGAGTCGAGAGCATATCTTCGGGAAGCGGGATCGCGCTAAACGTCTTGTCGTCGATGTCGTCTTTCTGACCGAGCTCCGCCTTCAGACGCCTCACATGCGCGAGTTCTTTCGCGAAGTTGATCCATGCCGTGGTGTAACTCCCCCGGAGGTCAGCGGATTGGAGGATGGGATCCTCGATTCGGGAGCGGAGAAGATCATATCCACCAGCTAGGCTAACAGCCTGGCGCGCCGTCAGCCCGGGGCGAAACACCTGGCTGCCGGGCCTGGAGACATCACCATTGACGTAGATCGGACGATACTCGGCGATGGCGATCGAAACTTCGTCGCTGCTGATGACATCGCGTTCCGTCTTGTTGTAGCCGCGCTGACGGAACTCTTTCTGCGACAGAACGGACCCGACCTTCAGGCGGAGCTCCGAAAGCGTCAATCCCGCCGCTGCGATGCTTCCGGCCAGCGGCAGCGTCACCTTGCCATCGATGTCGATGGCCGATTTTTGCTTGAGGTCCGGAACGCCGGCCACGGAGAAATCGATGACGTCACCCGGCGCAACGCGATATTCCGCCCGCACCGGCCCGGAAAGGATCAACGTACTCAGAGCGGCACTGAACCAGAGCGCATTGAGCGTCCGGATCGCATAGTGTTTCGTAGGGGCTCGGAACCATCGCATCTGCGGCAGTCTCGCATCTCATGGATACAACACGTCGTGTCCGCACATCACTTGCGAAAGCGACACCTGCGGCAGCGACCGATTCCGGTTTTGGCAGATTATTTTCATCGAATACTTATCAAATGTTGATTCAAAGGCGACAAATTTCGAGATGATTAGAGCCAAGTCGGCTTGGCCCCGCTCGATGCTCGCAAGGCCATGATCTCGTGGAGTAGTATGCTGAACGTAGAGAGAGGCTCTCCCACATTCGCTTTTCCGATCTCGCGCGACATAGCGAATCCGAGGATCGACTTCCGCTCTCTCGTTAAGGCCAATGTCCGCCATCGGCGGCTCATTGCGATCTCGACCGGCGCCTGCATCGTTGCAGGACTTCTTTTCGCACTCCTTGCCAAGCCGGTTTACACCGCGGAGGGGATGTTGCAGATCGACGCACGCCGCGTGGTTCAGCCGCCGGGACGATCGAGCGGAGCGCCGGAGATGACAGCGCTCGACTCCGCAGCCATCGACTCGCAGGTGGAGATCCTGAAGTCCGATCAGTTGTCCCGCGACGTCATTACCAAGCTCGGGCTGGTTACCAATCCGGATTTTTCCAGCCCATCCCTGATCGGATCGGCGCTGACAGCCATCAAGCGCCTGATCCGTGGCCAACCGGAAGCGACCGACGACATTCCGTCGGCCATCCTCAAGAGCTTTGCGGAGCGGCTGGACATCAAGCGTCTGCGCGACACCTATATGGTGGCGATCCATTTCAAGGCGGGTACCCCGGAGCTTGCCGCGACGGTGACGAACGTCCTCATGAAAACGTATCTCGATCATGAAAGCGACAGCAGGCGAAACTCCATCAAGCTTGAAATCACATGGCTCGACGAGCGGCTCGCATCGTTACGGGACGATATCGCCACGGCAGACAAGGCGCTTCGGCAGGCGTCCTCGGGAGCCGGAACTCAAGTCGATGTCAGCAAGTTGCAGCGCGAGGTGGAGTCCTATCGCTCGATCTATCAGGTCTTCCTCGATCGCTACACGGCTTCCGTTCAGCAGATGTCCTTCCCTTTCGCCCAGGCAAACATCATTGCCGGCGCCCGGCCGCCGCAGGACAAAAGCTTCCCCAATACCTTCGTCGTCCTCGCACTTAGCGCGCTTGGAGGACTTATCATCGGCGTCGGAATAACAACTTTTCTCGAATTGAATGACGATACGTTTCGGACCCCGCAGCAGACCGAGGCGACGCTGGGCCGCCCTGTCATCGGCGTTCTGCCGCCGCTCACCGAAACCGTTGATCCATCGAACGCCGGCTCCCCGGCTACGCCAGCTCTCCTGCTGAGGAATGCTCACCGCTACGCGGCCGACAGGCCGATGTCGCGCTTTGTGGAAGGCTTGCGTGGCCTCAAAACCGCAGTCGATGCGGGTCTCTACGATAACGGCAGCCGGACCCTCGGGGTCATGTCGGCACTGCCCGACGAGGGTGCATCCATCCTGGCTGCCAACCTCGCTTATCTGATTGCGCGCGGCGGCAAGACGGTTCTTCTTGTCGACGCCGACCAGCGTGCGAAGACATTGACATCGGCACTGCACACGAAGAATGAGCGGGACCTGGCCGACGTTCTGTCAGACCGCTCGACACTTGCGGAAGCAACCTGGGCGCTGGGCAAGAATATCGCTTTCATCGGGTCCAACCAGTTGCTCAAGCCATCCGAAGGATACCGTGAACTCGATCCCCTTGCCATTCAACATTTCATCGATCAAGCCGCCCTTGAGTATGATTACGTCATCGTCTGTCTCCCGCCGATGGCCCCCCTTGCCGATCTGCAGGCCTTTGCGCCCGCGATGGGAGGACTTGCGCTCGTCGTTCGTTGGGGCGTGACGTCACAACGAATGGTGCGAAACATCCTGAACGTGATGCCGCTGGTTCAGGACAAGGTTCTGGGCGTCGTACTCAGTGGCGTCGATCTGCATCGCATGGCGGCCGATACGCAGTATCCACTTGCGATGTCGGAGCGCTCCTCACCTGCCCGCGGGCTGTTCTCCGACTGATGCATAAGCCTCATCCCATCGTTTTTTTTAACTTTAGTTAAGGTGATTTTGCGCCGACATCCGTAACCTCGATCGAAAGTCCAGGCAGTCGGCGGGACTACCGTGCGAGGGAATGGAGCGATCGGGAGTCAACACGGAATCGTCAAGGCCGGCGACATCTGGACAAAGGGATGAGCAACTTGCAGATCGCTGTCATCGGATGCGGCGCCATTGCCGATCAGTACTATTTCCCGGCACTGGCTGGAGACAAGGAATTGCGGTCCGGGACTTGGATCGTCGATCCATCGGAGAAGCGACGCAAGGCCGTCATCGAAAAGTTCGGATTTTCACAGAAGCGGCAGTTCGGCGACGCGGGCGATCTTCCGCCATCGGTTGGTCTGGCAATCAATGCGACGCCCAGTCACCTTCATGTGGCAACGACCATGCCGCTGATCAACCGCGGCATCAACGTGATCGTCGAGAAGCCGTTCGCTGAATTTTCCGATCATGCCTTGTCGATGGTGAAGGCTGCCGACGGAAAATGCATTCTCTCGGTCAACCAGTACAGGCGGCTTGCTCCGTCCTATGCGCTGGTATGCGAGATGATCCAGAGGGGTGACATCGGCGAGGTCAAGAGGATTACCTGGCGCGAGGGCCATAAGTTCGATTGGCCGACGGAAACCGGATTCTACTTCCGACGTCCGTGGGAATCGAACAAGCCGCGCGGCGCGCTGCTCGACATCGGCGTCCACATTCTCGATCAGATTTGCTGGTGGCTTCAGGATACGCCGAAACCCGTCGCCATATCGACGGACGGCTACGGCGGACCGGAAGCTTTTGCAAATGCGACGATGACGAGCAGGAATGCAACGGTCGAGATCGCGATCAGCTTCCACTCCACACTCGCCAATGCCTACATGGTCGAAGGCACGAAGGGCTGCATCAGGGGATCGACCACCGACCATTCCCGAATTGAGGTCCGATCGAAAAAGCAGGGTTGGCGAACCATTACCGCCCCCGGTGAGACCAGTTGGCCTGGCATGGCCAAGCGGCTCGTCACCAACGTGTCGAATGCCGTACAGGGACGTGAGAAGCTGCTGGTGCCGGCTTCCGATGTGGTCCCGGCCCTGGTTGCGATCGATTCCCTCTATGCGATGGCCACGGAAGTCTGGCCAACCTGCTACAAGGAATGGAAGTCATGAAGCCCCGGATACTGGTGACGGGAGCCGGCGGTTTCGTCGGCGGATGGGTGGCAGAGGCATTCCACCTGCAGGGGTGGGCCACGATCCGCGCCGGCATCAGCCGCTGGCCAAGCGCAGCGCGGATTGCGCGTTTTCCGCTCGAGATCATCGAATGTGACGTCATGAGCGAAGCGTCGCTCATGGTCGCCCTCGACGACGTCGATTTCGTTGTTCATTGCGCGCGCGGGCGTGGCGACGACAATACCGTAACCATCGAGGGAACACGCCGCCTCCTCGAATGCGCCAAACGAAAGGGCGTGAAGAAGGTCATCTTCATGAGCTCGGTCGCCGTCTATGGCGCGGCGGTCGGCAGCGTGAACGAAGATACGCCGCCTGTTGCACCGGTGACGGAATATGGACGGGGCAAGCGGGCCGCCGAGGAAATCTGCCGCCAGTATGCTGACGAAAATTTCTCGATCGCGGCAGTGAGGCCGACATTGATCTACGGTCCGTTCAGCGAGCAATGGACCATTCCCTACATCCAGCGCCTAGTGTCCGGCCGCTGGCGATCGCTCGGCAGCGGCGGCGAAGGCCAATGCAATCTGGTCTATGTGGGCGACCTGGTTCGCATGACACGCTTCCTGATCGAAAACGACTTCGGTCACTACAACGTCTTCAATGCCAACGGACCCGAGATTCCGACCTGGAACACGTATCTCGAGCGATTTAACGCGGCTCTCGGCCTGCCGCCGCTGCGACCACCGGACCGATCGCTCAACTTCAAAGTGGCGCTTCGCGTTCCGATCCGGAAACTGGGCAAGTATATGCTCGCGCACCACAAGAAGCTGCTGAGCGGGCTTGCGCAACGAAGCCCTGCATTGAAATCGGTCATGATGAAGACCGAAGCCGACCTGCGCCTGATGCCGAACGCCGACGACGTCGAGCGCTTCGCGACGGACGTCCACTACAGCATGACGCGCGCGGAGAAGATCGGGTTCAAGCCCTCCACCGACGTCAATTCAGGGATCGCCATGACCGCCAACTGGGCAAAGGTGATGATGTTCGCACGCTAAGGGAGTGCCCGCGTGCTGCGGAGAGCAGTTCGGCTGCCCTGTATGTCTCCAGCGCCTGCGCGACTCCGTGTCGACCAGCGGGCGACCGAAGGTTATTTTTCTATTTTCTGTGGATTTTCAGGCTCTTAATCGTGGCCCGACACGTGAGGTGGTGCGCTCGGAGGGCGGTCGCATTTGCTGCGATTTCAATGACTTGCCAAGATGGGCAAAGAAATAAAGTGCGCTTTCAGCGCATAAGTGCCTTTCAAGGCGGACGCCCTAGCCTAGCAACAAGTCGCGGCTCCCCTTTCGTGGCGACATCGGCTTCCCTATTGGAAAGGGCATCCCGCTCGCAATCGGCCCGTCCGCTTTGCGCCGCCATAAGCTGCCCTCCCCACTAGGTCGCAGTTTGTGAAGGTTTTCGGACGCCGGCCCCAGAGTGCGTGGCGCCGTCGTCATGGGCCGGCTGTCAAACGGATTCTTTCACATGTCGTAATAGCCGAAGGATCAATGACTTCACTGCACACGTTCTCCCGGCACACTGCACGCCACGGCACGGTATTGCGCCGAAGAAACAACTCACGGGATTGCAGCGGTAAATCGATCTTCCCGTGCGACGTTGTCCGCGACGATGTCCTGGACGCGCTCATGCTGCAAAGCATGCACGATCAGACCGTTGACGGATTGTCCGCCGATTTGCGGCAGGCCGTCGATCAGGCAGACGTGGAGCCCAAGCCCAGGTCTCTTAGTCTGTCTGAGGGATCAGCTTCTCGGCCGGCGGGCTATTTCTTCTTTGCAGCTTCCGTTGAAGCCTCCCGCAACGGCGCCCGGCTTAGTTCGTTGCCAGCAGCTATGGCCTTGCGCAACAGCCGCAGGAACTGCTCCGCCTCGTCTGCGCTTAGGCCGCGCAGCATGATCCGCTGCGCTGCCTCGACCGCCGGCTCGATCCCGCAAAGGATTCGGCATCCGTCATTGGTGACCTGCAACTCGCGGACGCGCCTGTCCCTGCTGTTAGCCTGGCGCACAGCCAAGCCTTTCTGCACCAGCCGATCGACAACTCCGGTGATGGTCGTCCGATCATAGGCGATCAATCCGGCAAGTGTCGCTTGATCGATTCCTGGATGCATCCTGATTGAGGTGAGCGCCGCGTACTGAACGGGCGTGAGGTCGTACCCGGCCTCCTCGACCTCGGCATGGAAGATCGCCACCGCGATCTGCTGGAACCGGCGTGCCAAGTGCCCCGGCTTGTCATTGTTATCGGTCACCAAATTCTCCAGTTGGCCGCGTGCTTGACAAGCATACTGATAATCAGCATGCTGATCAAGTGCTGCGGACCGTTTGGTGCCGCGGTTCATGAGGCACCGCGCGGTTCAGCCGTCGTGGGGCACACGCGGCACTGAAGCCGGTGACGCTTGAGATAAGAGGTCTCCTCTGGTCCAAATCGGGCCAGCCCGGAAGGCCCGTCAGACCACGGGAGGTTTCGTGCAATTTCATCTGAACGGATACGAACCCGGCGACCCAGAGATTTCGGACCCGGCGCAGCGGTATGCCACGTCAGGAGGTTCCGGCACTGTCCCGGAAGAGGTTGATATCCTCATCGTCGGCTGCGGGCCCGCCGGTTTGACCTTGGCCGCCCAGCTGTCCGCCTTTCCCGACATCAAGACCTGCATCGTTGAACAGAAGTTGGGCCCTCTGCTCCGCGGCCAGGCCGACGGCATCGCCTGCCGCACGATGGAGATGTTCGAGGCCTATGGTTTCAGCGAGCGTGTGCTGAAGGAAGCCTGTTGGATCAATGAGACGACATTCTGGAAGCCCGACGGCAAGCAGCGCGAGAACATCGTCCGCAGCGGACGGGTGCAGGATACCGAAGACGGGTTGTCGGAATTTCCGCATGTCGTTCTGAATCAGGCGCGGGTGCACGATTTCTACCTCGACGTCATGCGCAAATCGCCAGCACGGCTCGAACCGCACTACGCACGGCGCCTGCTCGATCTTCAGATCGGCCGCGAGGCCACCTCCGGCGACAAGGCTTATCCCCATTACGTGACCGCCAGGCTCGAGCGCCTCGATCCTGCGCACGCAGGACAGATCGAGACGATCAAGGCCCGCTACGTGGTCGGCTGCGACGGCGCGCGGAGCACCGTGCGCAAGTCCATCGGGCGCGCGTTGCACGGCGACTCCGCCAATCACGCCTGGGGTGTGATGGACGTGCTGGCTGTCACCGACTTCCCCGATGTTCGCTTCAAGTCGCTGATACAGTCCGCCAACGACGGCAGCATGATCATCATCCCGCGGGAAGGCGGCTACCTTGTTCGCATGTACATCGAAATGGACAAGCTCGATGCCGGTGAACGGGTATCAAATCGCAATATCACCTCCGACGATCTGATTGCAGCTGCGCAGCGGATTCTTAAGCCCCATTCGCTTGACGTGAAAGAGGTTCCGTGGTGGTCGGTCTACGAGATCGGCCAGCGTCTGTGCGACAAATTCGATGACGTGCCCGAAGAGGACGTTGCGCAACGTTTGCCCCGCGTGTTCATCGCCGGCGACGCCTGCCACACCCACAGCCCGAAAGCGGGCCAGGGCATGAACGTCTCCATGCAGGACGGCTTCAATCTCGGCTGGAAGCTGGCTTCCGTTCTGCGTCAACGCTGCGCACCGCACCTCCTGCATAGCTACTCGGCGGAACGCCAGGCTGTCGCCAAGGAGTTGATCGACTTCGATCGCGAGTGGGCCACCTTGCTTGCATCGAGCAAAGGGTTCGATCCAGCCGAAACGCAGAGGTATTTCGTCAGGCACGGGCGCTACACGGCAGGAACCGCGGCCCATTACCGCCCCTCGAACATCACCGGCGAACCGACCCATCAGCATCTGGCCGCGGGGCTCACGATCGGCATGCGCTTTCATTCCGCGCCGGTCATCCGTCTGGCGGACGCCAAGCCGATTCATCTCGGCCACATGGTCAAGGCGGACGGCCGCTGGCGCATCTTCGCTTTTGCCGGTGCGGAAAATCCTGTCGCGCCCAACTCCGGCATCCCTGCCCTGTGCGACTTTCTTGCCGAGGCCGGTGAGTCTCCGGTGATGAAATACACCCCCGCGGGCGAGGACATCGACTCGGTGATCGATGTTCGTGCGATTTTCCAGCAAGGTCATCAAGAACTCGCCGTCGAGGCCATGCCGTCCTTTCTTTTGCCTAGGAAGGGACGTTACGGACTTTGCGACTACGAAAAAATGTTCTGCCCCGACCTGAAAAGCGGCAATGACATCTTCACCATGCGCGGCATCGATCGCGAACGGGGTTGCATGGTGGTCGTGCGGCCAGACCAATACATCGCGCACGTTCTTCCGCTCGATGGCTATACGCAGCTCACGGCGTTCTTCGATGGTTTCATGACGCGACCACACTGAACGCGGCGTGCAAATTCGTGCTCCCAAATCAGGATTTTCCAATGAAAAAGCTCCTGCTATTAACCGCGGCTGTCGCCCTGCTTACAACCTCGGTAGTTCAGGCGCAGACGTGGCCAACACGGAACGTCCGGTGCATCGTGCCGTTTGCGGCGGGATCGACGCCGGACAGCATCGGCCGCATCCTCGCCGACCGGCTGCAGACAAAGCTCGGCGTCCCCTTCGTCGTAGAGAACAAGCCCGGCGCCAGCGGCAACACCGGCACCGACGCCATCGCCAAATCGGAGGCTGATGGCTACACGATCGGCTTGTCGATCGTCGGGCCGCTCGCGCTCAACAAATTGCTGTTCAAGGCGCTCCCTTACGATCCTGCCAGGGATCTCGCACCGATCACCATCGTGGCTACACAGCCTAGCGTGTTGGTGGCAAGCAATGAGCTGGGCGTGAAGGATTTTGCGTCCTTCGTCACGCTGCTGAAAAAAGATTCAGCAAAATTGAATTATGGTTCGATCGGCTACGGGTCGCTTTCACATCTCTCGATGGTGGCGATCGCCATGAAGACCGAGGCCCACCCCGAACATATCGCCTATGCCGGATCGCCAAACGTGGTTACAGCGCTGACCCGAAACGACGTTCAGATGTCAGTGCTCCCGGCTGCGTCGGTGGCGCCACTGGCGCAGGCCGGCTTGTTGAAGATGCTGGCGGTGACCAGCGCGACGCGTTCGGCATTGCTGCCTGATGTCCCAACGCTGCGTGAGAGCGGCATCGATGGCGTCGAGGCCGGTGCCTGGATCGGTCTGGTTGCGCCAGCAAATACTCCCGCGGCGATCCAGGATAGAATCTACGCGACTGTGGTCGAGATCATGGCCGAGCCCGCTGTTCGCGAGAAACTGACAGCACTCTACATGGAGCCCGTCGCCAATTCGCCCGAAGAATTCCGCGCGGTCATCAAACGGGAGCTCGATCGCTGGGGACCGGTGATCGAAAAGAACAACATTCGCATTCAATAGGCCCGCGACCTTCGCACCACACCTCTCGCTCATTGCTTTGAATGCTCAGGAGAAAGCCACGTGCCGAACCAACCCGAATGTTATGATGTCATTGTCGTCGGCGGCGGAAGCGCCGGGGTCGGAGCTGCCGTCGGTGCCAGCCGGTCCGGCGCGCGGACACTGCTGATCGAAAGTGCAGGCTGCCTCGGCGGCGCATCGACGATGCGCAACGTTCTCACCTACTGCGGCCTTTACACGCTGGGGGAACGCCCGCGACAAGCCGTCTTTGGCGTCGCTGAAGATGTCGTTGCCAAATTGCGCCGGCTCGGCGGCATCAGCGCTCCGCACCGTCATCGGGGCGTGTTTGTAGTGATCGATCCCGAGGCGACGAAGCGCGCGCTCGATGAAATTTGTCAGGAGAACAACGTCGACGTGCTGCTTCACGCCTTCGTCGGCAGCGCCGAACGCGATGGTGACCGCATCGCGTCGGTGACGTATCATGACCATGGCGGCGCGCATCTGCTGTATGGCAAGGCCTACATTGACGCCACCGGCGACTGCGACCTCGCTTTCTTCGCCGGAGCATCGACACGCTATGGCAATCACGGCGCCGTTAATCTCGGTACGCTCGGCACCCGGTTTGGCGGCATTTCGTCCGATGTCGAGGTTTCTGCCGACGCGATATCACGTGCGGTTCAGGCCGCGCGGACCCGAGGCATTGGCCCCATCACGAAAGAGCGGAGCGTCGTCGCCCGTCTACCCGGCTCTGGTGACGTCGTGTGCTATCTGGCGTCAGCTGACTATGACCCCAGAGATGGCACCAGTCTGACCCGCGCAGAGATGTCCGGCCGCGAGCAGGCCTGGGCCTATCTCGATGTCATCCGCACGATTCCTGGCTGCGAGCGGGCCTATCTTGCCTCCACAGGTCCCGATTTCGGAACGCGGGAGTCGCGTCATATCAATTCGGTCGGACAACTGACGTGGAAGGATGTCGAGAACGACGCTCAGTACGACGACACCATTGCGCTCGGCGCCTGGGGCGTCGAATGGCACGACCGCAAGACTTTCGAGAGCACCATGCAATTGCCGCCCGACGGCGGAGCCTACGACATCCCGCTGCGGTGCCTGATGAGTGCCGACACAGCGAATCTCTTCGCAGCCGGTCGAACCGCGGATGGTGATCGTCAGGCCGGTGCGTCGATTCGCGTGATGGGGACTGCTTTCGCCACCGGGCAGGCCGCCGGCGTGGCCGCTGCTGCCCTTGCGCAGAGCGGTGCGGTCGATCCGACCGCCGTACGCAAAACGCTCCTCACTCAGAATGCCTTGATCGATCGCAATGCGATGCCGGCTCCGATCAGCATCTCCTAAAGTGCCATCAATCATGTTGTTCCACGAGGGCTTGGCGGTGGATGACGAAGCCGCACGGCCGGTGGCGAGCGATCACCGTTGGCGCCATCACGACGCGGGTCGCCGCGTATGACAAGGTTGCCCTCGGCGGCGGCATACATTGCTCCACGGCCCACTGTCGCAGGGAATGGCAGCGCCGGTGAATGATCTCCTGCGATGTTGAAATTTCAATCGCCGACGGACTCTTCGAAGCCAGGTCGCGGGATGATACTCATGATGCCCCGCGTAAAGCCGCCATCGACGACAATCTCCCCACCCGTTATGTAGTCAGCACGGTCGCTGGCTAGGAATACAGCGGCGTTAGCGATGTCCTCGGGGGTGCCAATGCGCCGTCGCGGCACCAGTGTGCGGCGCGCGTCGTAGACACCGGGGGCTTCATAGATCGCCTGCGTCATCGGCGTGCGAATCAGGCCGGGGCTCACGACGTTGCTGCGGACTCCGCGCGGGCCCCATTCGGTGGCGAGTTGCTGCGACAACATCACGGCGGCGGCCTTACTGGCGCTGTAGGCGCCACTGTGGCTCTGCGGCGCGTGCCCGGAGATCGACGCGATGTGAACGATCGAACCCTTGCCGCGCTCTAGCATTTGTGCCCCGAACGCCCGCGCGCAGCGAAGATAGCCGGTAAGATTCAGCGACAGAATCTGCTCCCAGTCCTCGATCGGCATGGTATCGAGCGAGCCCGCGCGCATCGTGCCGGCGTTGTTGACCAGGATCGCGGCGGGCCCCACCGTCTGGAGCGCCTGCGCCGCGGCGCCGCACACGCTGGCGTCATTGGTGACATCGCAGCCCACGAACACGCCGCGTCCGCCGCGCGACACGATCTCATCGACCGCTTCCGCTGCATCGTCACGATCGAGCAGCACCACCGTGGCCCCGGCTTCGGCAAGGCCGAGGGCGATACCCCGCCCGATGCCTGCACTTGCACCGGTGACCACCGCCACGGCGCCGCCGAGATTAATCCAATCCATGCCATACTCCCTATTTCGACGCGTCGCACGTCGGCGACGCCACACTAGATGGTCC
Source organism: Nitrobacteraceae bacterium AZCC 2146 (assembly GCA_036924855.1). NCBI lineage: Bacteria > Pseudomonadati > Pseudomonadota > Alphaproteobacteria > Hyphomicrobiales > Nitrobacteraceae > Nitrobacteraceae bacterium AZCC 2146. The sequence goes on from JBAGRP010000001.1 coordinate 1,275,501, forward strand.
GCAGTGACGCTAGCTCGATGCGACGGATCAGGCGGTTCTCCTGTGCCGTGATCAGGTTCTCCGACGCGTGCAGATAGGCTGGCCAGTCGAGGTCGCGGTCGCGCGCCGCGTGGCGGCGTTCGAACTCGCCCATGTCGTCGAAGCCCCAGAGATGGACCACCTGATTGAGCGGCCCCACCGCGCTTGAGAACATGCCCAGCGGCACGCCGAGATATTTCAGCTGCACTGGCATCGCCAGGCGGTCGAACACCTCGATGAACTCGGCCATCTTGCGCAGCCGGATGGTGTAGACTCGCAGATCGACGATCGCAGATTCAATAGCCATGGGGCACCTCTCGTTTACGTATCGTCAGGTTCGCACCAATGGGCATCCACCTTCCGCCAGTGGGCGGAATGCCTGCTCGGCCGGCAAGGTCGATACCAGTTTGTAGATATCGCCGCGTTCCCTGCTCTCCTCGGGCTTCTTCACTTCAAACAGATACGCCGGGTGAATTTTGCGGCCATCGTTGCGGATGCTACCTTGGCCGAAGCAATCATCGTCGGTCGGCAGCGTCTTCATCAAGTCCACCACATCCCGACCCGACGCCTTGGCGCGCTCAACGCCGAGTTGCTTGACCGCCTTGAGGTAGTGCGTGACGCAGGAATAGTCGCCGGCCTGACTCATGTTGGGGAACACGTCCTTGCCGAGCTGCGGCCTGATCCGCGCCATGAAGCTGCGTGTCCGGTCGTTGAGATCCCAGTAGAAAGTCTCGGTCAGCGAGAGCCCCTTGGCGGTCGGCAGACCCATGCCCATGACGTCGGTGATATAACCGACCAACGCGGCCATACGGGTTCCGCCGTGGTCGAGGCCGAATTCCTGAGCCTGCTTCAGACAGCCGATTAATTCGCTGCCCGAATTGGCGAAGCCGATCACATTGGCGCCGCTCGACTGCGCCTGCAGCAGGAACGACGAATAGTCAGTCGTCGACCCGAACGGATAGCGCACCGATCCCAGCACGGTGCCGCCGGCGGCCTTGACGAACTTGGCGGCATCGGCCTCGGCGGCATGACCGAAGGCATAATCGGCGGTGACAAAAAACCACTTGTCGCCGCCGGTGCGCACCAGCGAGGTCGACGTGGAATGCGCGAGGCACCAGGAATCCCACGCCCAGTGGACCATATTGGCGCTGCAGCTTTTGCCGGTGAGGTCAGAACTTCCCGCCGTGGTGATCAACGCCACCTTGTTCTTGTCCTCGATCAGATACTTGGCGCCGAGCGCGATCGAGCTATTGCCGACATTCTCGATGACATCGACTCCATCCTGGTCGAACCATTTTCGGATGATGTTGAGACCGATATCGGACTTGTTCTGGTGGTCCGCCACCAGCACCTCGACCTTGATGTCGGGGTTGGAAGCCATGAATTCTTCTACCGCCTGGCGCACGCAGGCCACCGTGGTCGGCCCCGAGACGTCGCGATAGACTCCCGACATGTCGGTGATCACGCCGATGCGAATGGTCTTTGCGGGTTGGGCAAGGCTGAGGCGCGGCGCCGAGATCACGGCGGACGCGAGGCCTGCTGCCAGGAATGTGCGACGATCAACGTTCATTGTGGTCTCCTCCTATGGCTTTTGTTTTCAGTTTGTCGTGGTCGTGCGGGTCGGCAGCCTATGGCTTGGTGTCGGCGGTCTGCACCTCGACGCCTGCGAGATGCCATCCGGTGATGTAACCGAACGTCATGATCGGGCCGAGGGTGATGCCGGCACCGGGATAGTTGCCGCCCATGATGCTCGCTCGATCATTGCCGACCGCATAGAGACCGGGAACGGGTTTCGACTGCGCGTCGAGGACCCGGCCGACCGTATCGGTCGAGAGCCCGTCGAAGGTGCCTAGATCGCCCATCATCAACTTCAGCGCGTAATACGGCCCATTGCCGATCGGCGCGACATTGGGATTTGGCTTGTGCTCGGGATCGCCGAGGAAGCGGTTGAATGCCGTCGAGCCGCGACCGAACTCCGGATCTTCGCCGACCCGCGCGCCGACATTGTAGCGCCGGATCGTGTCCTCCAATGCCGTCGCATCGACGCCGCAAGCTTCACCCAATTCGCGCAACGTCGCCGCCCGCGTCAGATAGCCGTTGCGCACATAGAGACCGATCGGCACCGGCGCCGGTTTGGCGAAGCCGAGGCCGTACTTGCGGATCGTGGCATGGTCGCAGATCAGCCACGCCGCGGTTTCCGCCTCATCCTCGGCGTCGGCGATCATCGCGGCACCGGTGTCGTGATACGAGTTGGACTCGTTAGTGAAACGTTTTCCGCGCCGATTGACCGCGATCACGCCGGGTTTGTAGCGATCGACGAGATGCGGAAACAGTCCAAACTTGCCGTTCGGCATCGGCACTTTGGAGACCGGCATCCACGCCGCCGCGCTCGGAAAGCGGATCTCGCACAACCCGCCGACGTCCTCGGCCATGCGCACGCCGTCGCCAGTATTGCTGTCCGGCGTCGGCGACAGGTGCTGGCCGCCGCGGGCGACATGGGGATAGGCCCGGGCGATTCTATCGTTGTCGTGTGGAAATCCGCCGCATGCCAGCACGACGGCACGGCGTGCGGTAATCCTATAGTCGCCATCGGCGTCGCGAACCCAGGCGCCGCGCACAATGCCCTCCTCGACGACGAGCCGCTGCGCCGCCGTACTGGTCAGAAGCGGAATACCGACATCAAAACAGGTCTTGGCGAGCCGTGCGGCCAGCGCATTGCCGCTGGTGATCTGCACGCCGCGCCGGTACAGCGCGATGTCCTTTAGGTGGTTGACCAGTCGCTTCGTCACATAGAGCGCGGACTTCAGCGATCGGGTGGCGCGGAAGAAATGCTTGAGATCCTCGTTGGAGGAATTGAACATCATGCCGATGAAGGTGATCGTCGCCAATGGCGGCCGTAGCCGACCCAGTTCATCGCCGAGGTTGCGCGCGTCAAACGGGGCCGCTGTCACCGAGCGTCCGATCGCTGCGCCACCTTCGACGTCGGGATGATAGTCGGGGTAACCTGAAAGCACGAATTTCGCCTCGGTCTCGCGCTCGAAGAACTCCAGCATGCGCGGGCCCTGATCAAGAAAGGCGTCGATCGCCTTGTCGCTGAAATAGTTGCCGGTCTCATTACGCAGATAGGTCGTCGCGGCCTCGCGGCTATCGTCGATGCCGGCCTGGCGCGCATGCGGGTTGCCGGGAATCCACAGCACGCCCCCGGAATAGGCCGTGGTGCCGCCGAAGAACTTGTCCTTCTCGATGATCAGGACATCGAGGCCGCCCTTCTTCGCGGTGATCGCGGTGGACAGTCCACCCGCGCCGGATCCGACCACGAGCACGTCGCACGTCCGGTTGCGCTCCTCGTTTCTCATCGCCCCTCCTTCTGCGTTGAATTTTCAGATCGAGCGCAAATCCGCCGCGACTGCACATCTTTGTGTGCGCCTCGATCCATAGCCCTGAGACGAAAGAGGGCCAATGGACAAATTGGCGATTCTATTGCACTTTTCATAAGTCAGTTCGTTCCCGATTAATTGTGGCAGTTGATTAGATAGCTGGGAGCATCCGATGATTCCGCATTATTTTCTCTACGAGGAAGCGGCCTCCGAGATCGAGCCGGCGTTCCTTCATATCGAGGCCATTCGTGTCCGCAGCAGCCGGCACGATTGGACAATCGAACCGCATTCTCATCCGGACCATCATCAAATCCTGATCATCAACCGCGGAGGTGGAACCATCGAGATCGAAGGCGAGAAATGGGATCTGTCGCCAACCGCGTTGCTGGTCGTTCCCGCACTGACCGTGCATGCATTTCGATTCAAGCGGAATACGAACGGCTTCGTCATCACGGTTGCGCCCTCCTTCCTGCGGTCGTCGTTCGACGACGACCCGGATCTGCTCGACGGTTTCATAGAACCGAACTGCTTCCCGCAAGATCAGCTGGGCAAGGACATTGATTTGTTGGAGATCTTCGCGTCCCTCGAGCGCGAGTTCGTCTGGGTCGCGCCAGCACGAAGGGCGGCCATCAAGGCTTATCTGCACCTCATCGCAGTAACGATCGCCCGCCTGCTCGGAAAAGGCAGCAGACGACCGACATCCAGCACGCGAGAAGCTGAAACCGTCATGCTGTTTCGGGAACTGATCGAGAAGAATTATCGCGATCATCCGCCCCTCGACTTTTTTGCGCGAAAGCTCGGCACAACAACAGCCCGTCTCAACGCATCCTGCAGGGCCACTACAGGAAAGTCGTCGCTCGCATTGCTCAATGACCGACTCCTGATCGAAGCCAAGCGAAATCTCCTGTATTCGGAGGTGAATGTCGCCGAGATCGGACTGTCGCTCGGATTTACCGATCCGGCCTATTTCAACCGCTTCTTCACACGCAACGTCGGCATGTCACCGGGGAAATTTCGACAGACGACCGCGCGATCGTCCGAGCGTTGAACGCATGAGTCAGCTCGGCTCCGCATTTGACTAGCCTATTCTCCTAGCGCTTGTCGCAGAACACTCCCGATTTCGTTCAGAGCAGATGCAGTCGTCGGAAAGTTGACGCCCATGGTTAGGAAACCATGGAATTGGCCCGCATAGTGGCGATGCTCGACGGCGACGCCACTACCCGCCAGCTTTTCCGCGTAGGCGCGGCCTTCGTCCGCCAGCGGATCGTAGCCGGCAGTCAAAATATAGGCCGGAGGCAGCCCGGAGAAAGTCTTCGCCAACAACGGCGATGCTCTCCAGTCGGCACGATCCGACGGACTGTCCAGATAGTGATCCCGAAACCAGATCATGGTTTCGCCAAGTACCGGCAGAGCATCTTCCTTGAGCTGGTGCGACGCATGAGCAAAGCCAAGTTCAACGACCGGATAGATCAGCAGCTGTAACCGGATCGTGGGCGCACCCGCATCGTGCGCCTCATGGGCGACAACGGCCGCGAGATTTGCGCCGGCGCTATCGCCGCCGATCGCGACTCGACGGGGATCGACCTGCAAGGACGCGGCGTTCTCGAATAACCACGCCGTTGTCGCAATGGCGTCGTCAACCGCGGCAGGAAACTTGTTCTCGGGAGCCAGCCGGTAATCCACCGCGAGCACGGCGCATTGACCGGCATTGGCGAGGCGCCGGCACAAGATATCATGCGACTCCAGATCTCCGAGAACCCAGCCGCCGCCGTGGAAAAAGATCAAGACTGGCACGACGGCGTTCCCGGCCACTGGACGGTACAGCCGCGCCCTGATTGTATGATCGGCCACGGGAATCTCAACCTCGCAGCTCTGCGCGATCGGCGGCGGCTGAATATCCGCAGCGCGCCGCGCCGCGGCCATCGCGGCCCTCGCCTCGTCCGGCGAGAGGGTCTCGTAGCGCGGCAGATTTAACTCGCGAAGCCGCGCGACAAAGGCTGCGCTGTCAGGATCGAAAGTCATCGCTCATCCTCTTTCTGGGGTATGGTTTGTCATCGCGGCAGGTTCAGTCCGCGCGTTGCGATCAAGGTGCGTTGAATTTCGTTGGTGCCGCCACCGATCGTGTACAGCAGCGCATCGCGGACCGCGTATTCGAAGCGCCCGGCAATCAGCGTCGCATCCGAGCCCGGTCGCAGCGACGCTCCCGGTCCGAGCAGATCGAGCGCGGCCTCCGCGAGGCGTTCCATCAGTTCGCTCGCGTAGACTTTCAGCATCGCTGCCTGATGCACCGGCACAGAGTCGGTCCCGACCAAGCGCGCAGTCTCGACGGCGAGCAGGCGCGCCGCCTCGAGCCCGAGATAGGTCACCGAGACGTAGACCAAATACGGCGCAACCATGAGGAACTCACCATGGCAGAACGTCACTATCCGCATCACGCCGAAGATCAGCGTCAGCGTGACGCCAATGGCGGCATAGATCGCGCCGAGCAGAAGCCCGTCAAACAATATCTGAAAGAGAGCTGAGCCTGGCATCTCGTCCTCCCGGCCATCGTATCGATGGCCGACGCGTTTCCTGATGGGCGAATTCAACGTCGCCACTTCTCTTGATGGCTAGCATATTTATCAGCTATGTTGACTTGTCAATATACATTGACCGGCGCTCGTCCAAATCCGCAACATCGTGCGGCGGACAGACACTCGTTTGGCGTCGATCCGGCGTTGAAACGACTTGCGGATTCTCTTCGACCCCGCCAATAGTCTTAAAGCGCGATGTTTCACCATTACAGCTAGGATTCCGCAGGCATGCCTACGAAGAAATCGAACAATGCGACCGAGGTTGCACTTCATCTTGAGCGATACGTTCCCGGCCTGCTGGCCTGGCTATCGAACAAGCTCGCGGGAAATGCCTCGCAGGTCTATCGCAGTCGCTTCGGCCTCGGCATCGTGGAATGGAGGATCCTGTCTTACCTCGCTGTCTATGAACAGGGGACCGGTGCTCAGATGAGTCAGCTGATGGGAGCCGATAAAGCGGCGATCAGCCGAGGCGCGTCGTTTCTCGAGGACAAGAAACTGATCCGGAGCAAGCAGGGTTTCGGCCGCAACCTCGAATTCATGCTGACGGCGAAGGGCCGCGAATTGCACGACCGCATCATCCGGCTCGCGCTTGCGCGCGAGGAGGCACTGCTCGACGGGCTGAGCAAAAAGGAGATCGGTGCCCTGATCGGATATCTCCACGTTCTGCTCAACAACCTACCGAAGGTCGAAGCGATCGACTCTCTGGAATATTGATGCTGGCTGCCCTCGTCCGCTGTTCTGCAACGCTCAATCCCGCCTCGATGCTTCGCCGGCGTCGCCGAACGCGGTCCAGCCACCGTCGACGGACAGGATCGTGCCGGTGATGTAGCTCGCCGCGGATGAGCTCAGGAAGTGGATCGCGGCCGCGATTTCGTCTGGCACCGCCAGCCGCCCCATCGGGATGCGACGCTCGAGTCGGGGAGTATCAACGAAACCATCGGCTTCGAGCTTCTTGACGAGGTCAGTGGCGACAAAGCCCGGCGCTACCGCGTTGACGCGGATGCCGCTGGACGCCCACTCACAGGCCATCGACTTCGTCATGGCCGCGATTCCGGCTTTGGCCGCGCCATAAGCGTTGCGGCGCGGCAACCCCGACAGGCCGGCAATCGAACTGATATTGACGATGGCACCACCGCCTTGCGGCGCCATCAGCGCGTAGGCCTCCCGCGAGAACAGAAACGTTCCGGTGAGGTGGATACTGAGAATTCGCTCAAAGCTCTCCACCGTCTGTTCGATGGTCGGAAGATGCGGGCTGCCAACGCCGGCATTGTTGACGAGCACATCGAGGCGGCCGCCGAAGCGTGTCGCGATCTCGCCGCAGGCGCGCCGGACATCCTCTTCCCGGGAGACGTCGCAGGCGATGCCGAGATGCTGGGCGCCGAGTTCTCCGGCCCGTGAGGCCGCGCGGCGCGCATCGATATCGATCAACGCGACCCGATAACCGTGCCGGGAAAACAGCTGCGCCGTGGCCCAGCCGATACCGTCCGCGGCGCCGGTGACGGCCGCGACGGGGCCTTGACCGTTCATTCTCGTTCCTCCCAGACTTTTCGCTCTATCCTTGCGGCAAGGCTACACCTCGACTTGTTGTGATGTCAACATTATGCCCACACGACGATCACGGTTTCGCCGTTGACCTTCGGTCGCCGATCGATATGTTGCGACATCAACATCCTAAATGGGAGGCGTGCAATGAGAACACAAGTCGTTATCGTCGGAGCCGGTCCGGCCGGACTGCTTCTCGGCCAGCTCCTGCATCATTACGGCATCGACAACATCATCCTGGAGCGCAAGGACGCCGGCTACGTGCTGGCCCGGGTCCGCGCCGGCGTGCTGGAGCAAGGCACCGTCGACACGCTGCGCAAGATCGGCGTTGCCGATCGCCTGCTGGCCGACGGGCTTCCTCATGACGGGGTCGAGATCGCGTTCGGGGGAGCGCGGCACCGCATCAATATGCGCAAGGCCACCGGCAAGCACGTCACCATCTATGGCCAGACCGAGGTGACGCGCGACCTGATGGATGCCAGGGCCAGGGCCGGACTGTCCACGGTTTATGATGCCGCGGATGTCACGCCCCAGCGCTTCGACGGCAGAAATCCGAGCGTCAGCTACGTCAAGGATGGCGTCACAGCCACGATCGATTGCGACTTTATCGCTGGCTGCGATGGCTTCCACGGCGTCTGCCGCAAGGCCGTTCCGCAGTCGGCGCGCCAGGAGTTCGAGCGGCTCTATCCGTTCGGATGGCTGGGCGTGCTGTCCGAGACCAGGCCCGTGTCCGACGAACTGATCTATGCCGGCCACGAGCGCGGTTTCGCGCTGTGTTCAATGCGATCGATGTCACTGAGCCGCTATTACGTGCAGTGTTCGATCGACGATCACATCGATCAGTGGCCGGATCAACGATTCTGGGACGAACTCAAACGCCGGCTCGACGACCAGGCGGTGGCAGACCTCGTAACCGGCCCGTCGATCGAGAAGAGCATCGCACCGCTGCGCTCCTACGTCGCCGAGCCGATGCGATTCGGTCGACTGTTCCTGGCCGGCGATGCGGCGCACATCGTACCGCCGACCGGCGCCAAGGGGCTGAATCTCGCCGTTAGCGACGTCCATTATCTATCGGACGCGATCCGCGAATTCTACGACGAGAAGTCCAATGCCGGGCTCGACGCCTATTCGGCAAAGGCGCTGGCGCGGGTCTGGAAAGCCGAGCGCTTCTCGTGGTGGATGACCTCGATGCTGCACCGCTTTCCTGATACCGACGGTTTTTCGGCCCGTATCAAGCGCACCGAACTGGACTACCTCATCAATTCCGAGGCGGCCACCGCTTCGCTATCGGAGAACTACGTCGGCCTGCCGTTCTAAACGGAAGCGCCACTCCGCGACCACGGCCATCACAGCGAAAGGCCGCCATCGACGCTGATCTCGGCGCCCGTCATATAGGCGCTGTCGTCGGAGAGCAGGAACAGAACAACCTTCGCGACGTCCTCCGCGGTTCCCATCCGTTTCAAGGGGATCAAGGCCGCACGACGTTCGAGATCCTCCCGCGCCCGGCTGTTCAGCATCGTCGTGTCGATCAGGCCCGGATGCACCGAATTGACCCGGATGTGGAGCGGCGCGAGTTCCAGAGCCGCCGATTTCGTCATACCCCTCACCGCCCACTTGGTCCCGACATAGGCGATGGCGTTCGGAATACCTTGCAGGCCTGCCGTCGACGAGACGTTGACGATCGCACCGCCGCCGGATCGCTGCATCAGTGGCGCGGCGGCCTTCAGGCCCAGCACCACACCGAGCTGGTTAACGCGAAAATGCGCCTCGATTAGATCGGGCGCGGTCTCCGAAATCGGTCTCGGCCGATAGATCCCGGCATTGTTGACCAGGCCGTGGAGACCGCCAATGCTTTCGCAATGAGCGATGACGTCCTGCCAGTCGGTTTCGCTGGCGACATCGAGCCGCTTGAAATCGGCGCCGCTGCCGAGACTCTCGGCGATTTGTCGTCCCTGGTCCTCAAGAATGTCCGCGATGACAACCCGGGCGCCCTCGCTGACGAGACGACGCGCCTCCTCCGCGCCCTGGCCTCCGGCTGCGCCGGTGACCAGGACGATTTTGTTGGTAAAACGGGCCATGTCGTTCACAGCGCTTCCATGTTGCAGCCGACATCTTCCTTGGCGCCGAACAGCCGGCCCAACTCCGCTGCATCGGCTGCCGATTGAGGCTTGACCTTGAGAGTGTCCCATTTGTCCGCGGCATTGGCCTGTGCGGTGCCGACCACCGGCCGCCTGATCAACTGATGATCCCAGTCCCGGAAATAGACTTCCTGGTTACCATCCTTAAAGCGCAGCCCTTCCAGCGCCTGCACCAGCTTGTCGGACTCCGTTGAGTTCGCCCCTTCGATCGCCCGTAGCAGGAAGCGGGTCATGAACCAGCCGAACCAAACCCGATCGGTCGGCGGCCGGTCGTTGGTCTTTCGGTAGGACTGGACGAAGGCGCTATCCTCGGCGGAGTTGTTGGGATCGTTGAAGTACCAGGTCTTGCCGTAGATGCCCGACAGCGCCTCGCGCGGCACACTCCAAAGATCGGTGTCGCTCACCGCCGGCCCGGCGACGCCGATCTGGCCGGTCATGCCAAATTCCTTGAACTGTTTCAGGATCGGCCCGACATTCGCCAGCCCGCTGATCACCAAGTCCGGCTTGGCCTGGCGAACCTTGAGGATGTAGGAGCTGAGGTCGGTGGTTTCGACCGGCACGCGGTCGGTGCCGACGATGGTGCCGCCCGCCGCCTTGATGATGTCGCTGTACGTCGACAACACGTCGTCGCCGAAGGTGAACGACGCGATCAGAAAGTACCATTTCTTGCCGACCGCCAGCAGCTCCGGCGCCATTGCCCGCGCGTAGACTGGCACAGAGGAAGGCCCGCGGAAAGTGAACCGGTTGCAGGCCTTGCCGGTGATCTCCCGCGCCGCAGCGTTCAGCGAAATGAACGGCACCCGGCTGCGTTTCGCCACCGCACCCATCGCCAGCGAATTGGCACTCGACGTTCCGCCGATCACCACGCTGACCTTCTGCTCCTGGATCAGCTTGGTGATGCTCTGCGTCGCGCTTTGCGGATCGGATTCGTCGAGCCAGGTCAGTTCGATGTCGCGGCCCATTGTCTTGCTGCCGGCCTCCTTGAGCGCGATCTGGACGCCTGCCGCAAGATCGGCTCCCTGCTGTGCGAAGGCACCCTGTTTGGCAAGCACCAGGCCGATACGAACCGGCTCGGCCGCCACGGCCGAGCCGATATACGGTACCGAAAGCGATATCGCACCGCCGGATAACATGATGGCGCCGGAGCTGCCGAGGAAGCGGCGGCGGGAGATGGAGCGGCCGTTCGCCGTGGCGGCAGCCGGTTTATGTTTGTCGATCATTGGATGCGTTCCTCTCTGCTTTTTGATCCTGGCACCGGCGCACGCCGATGCCAGGCACTCCTTCATTCCGTATGCGCCAGGCCGAGATATTTCGCTTGCAGCGTCTGATCCCGCGACAGGGCCTCGGCCGATCCTTCGAATGCGACGCTGCCGTTGACGAGGATGTAGGCGCGATCGGCAATCTGAAGGATCGCCGTGGCGTCGTGTTCGACGATGATCAGACTGGCGCGCTGGCGCAATTCAAGGATCGCCGACATAATGTCGTCAACGACGGCGGGCGCGAGTCCCTCGAACGGCTCGTCGAGCAGTATAACGCGGCTCGGGATCATCAGCGCGCGGGCGATCGCCACCATCTGGCGTTCGCCGCCGGACAGGTTCTGCGCCTTGGCGTTCTGCAACACCCGCAGCTTCGGAAATAACCGGTAGGCTTCGTCCAGCGAGGACCCTCCCGGGCGCATCGCCAATTGCAAATTCTCCACGACCGTCAGATTGCCGAACAACCGACGCCCCTGCGGCACCAGCGCGATGCCACGTCGGCTGATGACGTGGGACGGCAGGCCGGCCAGCGGCGCACCGTCGAGGCTGATCTCGCCGGCCTTGATTTCGCACGCGCCCATGATGGCGCGGAGCGCCGTGGTCTTGCCGACCCCGTTGCGGCCCAGTAGAGCCACCACCTCGCCCTCCCGCAACTCGATGGTCAGGTCATTGAGTACCCGGCTTCCGGCGTAGCCACCCGACAGGCCGGAAACGCGCAACAGCGGCGGACCGGCGGCACGCACGGTTACGGCCGGCGCAGACGCCGGCACGACGCTCGCTCCGGCGCGCGATTTACCGAGATAGGCCGCGATCACCGCCGGATCGCGCGCAATTGCGTCGGGCTTACCGTCGGCGATCAGCCGTCCCTGGTGCAGCACCGTGATGCGATCGGAGACTGTCAGCACCCGATCGATGTCGTGCTCAACCAGGAACACGGCGTGACTCTTGGACAGCCGGACGATGAGGTCCATGACAACGCGGCGATCGTGTTCGGCCAGCCCCGCCAACGGCTCGTCGAACAGCAGGGCTTTGGAATTGCCTGCCAACGTCACGGCGACTTCCAGCAGGCGTTGCTCGCCATGCGCCAAGTTCTCGCACAGGATGTCGGCGCGGTCCTGCAATCCCACCGCCGCCAGCAGGCTCCAGGTTCGCTCATTGATATCGGCGAGCCCGTAAGCATCGCTCCAGAAGTTGAACCTGTGCGGACTGGTTGCCTGGACCGCGATGCGCACGTTCTCGAACGCCGACAGATGGGGAAACACCCGTACGATCTGGAACGAGCGGCCGATGCCAAGCCGCGCCCGCTTGTGTACCGGCATCCGGGTGATGTCCTGTCCGCCGAACAGGATCTGGCCGCCGCTAGGTGGCAACACACCGGTCAGCATGTTGAAGAAGGTGGTCTTGCCGGCGCCGTTGGGACCGATCAGGCTGTGTAGCCCGCGCGACATGATCTGCAGATCGATCCGGTTGGCGGTGACGAGGGCGCCGAAGTTGCGCGACAAATTGCGGACCTCGAGCACCGGCACCACGGTGTCTGCGACCACAGCCGCGGCATCGTAGGCGACAATCGCCTGCGGTCGTTCAGGGATGCCGTCCCTGACGAGCGTGTAGCGCTGCCGCGAGAACAGCCGCTGGCCGAGGCCATGCAGCCCCTGCGGCGAGAACAGCGCAAGCACGATCACGATCGGCGCGAACACCAGCCACCAGTTCTCGATAACCGCGCTGAGATAATCCTGCAACAGGATGAAAACCACCGCGCCCCACAGCGGGCCCATGAAGTGATGGATGCCGCCCAATACGTTGGCCAGCAGGGCATCGCCGGCATGTTGCCAGCTCAGATTGTTCGCATAGGCGCCCTGCACGAGGAATGCGAGCAGCGCGCCGGCCAGGCCGATGATGCTGCCCGAGATCGTGAACGAACACAGCTTGAGCAAGTAGACATCGTAGCCGAGGCTGCGCGCTCGCTCTTCGTTTTCCCGGATCGCCTGGAAGGTGCGGCCGAGCGGCGAATGCGCCAGCCGCCAGATACCCCACAGCGCCAGCACGGTCAGTAGCAGACAAAACAGATGGAACGCCTTCGGGTCGGAAAACAGCACGCGCGGCACGTTCTGAAGCCCGTTCTCGCCGCCGGTAACGTCGGTCCACTTGAACGCGATCTCAAATGCGATCTGAGAGCATGCCAGGGTAAGCAGTGAGAAATACAGGCCACGGCGCAGCAGCACCAGCGCGCCGAGCACCAGCGCCAGCCCCGCTGAACAGATCATGGCGACAATCAGAGCCTCGATCTCGTTGCCGACGACACGCTGGATCGCGATTGCCGACATGTAGGACGCGATACCGAAGAAAACCGAGGCCCCGAATGGCACCAGGCCGGTGTAGCCGAGCATGACGTTGAGACCGGCGCCGTACATCACGTAGATGACGATCTCGGTAACCACCGCGAGGTGCGACCCGACCGCCAGCGCGTGTAGCGTCAGCGCGCCGAGGACTAGCGCCATCCACAAAACCGGATGCCGGACCAGTTGCCGCCGCGTCATTCGAAGCGCTCCCAGGTCTCGCCGAACAGGCCGCGCGGGCGCAGCAACAGCACGATGGCCATCAGCACATACATCGCCGCACCGGAGGCCTCAGGAATGAATTGCACGGAGAGCGCGGTGACGACGCCGACCAGCAGGCCGGCGACGATCGCACCCTTGTAGGAGCCTAGCCCGCCAATGGTGACGATAACGAAAGCCGGCATGCTGGCGGCGGATGTCATCGCGGGCGACACCGTCCACACCGGGCCGGCCAAAGCGCCGGCGGCCCCGGCGAGGAAGCAACCCAGGGCGAATGCTCCGGTCATCACTCTGGGGAAATCGATGCCCAGTAACGCCAGCATCTCGGGATCGCGGCTACCCGCGCGCAAGATGCGGCCATAGGGTGTGAAGGTGAAGAAGGCCCACAGCAAGATCAGCAGCAGCAATGTGATGACGAGCAGGCCGAGGCGATAAGTTGTCAATAACACCGGGCCGAATTCGACGAGGCCGGTGAGGAATGGCGGCGGGCTCATCGGCAGCCCCATCGAGCCCCAAACAGAACGGATCGAGGCCTCAATCAGCAGCGCCAGCGCGAAGGTGACGATCAGGCTGAGCAGCGGACCCTCGCGGTACAGCCGCTTGATCAGCACCATCTCGCAGAGCGCCCCGACGCCCGCCACGGCGAACGGCGCCAGGATCACGCCCGGCCATCCGAGGTAACCGACGATCGACACGGCAAAGTAAGCACCGAGCGCGAAGAACGCGCCATGCGCGAAGTTGACGATACCCAGCAATCCGAAGATTACCGACAGGCCAACCGCGATGAGGATGTAGAGAAAGCCAAGGACAAGACCGTTGGCGAGCTGCGACAGGATGGCGTCGATCATGACGGGGTTCCACCCGCTGTCCGGCGAAGAAATCGCACCCTGCCCTCTGGTGGCCGCGCCCGACCCATCACCGGACTGAGACGCCGCACCGTCTGTCGCGCTGTACCGGCCGCCATCATCATAAGCTTCCTCCCACGCAGCGTTTTTCAAGCTGCTTCTTGGCGCGACAATGTCCCATGCATGTTGAGAGCGCAACATTATTTTTATCGTGGCGTCCCCCGATCCCGCACCGCACCAAACTCAATGTGTTGATATCGCAACATATGGGCCTATCGATACCGGACCTTTGTTTTTCCGAGAGATCGTCATGCAAACTGATATCTGCCTCAAACTGGGCGTTGAAATTCCGGTATTCGCTTTTTCTCACTGTCGCGACGTTGTGGTAGAAGTCACCAAGGCGGCAGCTTTGGCGTGCTCGGTACCGCAACCCTTTCGCCTGAGCAGCCCGATCGCGAACTCGAGTGGATCGACCGCCACGTCGATGGTCGCCCTTACGGTGTCGATGTGCTGATCCCGCTGCGCTACGACGAAGCGGCGGAGGCCACCTCGTCCGGCGTGCAGAACATGATTCCGGATGCGCAGAAATCCTTCGTCGAAGACTTTCTGGCCGAGGAAGGCGTGCCGCAACTGTCGCCAGACGAAGCCGACAACGCATCGCAGGAACTGGCGGCGCGCGAGCTCAATACGACTCCGGCAGGCGCCCGCAGGTTGATCGATGTCGCGCTGAAGCACCCGCAAGTGCGCATGATCGTCGGTGCGCTCGGCCCGCCGCCGGCCGACCTCGTTAAGGAATTCCATGCCCGCGAGCTGGTTGTCGGATCGCTGTGCGGAAAGCCGGGGCATGCGATCCATCACAAGCGTGCGGGCGTGGATGTCGTGATCACGCAGAGTACCGAAGCCGGCGGCCACACCGGACCATCTCCACGATGGTGCTGGTGCCGCAGGTGGTCGATATCTGCAGCCCCGAGGTCGCTGTGCTGGCAGCCGGCGGCATCAGCCGTGGGCGGCAGATCGCCGCGGCTCTCGCGCTCGGCGCACAAGGCGTGTGGTGCGGCACGATCTGGCTCGGCACCCGCGAAAGCGAACTGACGCCGCTCGAAAAGAGCATCCTGTTCCAGGCCAAGACGGAAGACCCCGTGCAGCGGAAATGGATGACGGGCAAAACCGTGCGGATGATCCGCAGCAAGCTCTCGGAGGCCTGGGAGAAACCGGGTGCGCCGCGGCACCTGCTGCCGCCGCTACGGAACGTGCTGTATTACCTGGCCAAGGCTCGAATCGCGCGCGCTAACCGCGGCGACCTGCTGTCGATTCCCGCCGGCCAGGTGGTCGGCACCATGACGGAGGAAACCTCGGTCCGTAGCGTGATCGGGGATTTCCTCAACGACTACGCCGACGCCGCGGAGCGGATGAAGCGCTACTTCCCCGACTGACCTGCGTGTGCCACTCGGGCTGGCTCAAGCCAGCCCGAAGCCTTCATAGTCCTGGCTGGCAACGTCGTCGATGACCTTCTTGTAGACCGCCGCGCCGCCAAGATAGGGCATGAAGATGCGCGGCTTTCCCGGAATATTCGCGCCGACGTACCACGAATTCGTATTCGGCATCATGGTACGGTTCGCCACTTCGTTGACGTGCGCAACCCATTTTTCTTCGGCTTCAGGCCTGGCCTCAATGGCCGAAAAACCCTTCTTCTTCAGATGTGCGATGCAGTCGGCGATCCAGTCGACATGCTGCTCGATCGACGTCACCATATTGGTGAACACTGATGGGCTGCCCGGCCCGGTGATGACGAACATGTTCGGGAAGCCCGAGATCGCCATTCCGATATAGGTCTTGGGGCCTTCCGACCACCGGTCACGCAGCTTGACGCCATTTCGCCCCGTGATGTCGATGCGCAGCAGCGCCCCCGTCATGGCGTCGAAGCCGATCGCCAGGACGACGACGTCGAGATCGAAGGACTGCGACCTGGTCCGCACACCGGTCGGCGTGAGCGTTTCGATCGGGTCGCTTCTCACGTCCGTCAGGGTAACGTTGTCGCGATTAAAGGTCTCAAAATACGCGGTATCGACGCAGATCCGCTTGCCGCCGATGCCGTAGTCGCTGGGCATCAGCTTTCTGGCGACGTCGGGATCGCGGACGGTCGATGCGATCTTGCTCCTGACAAATTCCGAAGCGTGCGCATTGACCTCGGGATCACTGGTCATGTCCGGATAGGCGTACATGAAGCTGATGCCGCCCATGGTGTTCCAGCGCCGCTCGAATTCCTTCTCACGCTGCTCACGGCTGACCGCGCTGCCAAGCGTCGCTCCGGCCTCGTTGAGCGTGTTGTTGCGTGTGTCCAATGCGGCCAGCCGGCGGTCGCGGTAGTTCTCCTTCCAGTCGCGCTCGTATTCGGCGTCCATCGGCCGGTTCAGTGCAGGGATCGAATAATTAGGCGTGCGCTGGAAAACGTAGAGATGGTCGACCTGCTCTGCGAGCAGCGGGGTGGCCTGGATTCCGGATGAGCCCGTTCCGATCAGCCCGACCCGCTTGCCGGTGAGATCGACGCCCTCATGCGGCCAGTCCGAGGTGCGGTAAATCTCGCCCTTGAAGCTGTCCATTCCCGGGAACGAAGGAATGATCGGAATCGATAGGCAGCCCGTCGCCATCACACAAAACGGGGCCGTAAAAATCTCGCCCGATTCGGTTCGCACCTCCCACAGCCGGGCGTGCTCGTCGAAGCTCGCGGCGATGACGCGGGTATCGACCTGGATATCGCGCCTGAGATCGAGCTTGTCGGCAACGAAGTTGATGTAACTGAGGATTTCCGGCTGCGGCGCATAGAGCTGCGACCACTTCCATTCGCGCTGGATCTCGTCAGAAAACGAGAACGAATACTGCATGCTTTCGACATCGCAGCGGGCTCCCGGATACCGGTTCCAGTACCAGGTGCCGCCGATCGAGCCGCCGGCCTCCAGCACGCGGACGGAATAGCCGTCGCTCCTGAGCCGATGCAGCGCGTAAAGCCCGGCAAAGCCGGCGCCGATGACGATCACATCCAATGCGGAAGGTTTCTTGTTGTCGGTCATTAGGCATTTCCTGTCGAATTTGCTTCTGAGGCGCGCTGCCAATGCGCCGTTCGTTCGCGGCGTTATACATCCGACATGTTGAGATCGCAACATACTTTTGTAGGCGGCGCAAGCCGATTGTGTGCTTGCTACCCGCAGACATGTTGACATCACAACAAATAGTTGGAATGCTCCGCGTAAAATAATGTCTGCTGGGAAACGCCGGCTGTCGATTCGACCGCCGCTGCGCCGCGGGAACGGCAGGCCGTCGAGGTGACAAGATGACCTTTCGCGAAGCCGCCGCCGTAACCGGCATCGGGGAAACCAGCTATACCCGCGGCGGGCCAGTCAGGACCGCACTCGAACTGCAAATCGAGGCCGCCTTGAAGGCGGTTTTCGACGCCGGTCTGAGACCGGTGGACATCGACGGCATCGTGATTCCCATGGGGATCAGCCCGGTGATCGCCGAGGACTTCATCACCCACTTCGCACTGCCAGACTCGCGATTTTCTGCGGTCACCCCGCTAGGCGGCGCAAGTTGCGTCGCAGCGCTACAAAGCGCGGTGGCCGCCATCACGACCGGCATCTGCCGACACGTCCTGATTCCGATCGGCCGCACCGGCTTCTCCGGCGCGCGGATCGGCACCCGACTCCATCAGATGCCGCAGTTCCGGGCGGTCGGTGAGTTCGAGCTGCCGCAAGGTGCCATCGCGCCGGCGACGCTCTACGCGCCGATGGCGCGGCGGCACATGGAAACATATGGCACCACTAGCAGGCAGTTAGGTGAGATTGCCGTGACGATGCGGCGGCACGCGATGTTGAACGACAATGCGACGATGCGCGCCCCGATCACGCTGGAGGACCACCAGGCCTCGCGCATGATATCCGATCCGTTTCGGCTTCTGGATTGCAGCCTGGAAAGCGATGGCGGCGCCGCGCTGATCATCAGCCGCACCGAGACGGCGCGTGATATGCTGTCATTCGGCCTGCAATATTGCCCCCCTGATGGAGTGGGCCCCTCGGGGCGGACAGGTTCAGGCCGCTGGATTGACCGTCTGCCGGGCGTGTTGCTTCTCAAATTGTGCGGGGCTGATATAGCCGAGAGCTGAGTGTAGCCTTCGGGTGTTGTAGACGTAGTCAATGAATTTGGGAAGATTCTCGACAACGTCGGCGAGGGTCTCGAACGCCATTGGATAAACGCCCTCAACCTTCAGCGTCTTCATGAAGCTTTCGGCCTTGGCGTTGTCGTACGGATTTCCTCGCCGACCCATGGATCCTTTGATGCAGTGCTCGGCAAGGTAGTCGCGGTAGATCTTGGCAGCGTATTGGGATCCGCGATCGGAATGATGGACGCAGCCAGGCGGCGGCTGTCGCTTCTCGATCGCGACAGAAAGGGCAGCGAGCGTCAACCGCGCGTCGATGGAGCGACTGATGGCATAGCCTACGACGCGCCGGGACCAGGCATCAAGAATGACGGCGACATAGACGAAGCTACCGACGATTGGGACGTAGGTGATGTCGGCGACCCAAAGCTGGTCGGGTCCGTCCAAGGCCACGGTCTCGGCACGGTTGGGAAAGATCGGCTGGTCGTGATCGCTATCGGTCGTTGTCGTGAAGCGGCGTCGCATTCTCGGTTGGAGGTCATGCTCGCGCATGAGACGGCGGACCTTCTTGTGATTGACGACCACGCCTTGCTGCCTGAGGGCGGCTTGGACCCGGCGCCAGCCATAGTGCTCGAACTCGTCGCAGATCACAGCCATCGCCGCGACGATGGCTGTGTCGTCGGCCGCACGGATCGGTTCGTCGTAGAAAGTGGAGCGGGCCATTCCCATCAGCCTGCATCCCTCGGCAACGCTGATGCCGCGGGGCCGACAATAGCGGATGTGGTCTCGCTTCTCGGCCGAGGTCGTGGCCGAAGAGCCCCCTTTAGAAACTCCAGTTCGAGAGCCTGCTTGCCAACGAGGCGCTCGAGCGCGGCGATTCGCGCTTCGTAAGTCTGGAGTAAATCGGCGGAAGCGACGTCCTCGTCGAGCGCGCCTGCCTGATACTTTTCGACCCAGATGCGGATCAGGTTACGGGAGACATTGTGCCGCTTCGCGAGCCCGTGCAGCGTCTCGCCGCTCAGATACTCCTGCGACACCTGCCGTTTGAACTCGACGCTGTGGGTTCGGTGCTTTGCCATGGCCTTCATCCTCTGAAAGCCCGGCCGTCCGGTCAATTACTGAAAGCTAACCTGTCCACCCCGGAGGGCCCACTCCAGATCGGCGTCCAATTTTGACCCCTTTGAGCGAGTCGGTTTAGCGGTAGCGCTCGTGTCGTCGGAGCTGGCCGGGATTGCGGAGACGACACGAGCGCGGGTTGCTTGATCGTCGTCGCGGTTTTTGAATCGCCAGCTGTCGTTGCCGGTCTCGACGATGTCGCAATGGTGGGTCAAGCGGTCGAGCAGCGCCGTTGTCATTTTGGCGTCGCCGAAGCTGTCATGATGCCTGCTTCCTTGATCGTCTGGTGCGTTGGATTCTCGCCCGCAGTGTTGTGATGCGGTCGTTTGACAATTCGATTTGCCATGGCTGTCCCTTCGTTAATTGGCGTCCCTCGATCCATCCACGAGCGAGATAGTCGAAGACGGTTTGCGACGTGATGCCCAAAGCCGCTGCCGCGCCTTGGACGGAATAGGTCCCGTCCGGCCATTGGGCGGGATTGGCGCTCGTTCCATTGATTTTGACGGTGGGAATGCCCCAACCTGTTCGCAGCAGCCAGACGTTTTCGCCTTTGAACTTGCAGCCACGTGCCGCCAGGAAACCTTCGGCGTTGAGCGTTGCGGCGATTTCTCGGTCCATTTTGCCCGCGGCGTTGAGGTCGATCACGCGGCTCCGTAGCCGCTCCTGATCGATATAGTCAGCATAGGTATGGACCCGTCTTTGGAGAGAGTGCTCGCTGGTTGCTCCGGTCTGCCACACGATCTTGAACCAGACCTGACCTTGAAATCGTTTCTGATCGAGGATCACTTCGCAGATGATGAGGCGCAAGATGCCCTTGCGTTCGGCCGACGTCGTTGAGGGGGAATGCCAGATGCCGGGCAGATCTTCGCCCAGCTTTTGCAGCGCTTCGCGATCCGGCTCGTTCACGACCAGAGGCTCGTCGCACCGCCAGCGTTCGTAATCTTGTTCGATCGCCTCGGCGGCGCGTAGCTTCTCTTCCCAAACGCACTCCAGCGAACGCGCCACCAAGCGGTTCTCGGGTTCCACCGCATCATATTGGCGCCGTGCTCTTTCCGCCTCATAGCGCGCTCGTTCGCGCCGCAGCGCCCACTGGCGTTCAAGCTGGCGCGTCTCCGCTTCGACCTGGCCCAACGCGGCGATGGCGATGGCGATTTTGTCCGGCGTCAAAGCCTCAAGCAGGGTGCTTTCGACGCGCGCGTCGACAGGTAGCGCGCGCACCTCCTGGCATAACGGCCCTCCGTCCTGGTCGCGGTCGGCACGACACGTGTAGACGGGGTAATCGCCCGCAGGACCGCTATAGCGCAGGCTCATCCGGCGACCGCATCGTCCACAAACAGCGATGCCCTGCAGCAGCGCCGCTCCCTTGCGCGGCACGCCCGAATGGCCGGCTTCGTAGCGGTTGATGTTGTTTGCCAGTCGCCTCTGGTTCTCCATGAACTCCTCCCAGCCGATGTAACCAGGATGGGCAGCTTGAAGGCAAACCTCCCAGTCCGCGATGGGGACCTTGGTCGTCTTCGGACGATAAACGTCGCGGCGGATTCGCCCGCCTTCCAGCCGCCGCCGCCCATAAACATACGCCCCGGCATAGGCGGGATTTTGGAGAATGCTGAGGACCCGTGGACTATTTGCCTTACGCCATACCACATCGTGCGGCGCCGGGCCGAGGATCGGGCGCACCGGTAGCGGCAGATCGTTTTTGCGCAGATAGCGCATGACGGCCCGGGCACTCCGAAGCTCGCGGAATTTAGCGAAGACCAAGCTCAGCCGCGCCTGCACCTCCTCATCGGGATTGAGGATGATCCCGCTCGAACGATCATGAGCCAGTCCCGCGGGAACGGAAAGGCGGAGCGCGCCGCGCGCCGCTTTCTGCCGCTCACCCTGATGGAGACGCTGCTTGATCTGGTGCAGTTCCGCCTCGCTCATGATACCAGACAAACCGAGCAGCAGGCGGTCGTGGTAAGCGCAGGGATCGTAAAGTCGTTCGCCATCGGCAATGATGACGCCGAACAGCGAGCACAGATCGAGCAACTGATGCCAATCGCGGTTGTTGCGAGCAAGTCGGGACGCATCGAGGCTGATGACCAGACCGGCGTTCCCCAGTCCGATCTCGGCGATCAGCTTCTTGAAGCCCACCCGCTCGACGGTCCCAGCTCCGGATTTGCCAAGGTCTTCATCAATGACGTGCACACGCTCTTGCGGCCAGC
The DNA here is from genome assembly GCA_036924855.1 of Nitrobacteraceae bacterium AZCC 2146. Classification (NCBI taxonomy): domain Bacteria; kingdom Pseudomonadati; phylum Pseudomonadota; class Alphaproteobacteria; order Hyphomicrobiales; family Nitrobacteraceae; species Nitrobacteraceae bacterium AZCC 2146. The sequence goes on from JBAGRP010000001.1 coordinate 1,297,275, forward strand.
CAAGCGCGACCGCGCGATCAACCAGACGATACTGCAGTTCCGTGCTTTCCTGATGATGCCGCATCTGGTTCACGGAAGATTGGCGGACGTAAATGTAAGCGAGCTTGCCGCGATGCTCGGCCGTAACGCGTTCGTCCGAGCTATTCGATGCTCTCAACATGCCGATCCGCCTTTATCGGCGCGCGGGTTGGTCGCATCCTCAGAAGCAGTAGCGCGAAGCTCCACGCGATCTGCTGCTGCGTCTCCGCCGGCAAATCGAGCCAAAGTCTCGGGAGTGTCGTGATCCCCGGGTTTGGAAGTTCGGTGGGGGTCCGGGACGCTACGCGGTGTGGGTTCGATGGCATGTTCATCGCGAATCACCTCCTCGATACGGGAGGCCAACGTGCTGTGCAAATGGTGCATCAATGTGAGCAGCGTTCGGACGCTGATACAGGCCAACGACTTCGAAGCGCCTTCTTCTTCCGATGACGCGGTCGCAAGATCGGTCGCCGAGCGCCGGATTGAACGGTGGCGCCCGTCAGGTAATCGAACAACGACGAAGGCCGGACCACGTCCCGAACGCGGCGTCACGAGCTCGAGACGCTGACCCGCAAGGCCGTGGCGCGGGTCTACGACCGTCAAATGAGACACCACTCCGTCGAGAATGGCGGCAGCCTCTGTTGTTCGGTTCGCCGAACACGCTGGGCCATTCTCCGAACGCGAGATTAGTGGTGACGACGATGGACGTTCGCTCGTAGAGCCGGCTGACGAGGTGGAACAGTAGTTGGCCGCCGGATTGAGCGAACGGCAGATAGCCGAGCTCGTCGAGGACGATGAAGTCCATCCGGGTCAAATGCTCGGCGATACGGCCCTGCCGTCCGTTGCGGGTCTCAGGCTCCAGGCGGTTGACGAGGTCAACCACGTTGTAGAAGCGGCCGCGGGCACCGGAACGAATGCAGCTTCTGGCGATTGCGATGGCGATATGGGTCTTGCCGGTGCCGGTACCGCCGACCAGAACGGCATTGCGTTGCTGGGCGATGAACCCGCCGCCGGCGAGATCATTGACCAGCGTCTGGTTGATGGGTGTGCCATCGAACTGGAAGTCCTCAAGGTCTTTGGCAAGCGGCAGCTTGGCGATGGTGAGCTGGTACTTGATCGAGCGGGCCTGCTTCTCATTGATCTCGGCATTGAGCAGGTCGCCAACAATGCGCTGGGGTTCGTGCTGGCGCTTGATGGCGGTCGCCATGATCTCGTCGAAGGCGGCCTTCATGCCGTAGAGCTTGAGCTCACCCATGAGGTCGAAGAGTTGAGTGCGTTCCATCAGATGGTTCTCCTGAGGTTGTCGTAACGGGCACAGTCAGCGATTGGCGCATGGCGCAATGTCAGCGCAGCCGGTGTGAGGATATTGGCTGGCGGCGCAGGATCACGCTGGCGGGCCAGGATGTTGAGAACGACATCGGCGGAATGGACGCCGTGGGCGATCGCTTCGGCACAGGCCACCTCGACGGCCGGCAGACCGTCAGTCAGAACTGCGTTGAGGATGTCGACCATCTGCCGATTGCCATCGTCGGCGCCGGCGAGCTTGCGCCGTACACGTTCAATGGCCGCCGGCAGCACCCAGTCTTTGAAGGGAGCGCCGTTGCGCAAGGCGCCGGGTTTGCGAGCCAGCACTGGCACGTAATGCCAGGGATCGTAGGTGGTCTCGCCGCGGCCGAACGAGCGCGGATGCTCGGCAACGATGCGTCCGTCCTGGCGGATCACGATGCGATCGGCATAGGCATGAACCTCGACAGGCCGCCCGACTGCGCTGGCCGTCACCGAGTACTTGTTGTTGTCGAAGCGCACCAGACAGGTCTTCGAGACCGATGCCAGCACCGCATGGAATCCATCGAACCGGCCGGCATAAGGAACGAGCTTTGGCCGCTCGGCTTCGAACACCTCCCAGACTGTCTGTTCGCTCAGTTCCGGGTGCCGGTGCGCCTTGGCGTACGCGATGCATTTGTCCAGCAGCCAGGCGTTCAACTCGTCGAGGGTTTTGAACCGCAGTCGCGGTGTGAAGAAGCGTTCGCGGACAAGCCCGACCTGGTTCTCGACCTGACCCTTCTCCCAGCCCGACGCTGGCGTGCAGGCGACCGGATCAACCAGGTAATGGCTGCACATCTGCATGAAGCGGCGGTTGTAGAGACGACCCTTGCCGACGAAGATCGTCTCCACTGCAGTCTTCATGTTGTCGTAGATGCCGCGTCCGCAGGTGCCCTTGAACAAAGCGAACGCCCGGTCGTGGGCGTCGAACACCATCTCCTGCGTCTCGCGCGGATAAGCCCGCACAAACAGCATGCGGCTGTGGCAGAGCCGGACTTGGGCGGCCTTCACGATCACCGTCACGCCATTGAGCAGGACGACCTCATGGCTCCAGTCGAACTGATAGGCTTCTCCCGGCGCAAAGCTCAGCGGGACGTAGGCTGCAGCCGTCGATTGTCCGCGTTCCTTGCTCCACCGTCTGGCGTAACGCCGCACAGCGTCGTAACCACCGTCATAACCGCGCCCTCGCAGCTCTTCAAAGATCCGGATCAACGTCAGCTGCTCTCGAGCGGCCTTGGCTGCATTTGCCGCCAGCAACCCGTCGAGCTCTGCTGCCCATCGTCCCAGCTTCGGACGCGGCTGGACCACACGCTCGTACTCGAATGAGGTCTCACCCGACCTCAGAACCTTCCGCACCGTGTTCCGCGACACCTTCAGATCCCGGGCGATCTCCTTGATCGTCTTGCCCTTGATGAAGTGCTCGCGCCTAATCCGGGCAATCGTCTCCACGATCAGCATCTCCGACCACCTGCTTCGTTACAAAGCAGGCAGCGCAACAGACCAACCTGTAGGGGGTCAATTTTGGACGCCGATCCCCCGGCTCATGGAGTGGGCCCTCCGGGGTGGACAGGTTAGCTTTCAGTAATTGACCGGACGGCCGGGCTTTCAGAGGATGAAGGCCATGGCAAAGCACCGAACCCACAGCGTCGAGTTCAAACGGCAGGTGTCGCAGGAGTATCTGAGCGGCGAGACGCTGCACGGGCTCGCGAAGCGGCACAATGTCTCCCGTAACCTGATCCGCATCTGGGTCGAAAAGTATCAGGCAGGCGCGCTCGACGAGGACGTCGCTTCCGCCGATTTACTCCAGACTTACGAAGCGCGAATCGCCGCGCTCGAGCGCCTCGTTGGCAAGCAGGCTCTCGAACTGGAGTTTCTAAAGGGGGCTCTTCGGCCACGACCTCGGCCGAGAAGCGAGACCACATCCGCTATTGTCGGCCCCGCGGCATCAGCGTTGCCGAGGGATGCAGGCTGATGGGAATGGCCCGCTCCACTTTCTACGACGAACCGATCCGTGCGGCCGACGACACAGCCATCGTCGCGGCGATGGCTGTGATCTGCGACGAGTTCGAGCACTATGGCTGGCGCCGGGTCCAAGCCGCCCTCAGGCAGCAAGGCGTGGTCGTCAATCACAAGAAGGTCCGCCGTCTCATGCGCGAGCATGACCTCCAACCGAGAATGCGACGCCGCTTCACGACAACGACCGATAGCGATCACGACCAGCCGATCTTTCCCAACCGTGCCGAGACCGTGGCCTTGGACGGACCCGACCAGCTTTGGGTCGCCGACATCACCTACGTCCCAATCGTCGGTAGCTTCGTCTATGTCGCCGTCATTCTTGATGCCTGGTCCCGGCGCGTCGTAGGCTATGCCATCAGTCGCTCCATCGACGCGCGGTTGACGCTCGCTGCCCTTTCTGTCGCGATCGAGAAGCGACAGCCGCCGCCTGGCTGCGTCCATCATTCCGATCGCGGATCCCAATACGCTGCCAAGATCTACCGCGACTACCTTGCCGAGCACTGCATCAAAGGATCCATGGGTCGGCGAGGAAATCCGTACGACAACGCCAAGGCCGAAAGCTTCATGAAGACGCTGAAGGTTGAGGGCGTTTATCCAATGGCGTTCGAGACCCTCGCCGACGTTGTCGAGAATCTTCCCAAATTCATTGACTACGTCTACAACACCCGAAGGCTACACTCAGCTCTCGGCTATATCAGCCCCGCACAATTTGAGAAGCAACACGCCCGGCAGACGGTCAATCCAGCGGCCTGAACCTGTCCGCCCCGAGGGGCCCACTCCAATCTGGGGTCAAATTTGAGCGCCGATTGACAATTCGGATGTTGACAATATCACCGGCATCGCCGCGCGATGAAAACCGTTGAACGGCTTGCTTTTGTCCGACCGCTCCAGTTTCCCCCAAATCTCCCGCGCGTTCGGCGCTCCGCCATCGATCCGAATGCAGGAGCCCGTGATGAATGCCGCAGCCGGCGATAGCAAAAACACGATGGCGGCAGCCGCCTCTGACTCAGTTCCGAACCGCTGCAGCGGAACTTTGCTGACGATTTCATTCTGGATATAGGCGGTGTCTTGCGCCTCATAGGTATCCAACCCGCTGGACGCGATAGCGCCTGGCGCGACCATGTTTACGCGTACGCCGGCGGCGGCCCATTCGGACGCCGCGCTTTCGCTCAGCGTATGCATACCGCCGCGCGCGGCGCCGGAATGGGAGTAATTTGGCCAGCCGTGCCAGACGTCGGCGATCATATTGACGACGGCGCCGCCATTGCTCTCCATCCAGCGCGTATAAACTTCACGCATAAAAATGAACCCGCCGGTGAGATTGTTGCGCACAACAGCCTCGAAACCCTTTGTCGAAATCGTCTTCAGCGCCGCGCGGTATTGACCGCCAGCATTGTTGACCAGGCCGTCGATACGCCCGTTAGAGGCAAGGACCGACTCGATCGCATTGATCACGGCGGTCTCGTCGCGGATATCGCAGACGATGGCGGAAGCCCTGCCCCCATCTTCGATAATCTCCGCGCGGACTGTTGCCAATTTCTCTTCATTGCGACCAACGATCACGACATCGGCGCCCAGCGCCGCCAGCTCGTGCGCCGTGCAGCGGCCGATGCCACTGCCGCCACCTGTGACGATCACGGTTTGACCATCAAAGAGTCCTGGTCTGAATACAGATCGATATCTCACACTATCTCCTTACTCATTTTTGGATTCGCCGCACGTCCCGCCCGCGCGCGTGCGACGATCATCTTCATGATTCCGGCTGTGCCATCGCCGATTTCCAGACCCATCACGTCGCGCATCCGCTGTTGATGCGGCGTCCATCGACCAGCCATAATGTCCGAAGGTGAGAAGGCATTGGTGAATGACGTCGAAGGCCGTCCTGGGACCGAACCATTTCACCATGGCAGCTTCGACGGTGTGGGGCGCCCCGGCATCGCGCAGGGCCAATGCGTGGTATGCGAGTTGCCTGCCGGCGGCGAGCAGGGTCTCGCCTTCGACGAGCGGAAAGGTCACCCCCTGAAATTGTGCGATCGGACCGCCAAAGGCCGCACGCTCCTTTGTATATGCCAAGGCTTCATCCACGGAGGCCTGAGCTGCGCCGACGCATTGAAGTGCGATCAGCGCACGGCTGTAATCAAAGCCACTCATGACCTCCGAGAACCCCTGGCCTTCGGCGCCCAGGCGATGATCGACGGGCACGCGGACTCCGTCGAAAAACACCGATCCCCGTCCGGACATGTGGCTGCCGACGTCCTTGAAGCGCGTGCGTTGGATTCCACGCGCATCGCCAGGAACAAGAAATGCTGTGATGCCCTTTGCACCCTCGACCCTGTCCCCAATCCGCGCGAACACAACGAACGCGTCCGCGCAATCCGCGAAAGTAGTGGACGTTTTTTCACCGTCGAGCACGTAATGATCGCCATCGCGTCGCGCGCGCAAACGCAGGGCTCCGGCGTCCGAACCCGCATGCGGTTCGGTGATCGAAAGCGCCAAAATAGCCTCACCAAGTGCGACACGGGGCAGCCAGCTCTCCTTCACCGACGCCGTGGCATTGCGCTCGATCACCGCGCCGCAAAGCGATTGGACCACTGCAAGCGCGCCAATATTGAAATCGCCATAAGAGAGCTCCTCGATAATCATCCCTGTCGTTACGGCGTCGACATCCATCCCGCCGTAACGATCCGGCAGATCCATGCCCAGGAGCCCGAGCTTGCCCATCTCGCGCAGTAGCGACCGGTCAATCCGGCCTTCCCGCTCACGCTGCTGGTACATCGGCAAAAGACGCTCTCGCGAGAACCGCCGAGCTGCAGCCTGAAGCGCGCTTTGGTCTTCCGTAAAGATCATGCGCGATTCGCCTCCACGGCATCCAAAGCGGCTCGTCTCACGCGTTTGCGCGCAGCGGCAGTGTGCTTTGGTCGAACGATTTGATCGCTTTTCGCAACAAGCCATCGAGTTGCACAAACTCTTCGGCGCTCAGTCCCGAGAAGGCCCGCCGCAACGGCTGCGTCAGCTGTGGCACAGCGTCCCGCGCCGCCCGCCGGCCTGCTGCGGTGATCTCGATCACATAGCGACGGCCATCCCGCTCCTCGCTAGCACGCGACACGAGTCCATCTCTCTCCAACGAGTCCAGGATCCGGGTCATGTTGGCACGGCTAGTTCCTACCATTTCACTAAGCGTGCTGGGCGATGCACGGTTCCGGTCGCTCGCCATCAGCAGGCAAAGCACATGAAAGGAATTCTCGGAGAGCCCGATCTCGCGAAACACCGGTTCGAAGAACTGGCCCAGGCCCACGACGCTGATCCGGATTAGCCGAACCATCACGGTCTCAGCCATTGGGAGGTTCGGCAAAGCCTCCGTCATTGGCGGGGTACTTCGCCGTACGGCGTCCAATCGTTCAATGCCGCGCATTCTATAATTCCCGTGTAGTTCACCAGTGAATTATATTAAAACTATTATCTCCGGTGTGGCAAGGTTAAAGTCGGCATACGGTGTTTTCGGGCAAAGCTCGCTTCGGACGTCGTTGCTGCTCACGGCGAACCGTCGCCAAATCGATGTCGCTAATGAAGTCCCGTCCGGAATTGAGGTGTCCCGGCGTGATAGAAAGCTCCGGGTCTGCATTTGAATTCAATAATATGGAACTACCCTTGGGATGATGTCTCCGGCTGAGCCGGATGGCGCTTTTCACACGTCGCGGGATCTTCGAACAGATTGCCTATGACGCTGGCGGATTCCTCCTTCGAGGCGCCAATCTTATAGATCGCATTGCACCGCAGAACTGAGGTTTCACCGGCACGAACGATCGATTGGGTAAAGAGCATCGTCCGGGTGCTTTTGACAAGTTGCGTATCCCCTCGAATCCATTGTCCCAACAAAGCAGGCGCAAGGAAATCGGTGCTTAGGCTGATGGTGGGCGTTAGCGTGTTGAGTAGACCTGCCTCCCATTGTGCGGCGTAGGCCATCATATCCGCAAACGTCGCAAGCACGCCCCCGTGACAGGTATTATGCGGGTTGAGGTGGCGCGGCGAGACGCGAAATCCCAGTACCAAACGGTTTTCGATGACGCATCCATAGAGCGCACCAAACAAAATATTGAAGCCGCCACCGGCGGGAATCAGGCGGAATCCCTCCGGAGGATCGGCGGAAAGGTCAGCCTCTTGCAGAGATTTTATGGCGTCCATCTATTTCAGATCCAGGTTTCTCGACTCACCGTGGTTGTGGTGTCCATGTCACTGAGCGGCCGTCGACGTCCCTTGCACAGTGCTCCTATGCGGTGACACTCTAATTTCCGAGCGCTTCGATCAGTTCCGGCACCGCCTGGTAGAGGTCGGCGACCAGGCCGTAATCGGCAACCTGGAAGATCGGTGCGTCTTCATCCTTGTTGATGGCGACGATCACCTTGGAATCCTTCATACCAGCGAGATGCTGGATCGCACCGGAAATGCCGATCGCGATGTACAATTCCGGCGCCACCACCTTGCCGGTCTGGCCGACCTGCCAGTCGTTCGGCGCGTAGCCGGCATCCACCGCGGCGCGCGACGCGCCGACGCCGGCGCCGAGCTTGTCGGCCAGCGGCTCGATGTATTTGGTGAAGTTCTCGCGGCTCTGCATGGCGCGGCCACCGGAGACGATGATCTTCGCCGAGGTCAGTTCCGGACGGTTGCTCTTGGCGACTTCCTCGCCGACAAAGGTCGACAGGCCGGGATCGGCCGCCGCCGCGACGTTCTCCACCGAGGCGCTGCCGCCGTCACCGGCGGCGGCGAAGGTCGAGGTACGGACGGTAATGACCTTCTTGGCGTCCTTCGACTTCACGGTCTGGATCGCGTTGCCGGCATAGATCGGTCGCTCGAAGGTGTCCGGCGCAATCACCTTGGTGATTTCCGAGACCTGCATCACGTCGAGCAAGGCGGCGACGCGCGGCATCACGTTCTTGAAGCGCGAGGTGGCGGGCGCCACGAAGGCGTCATAGCCCGGCGCCAGCGAGACGATCAGCGCAGCCAGGGGCTCGGCGAGATCGTGGGCATAGGCGGCGTTCTCGGCCAGCAGCACCTTGGTGACGCCGGCCAGTTTGGCGGCGGCTGCGGCCGCAGCTTTGGTGCCTTCGCCGCCACCGGCGACGAGGATATGGACCTCGGCGCCCAGCGCGGTCGCCGCGGTCAGCGCCTTGTTGGTGGAGTCCTTGAGGACTTCGTGTTCGTGTTCGGCAATCAGCAGCGTGGTCATCAGAGCACCCCGGCTTCGGTCTTGAGTTTCGAGATCAGCTCGGCGACGTCCTTGACCTTGACGCCGGCCTTGCGGCCTCCGGGTTCCGTGGTCTTGATGATTTCAAGATGCGGGGTGAGATCGACGCCATAACCGTCGGCGGTCTTTCTCGTCGATCGGCTTCTTCTTCGCCTTCATGATGTTGGGCAGGCTGGCGTAGCGCGGCTCGTTGAGACGCAAGTCGGTCGTTACGATCGCGGGACCCTTAAGTTTCAGGGTCTGCAAGCCGCCATCGACTTCGCGCGTGACCTGGAAATCCGAACCATCGACTTCGAGCTTGGACGCAAACGTCGCCTGCGACCAGCCAAGCAAGGCTGCCAGCATCTGGCCGGTCTGGTTAGAGTCGTCGTCGATCGCCTGCTTGCCGAGGATGACCAGGCCGGGCTTCTCCTCATCGACGATGGCCTTGAGGATCTTCGCCACCGCGAGCGGCTCGACGATGCCATCGGCCTTCACCAGGATACCGCGATCGGCGCCCATGGCGAGGCCGGTGCGGATGGTTTCCGCAGCCTGCGCGGGACCGATCGACACCACCACCACCTCGGTCGCCTTGCCGGCCTCTTTCAGGCGCAGGGCTTCCTCGACGGCGATTTCGTCGAACGGATTCATCGACATCTTGACGTTGGAGAGTTCGACCCCGGTTCCGTCGCTCTTGACGCGAACCTTGACGTTGTAATCGACCACCCGCTTCACCGGCACCAGAACCTTCATCGATCCTCTCTTTCTCGCATCTCCAATAATACGGCATGCTGGGAAGACTTGATTGCTCCAGGGAATATCGTATCCCCGCGTGTCGGCTGAATGAGCCGTCACGCATATGTCGCTGTGTCAAACTCTACCCTGTCGTCAGCGCTTCGAGTATTGCACCGCAGCCCGACCGACGCGTTCGCGTGCCACGATCAGCTTCATAATTCCGGCGGTCCCGTCGCCGATTTCGAGACCCATCACGTCGCGCATTCTTTGCTGATGCGGGAGGTCCTTGGACCACCCATAGTGCCCGAATGTCAGCAAGCACTGATGGATGACGTCGAACGCGGTCTTCGGACCGAGCCATTTGACCATTGCGGCTTCCGCAGTGTGCGGCTGCCCCGCGTCGCGCAGAGCAAGAGCGTGATAGGAAAGCTGCCGCACGGCGGCCAGCAGGCTTTCACCCTCGACCAAGGGAAACGTCACGCCCTGATATTGCGCGATCGGAGCACCGAATGCGGTGCGGGTCTTGGTGTACTCCCATGCTTCGTCCAGCGATGCCTGAGCGCAGCCAACGCATTGCAGCGCAATGAGGGCGCGGCTGTAGTCGAAGCCGCGCATGACGTGCGTAAAACCCTGGTTCTCTGTCCCCAATCGATTTTCAATGGGCACGCGCACATCCTCGAAGAATACCGATCCCCGTCCGATGATCCGGCTACCGACGTCGTCGAAACGCGTCCGCGCGATACCCGGCGTGTCGGCGGGCACAATCATGGCTGTGATTCCGGCCGCACCGCTATCCGGACTGCCCGTTCGCGCAAACACGATAAAGGCGTCGGCGCTGTCGGCGAAGGTAATTGAAGTTTTTTCACCGTTGAGGATGTAGAACGCTCCGTCGCGACGACAGCGCAGCTTGAGATTGGCGGCATCCGAACCGCCGCTCGGTTCGGTCACGCAGATGCCGAGCAACGCCTCGCCGCTGACCATGCGGGGCACCCAATGCTCGGCTATCGCCGGCGTCGCGCTCCCCATCACGATTGCGCCAAGCAGCGAAACGCTGACGGGAACAGCGCTGATATTGAAATCGCCATAGGCAAGTTCCTCGGCGATCACGCCGGCTGTAACGCCGGGTACGCCGAGCCCGTCAAATTTTTCCGGAAGGTCGGCGCCCAGAAGTCCCAGACTGCCCATTTCTCGAACGAGCTGCCGATCCATGACGCCCGCCGTCTCCCGCGCTTGGTAGTACGGAGCTAGGCGCTCCCGCGTAAAACGGCGCGCGAGATCGCGGATGGCAAGTTGGTCTTCGTTGAGTAGCATGGGGGGTATCCTGCTTTAATGGGCGACTGCCGATGATCCGCGGGCTATTTTTTCAAAAGCGGGCACGCGCTCTCCGCCAGGGACTGGAAGATTTCATCGCCAGGAAGCTCCTGCACGATCGAAATGTAATCGCCCTTCTCCGTCGATTCGGACGGCTTCTTCACACGTACGAGGTAGAGGTCGTGAACCATCTGGCCGTCTTCCCGCAGACGTCCATTGGCGGCGAAGGCGTCATTCACCGGCAGTTCGCGCATCTTCGCCAGGACGGTCGCGGTATCCAGCGAACGTGCCGCGGCGACCGCTTTCAAATAGTGCTTGACCTCCGAATACGTCGCGGCCTGGTCCGCGGTCGGAATCTTGCCGGTGCGCGCGACAAAATTCTTGGTCCAGCGCCGTGACTCGTCTGTCCTGTTCCACTCAAAAGCCGACATCGTCATCAAGCCCTGGGCAATCGGCAAGCCAAGCGCTTCGATTTCACTCAGATTGATGGACGCCAGCACGACCAGCGTCTGTTGCTTACCGATCCGAAACTCGTCCGCCTGCTTCAGGATGCCAACGAGATCGGCGCCGGAATCCGCCAGGGCGACTGCTTTGGCCTTCGACGCCTGGGCCTGAAGGAGGAAGGAACTGAAATCCGCAGTATTGAGAGGATGCCAAGCCTCGCCGACGAGGGTGCTACCGGATTTCTCGACGAAGCGCTTGAAGTCGGCCCCGAGCATGCGACCGTACGCATAGTCGACGCCAATGGTGAAAATGCTGTCCAGTCCGGCGCGCTTCATCGCGGCCGAAAATGCGTTCCCGTTGGCATAGGTGTTGTAGCTCCATTGCACCGCCGTGGGAGAACACGCTTTCCCGGTGAAATCGGAGGAGGCGGAATTGTTCAGGACGATCTTGTTTCGCTCCTTGGCAAGGTTGACGACCGCAAACCCAACGCCGGAATTGGCGATATCGGCAACGACGTCGACGTTTTCAGTGTCGAACCATTTGCGCGTAATCAGCGCGCCGACGTCGACCTTCCCCATGTGGTCGCCGACCAGGATTTCCACCGGCGCGCCAAGTATGGCGTTGCCAAACTCTTCAGCCGCCATGCGCGCCGCCACCGCCGAGCCTTCCCCAGCCGCGTCCGCGTAAGGTCCCGATCGATCGTTGAGCACACCGATCTTGATGGAATGCGGTAAGGCTGGCGTGTCGGCGGCATGGACGGGCGCCGCCCCGGAAGCGAACATCACTATAAACAACAGCGACTTGAACTTCGATATGACCTTCATTGGCTCGTCCCCCTGGCGCCCCGTCAAAGTAGCGGGGCTTTGATAATTTTCGTGCGCGATCGTGTGCGCTCAACGTCCCGCGAACGTCGGCTTTTGTTTTGCAAGGACTGCCCGCATGGCGTTCCATGCATCTTCCGTACGGGTGACGCGTGCCATGGCCCGCGCCTCATTCTCAAGCTGCGCTTCGAGAGTCTCGGTCTCGCCGGCGATCAGAAGATTCTTCAGTTCACCGAATGCAAGCGTGGGGCCTTGCGCCAGACGTACAGCCAACGCCCGCCCCTCCTCTGCAAGAGTTTCCGGGGCAACAATCCGATTGACCAGTCCGGTCTCGGCGGCCTCTTGCGCTGTCAGAGTCTCGTTCAACATCAGAAACTGCGTGGCCCGCCTGGAGCCCATGCGTCGCGGCAGAAAGTACGAACCGCCGCTGTCACTGATGATCCCAATGCCCGCGAAGGCCGCATAGAATTTCGCGGCCGGCGTGGCCAGCACGAAATCCGCCCCCGCCAACAAAGCGACCGCGCCGCCAGCCGCCAGCGCATGGACGGTGACGACCACAGGCGCATTCATGCGTGCAAAACGCGAAATAGCCATGTGCAGATCGGCGGTCGCGGCTGACACAAAATGGGCCAACTCACCGCGATCCTTGGCAAGCGCGTTCAGGTCGCCCCCGACACTGAAAAATCGCCCGTTCGCATCGATGAGCACCGATCGAACATCCGGATTGATCGAACATTCGGTCGCAAGCTGGTTAAACTCAGCTGCGAACTGCCGATCGAACGGATTTCCGCGCTCAGCCTGATCAAGCGTAATATGCGCAACACCGTCCCTGATCTCGAAGGCAAATGCGGTCAGCTTCATCGACGTCATCCTTCTCATTTCACAGGACCGGCCAGGAAGGAATCGACGCGAACATAGGCCCAGGTTGCGCGGCTTCCGGCAGGACATGTCTGGGGATTGCCAGTCGTGGCACGACAGGGCGCCCCACAGGTCGCCGTGAACATCGAAGGGCGGTCTCTCGCCGCTCGATCCAAGTGCGAAGCCCTTTTTCGCATGGCCCTCATTCGCTCCCATCGCCGCGACGGCTATTGCCGCTTCTTGTTCGCGTCTTCGCGCTACGTCACCGCCCACCACCAAGGAGCATCCGCCGACCGACGATTGATCCGCGGCCCTTGACGATGATGGCGCCGAAATTTGTAAGCTACAGTACCATATTAAAATATACGACGTCTAGCTATTTCTTCGCGAAGGTGGATTCGGCGTTACTCTCGAGATTCCGCCTATAGTAGCCGACTTTTCGTCACTTCCTGCCGGGCGTCGTTGCCTCAGTCAATTTGATGTGCTAGTTTATCATTAACATCACCGGCGACAAACCGGGCGCCCAATGCTTCTTGAAATGGAGCGTGCCACGGGCCGCGAATTTGAGGGAACGACCATTGGTATACGTCCGGGAGCGGCGAATAAGGAAATGATCAAAGTGGTAGGACACCGACAAGAACGGCGCGGCACAGCTAACGTCGAGTCTGGGACTGCCCCCGAACAACACACGAGAGACAGGGTTTTCGAGGACATCAGCGTCTTGCGATCCAGGCTCAGTGCCTATCTCAGCGCGCAAGCGGGATCCGCGGTCGTCGTTGAGAGCCTCACGAAATTTCCGGCAGGCTTTTCCTGGATCACCTATGGCGTGCGTGTCAGCGGCTATCCTCAGGCTCAGGACATCATCCTTCGGATTGGGCCCCCTTACGGCCTGTTTGCGCCGTATAGCGCAATGCCAGAATTCCAATCGCTTAGCGCGCTTAAAGCAAGTGCGGTGCCGGTCCCGCGTGCGTTCATGGCAAGCGACGACACTTCCATTCTCGGCGCGCCGTTCTTTCTCTGCGAACGCGTCGACGGCGATACGCCACTGCCGTGGGGCGGCGAGCAGAACGCCGCCCTGGACGGCGCCCGCCGGGAAGCTCTTGCGCAGGATTTCGTCGATGCACTGGCGGCGCTTCATGCGTTCGACTGGCGCGAAACGTCGCTCGCCAACTGGGAAAGCGGCCTCACTACCGACAATGTTGCCGATCGCCAGATTGATTTCTGGTGGGAGCGGTTTCAACGCTGGGCGCTGCGACCGCATCCGATGGCGCATCGCGCCTTCGCCTGGCTGCGTCAGAACCAGCCCAAGGCGCCTCGCGTCGCGATCGTTCACGGCGACTACCGGCTGGGCAATTTTCTCGAGCGCGGCGATCGGATCACTGCGATCCTTGACTGGGAACTGGTGCATTTGGGCGATCCCATCGAGGATTTGGGCTGGGCCTTCCTGCCGCAATACCGCGGCGGAACAGGACTGGTCTGCGGCCTGGCGAGCGAAGAGGCGTTTCTGGCGCGATACGAAGAACGCGCCGGCATTCGCGTCGATAGAGCGGCCCTGAATTTCTACATTGTGTTTTCGCTTTTGAAACTTGCGCTGACCCACATGGCAGCGGCGCGATGTTTTGAAGACGGCCTCTTCAACGACATGCGCATGCCGGCGATGGCCACGCAGATCGCGCCCGTGTTCCGGCAAATCGCCAAGGCATTGGAGCGCACGAAATGAACAATTCGCTGCCTCGCCTGATCGACGGTATGATCGCGACGCTGCGCCGCGAGATCATCCCTCATGTCGAGGGCGACTTTGCGCGCGGTCAGGCCTTTGGTCTGATCTATATGTTGAACAGCATCCGCCTGCGCGCCTCCTGGTCCAACGCGTTTCTGCTCGAACAGATCAGCGCCCTGGAAGAAGCTAGTCGGGAGCTCGAGGATGCGGTCGCCGATCTGCCGGGCGCACCTTTGCCGGCGATTCGCGCGCCCGCGGATGTTCCCACCGCGCCAGAGCTCGAAACGGCGCGCGATCAAGGCGACGAGCGGCTGTGCGAATTGATCGACTGGTTGGCGATCCGGCGCGACACCCTCTCGCAACCTGCCGTCGCGCGCGCCGATGCCATTGTCGAGCGCTATCTCAATCGACAGCTGAAGTGGGACCTGGCGACGAGCGCAAAGCCTATGTTCGACGAGATTTCCCGCGGAACCGAAAAGGGCGCCTGAGAAGGCGAAACGACATGCTTTCAGAACAAGACGATTTCATCGGGCATCAACTGCCGACCACATTCGACCATGTCATGAGCAGCGATCCAAGCTGGATGGAGCGGTTGTGGTATACGGGGCACCCGAGGCCCGACGGCGACATGATATTCGACATCGGCCTAGGCTGGCATCCCAACCGCAATGTGATGGATGGCTTTGCCGGCGTGACGATCGGCGGAATGCAATACAATTTCCGCGCGTCGCGACGCCTTCGACCCAATCCGCTGACAACAGCCATCGGTCCGCTGCGCATCGAAATCCTTGAAGGCCTGCGACGTCACCGGCTTGTGCTGGAGACCAATGAATCCGGGTTGTCCTTTGATCTCGAATTCGTGGCGACGATGAACCCCCACGAGGAAGAGCCGCATTTTCGCCGTCGCAACGGCCGCGTGACCGAGCAAATGGCCCGCGCTCAACAATTGGGCGCCTATCGCGGCTGCATCGACGTCGCCGGCACCCGGCACCTGGTCACCGAAGAGACCTGGTTGGGACAGCGCGATCATTCCTGGGGAATTCGCGCGGAGATGCGGACTGACGAATCCAATCCGCCGCTGACCTTCTATCCTCCGTTCTTCTATTGCTGGGCCACGGTGCAATTCGCCAACCGCGGCTTGCATCTGTTCTTTAAGGAGCGCGCGCCCGGCGACACGATCTATATTTCGGGCGAGGAGGTTCTCTCCGTCGGCACGCGCTCGAAAGAGCAGGTCCGGCTCCGCGACGTCTCCCATGACGTTGTCTGGGCGAAGGATCAGAACGGGCAGACTTTTGAGAGCGCCGCGTTCGACGCCCGTTTCAGCGACGGCTCGCAGCGACACCTCAAGATCCGCGCGCTGCCGGCAAGATACTTCTTGAAGGCCGGATTGTATGGCGGACTCAAGGGCTGGTCACAGGGTGACGACAAGGGAAAGCTCTACGTCGAACATGATGTGTGGGATCTGGCCGATCCGGCGATCCGCCGTCTTGCGCGCACGCTCGGCGACCACGTCATTGAGGTGACCGATGGCGACGAGGTCGGCTATGGGATCATCGAATACGGCGTCGGAAAGGACTACGCACGCTATTCCGAAGTGCAGGATCATCCACCAATCTGAGGTGACCGAGTCGCCGACGTGGATGCTAACTCACAAACGAAGTAAGCGACACCGGTAGCCTACGCCCTCGCCCCGCCGTTGTGCGCTGTCGCGTGGAAAGGTTTAGGCTTTGCTTGCGGCTCGCTCCGATTCCGAGGCTTGTGGAACAGCTTCTTAAAGCCGGATGAGCCGTTTGCCCTGGTTCTCGCCTCGATAGAGCCCGGCAAGGGCGTCGGGGCAGGATTCCAGGCCGTCGAGGATATCCTCCTCATAGCGAAGCCGGCCTGCGCGGACCCAGTCAGCGAGAGTGGCTATCGATGCTTCGTAGCGCTCCATATGATCGAAAATCACGAACCCCTGCATGCGAGCGCGTTTGACCAGCAGATGCCGTTCGACCCGCGGGCCCGTCGGCCATGGGTCCCACGAGGGAATCGACGCAGTGCCGCAAATGACGACGCGGGCGCCCACCGCAAGCTGGGGATAGACAAGATCGCTGATCGCACCTGCTGTGTTATCAAAATAGACCTGCACGCCGTCGGGGCAAGCCGCGACCAGCGCTTCAGCCATTCCCGGCGCTTTGTAGTCGATCGCCGCGTCGTAGCCGAAAAGACCCAGACATCGTGCCGTTTTTTCCGGCCCGCCAGCGATGCCGACCGTGCGGCAATCCATGATTTTCGCGATCTGGCCGACAGCCGACCCCACAGCTCCGGCGGCGGTGGACACCAGGACTGTATCACTGCCCCTTGGCTCACCGATCAGGGTCAGCGCCAGGAGCGCCGTTACCCCATTGATACCCAGTACTCCGAGCGCGAGCGAGCGTGGCAGATCGGTTTCGACGATCCTGCGTACGACGGCGCCCGCTTCGACGGTGGCCAGTTCCTGCCACCCAAACCATCCCGTGACGACATCGCCCGTGCGAAAATCCGGGTGGCGGGATTCGACGACTTCGCCAACCGCCAACGCCCGCATCACCGAACCAACTTCCACCGCTGCCGAATAATTGCCGATATCGGCGATCCAGCCACGCATCGCCGGTTCGACCGACAGGAAATTGTTTCGCACCAGGATCTGGCCGTCTGCGGGAGGGCGAATCGGCGCTTCGCGAATGGCGAAGTGCTCAGATTGCGCGACGCCTGTGGGCCGCAAAACAAGAATGACCTGGCGGTTCATCATGATGGACCTATACCCATAGCGTTACGCGCGCGCGCATAGTCCGACACGAGCCAGTCGATATACTCCGCGGCCGGCCCCGCCTGCTTGATTGCGCCGACGCCTTGACCGGCGCTCCAAATGTCGCGCCAGGCCTTGCTGTTCGATCCACCGCCAGAAATATTGACCCCAGCTCCTTCGCCGCGCATCAGCATCTTCGGATCGAGGCCGTTGGCGAGTATCGATGGCAGCAGAAATGTTGCATTGGCGCCTGTAAAGCAATTCGCGATCACGATGTCTTTAGCACCGCAGTCGACGATCATCTGCTTGAACGCCGGTTGCGTATTCGCTTCGGTGGCGGCCAAAAACGGCGACCCTATATAAGCGAGATCGGCACCCAGCGTTTCAGCCGCAAGGACGGCACGCCCCGTGGCGATGCAGCCTGACAGGATCAGGAGCCCCTGCCACCATTCGCGGATTTCGGCGATTAGGGCGAAGGGCGAGACGTTGCCGGTATGTCCGCCCGCCCCTGCGGCCACCGCGATGATTCCGTCGACGCCGGTATCCGCACATTTGCGCGCATGGCGATCACTGATGACATCGTTGAAGACCAGGCCACCATAATCATGAATGGCATCGACGATCGCCGGGCTCGCCGCAAGCGCGAGCACGACAATGGGAACCTTATGCTCGACGATGATCGCAAGATCCGCTTCAAGCCGTTCGTTGGTCTTGTGGGCCACCAGATTGATTGCGAAGGGTACATCGCAGTCGTCAAGATCCTGCTTGATCCGAGTAATATCCGCGTCGAGCTGCGCGCTGGTCCTGGCATTGAGAGCCGGCATTGAGCCAATAATCCCGGACCTGCATTGCGCAACCACAAGCTCCGGGGTCGACGCGATGAACATCGGCCCCGCCATGACGGGAATTCTGACCTTTTCACCTAATCGTCTGGCTAAATCGGGACCATTCTTCATTTAGCGCCTCCAAATGAAATCAGACCTTGATCGAGAACTTTTCTTTCGCCGACGAAAGCCTGAAACATCGCCCGGTCGTCGTCGTGCCAGATGCAGAATTCGACTGCGTCTCCCGGAAATATCACGCCGGAAAAGCGGCACTGAAGCGCGCGGAAATGGGTGGGCGGATGACCGCACGCTCGCGCCACAGCGACGCCCGCCATGGCATAACTGGCAAGCCCATGAAGAATCGGCCGATCGAATCCCGCCCGCCGCGCAATGTCAGGATCTGCGTGCAACGGGTTCTTGTCGCCTGACAGCCGATAGATGAGCGCAGCGCGCGGACTGACGGGCACGACCACCCGGCTGTCCGGCTCACGATCGGGGATAACCGTGGGAACGGGTGTCGGCGACGGTCCGCCGAAGCCGCCATCACCGCGCAACAACAGTGTCTGCTCGAGCGTGCAGTAATGCATGCCACTGACCGCGTCATGAATGCTGCGCTCAAGAACCAGGACGGCGCCGCGTCCCGAACCGCGATCCACCAGCGAGACGATACGCGCCCGTCCGATGACCTCCGCCGCAGAAGGAAGCGGAGCATGAAACCAGGCGGCCTGCTCGGCGTGAACCAATTTTACGAAGTCGACACCGAATTCCGGCGCCGCAATCCACATGCCAGGTGATGCAAGCGTCACGGCAAACGCCGGAACAATCGCGAGGCTGTCTTCAAGAAGACAATTCAGATCGTCGCGATCGCAGGGGTTACGGCCGAGGCCGATTCCCAAGGCATAGATGATGGCGTCGCGTGGAGTGTAGCTTTGCGAGATCTCCTCGAAACAGTGATTGAGAAGACGGTCGGATTGCAACGGCATGGTGTCAGACCGGGTCCCAGGTGAACACCTCAGCTGAGCGATGAAGTGGATAAAAATCATTGGCGAACATCGGAAACACCCGCTCGGCAATGGTCTCGGCGGTCCATCCGTCAGAACTGTGAGCGGTGCGGATCGGCCGCGGTTGCGAGAACAGATAAATCTCGTTGTTCCGGACGCCGAAGATTGTGTCCCGTAACGTGCGCGCCGGCATCGCTTGCCAACGCCGTCACAAACGGCGCGATCTTTTCTGGCACCAGCTTCTTCAGTCCATCGACCCGTCGTTGCTGCTCTGGCGTGTTGGTCGGAATCGAATCAATCATACGTGTCCAGGCGAACGGCGCCACGGCGTTTGATCGAACGTTAAAACGTTGCATATCCAACGCAATGGATTTCGACAGACCGACAATGCCGAGTTTTGCCGCCGCATAGTTGGCTTGCCCGAAATTGCCGACAAGCCCGGAAGTCGATGTCATATGGATGTAGGCACCCGAGGCCTGCGTCTTGAAGAACGGCGCCGCGGCCCGGCTCACGTTGAAGGAGCCCTTAAGATGCACCGCGATCACGGCGTCAAATTCCTCTTCGGTCATTTTATGAAACAGACTGTCGCGCAAATTCCCGGCATTGTTCACGACCGCGTCGATGCGCCCGAATGCGTCGATGGCGGCCTGGATCATCGCCTGCGCGCCGTTCCAACTCGCCACGCTGTCAGCGTTCGCAACAGCGCGACCGCCCGACGCGATGATCTCGTTCGCGACATCCTGCGCCGGTGAGCTTTGTCCGACTTCGCCGGTCAACGTCACTCCGAGGTCATTCACAACGACCGCAGCGCCCGCCTTGGCGAGGTCTAGCGCGATGCCACGTCCGACGCCCCTCCCGCCGCCGGTTACCAGCGCAACCTTTCCATTCATGACGCCCATATCGTTTGCCTCAATAGCTCTTGGGGAGATCGAGCACCTTCTCGGCGATGAAGCACAAGATCAGTTGCTCAGTAATCGGCGCTAGCCGCGTCAGCGAGACCTCGCGATAAAGCCGCTCGACGTGATATTCCTTGGCGTAGCCGAAACCGCCATGTGTCGCGACGGCTTGCCATGCCGCGTCATGGCCCGCACGGGCGCCAAGGAATTTAGCGCTATTGGCCTCCGCGCCACAGGGGCGGCCAGAGTCGTATAATTCGGCGGCCTTCATCGCCATCAGCCACGCGGATTCCAGATACATCCATTTTTCCGCGAGTGGGTGCTGGATGCCTTGGTTCTGTCCGATCGGCCGATCGAACACGACACGCTCCTTGGCATACCGGGTCGCTCGACGTAATGCGTCCTGACCGATACCTATTGCTTCGGCCGCGATCAGCACACGCTCAGGGTTGAGACTGTGCAGGATGTAGGAGAACCCTTTGCCCTCTTCGCCGATGCGATCTTCCTCCGGGATGAAAAGCCCGTCGATGAAGATGGCGTTGGAGTCGACGGCCTTGCGCCCCATCTTCGGGATTTTTTTGACGTCGATTTTGCTGCGGTCGAGGTCGGTGTAAAAAATAGTTATGCCATCGGTTGGGCGCGCGCAGTCCTCAAACTTTGTCGTGCGCGTCAATAGCATGATCTTGTTCGCCACCAGCGCGGTCGACGTCCAGACCTTCTGCCCTCGCACGACATACCCCCCCTTCACCTTCTCGGCGAAAGTCTTGATCCGGGTGGTGTTGAGACCTGCGTCCGGTTCGGTGAAGCCGAAGCAGCATTGGTCCTTGCCCGAGATCAGTCGCGGAACCCAGCGCGCCTTTTGTTCCGGAGTGCCTTTGACGACGATGGGATGGGGGCCGAACAAATTGATATGAACCGTCGACGCGGCCGCCATGGCGCCGCCATGGCTCGCCACTTCATGCATCATGATCGCGGCTTCCGTGACGCCGAGGCCGGCGCCGCCATATTCCTCCGGCATGGTGATGCCGAGCCATCCCGCCTCGGCCATGGCGCGATGGAATTCCTGTGGAAACCGTCCGTCCTCGTCGCGTTCGAGCCAGTAGTCATCGCCAAAGCGACTGACGACGGCGCGCACGCCTTCGCGAATAGCGTTGCGCTCGTCCTCGGTCGGCAGGTTTCTTGTTTTCGTCATGTCGCGATCACTCCCGAACAATTGTCCCTCAAACTGACGCCAGCGTCTTTCGCGCTGCTTTCAGGTGCGGAATGTCATACATTTTGCCGTCGATACCGAGCGTGCCGACGCCCGGATTGGCTTCGAAGGCCTCGACGATCCTGCGCGCTTGTGCAATTTCCGCCTCGGAGGGCGCGTAACAACGATTGATCGTGGCAACTTGATCCGGATGGATCGCAATACGCCCGCTAAATCCATCACGGCGCGATCGACGACAATCGCCCTCAAGGCCGTCGGTATCCTTGAAATTTGCGAAAAGCGTATCGATCGGAGCGACTTCGGCGGCGGCGGCAGCGAAAAGGCATTGCACGCGCGCAACCTGGTACGGAGACGTCCAGGATCCGTCAGGCTCCTTGTTGTCCGTCGCGCCGATCGCCGCACCAAGATCCTCCGCGCCCCAGGTCAGACCAACGAGCCGCGGATGGGCCGGCGCATAAGAGCCGAGGTTGAACATTGCTTTTGGCGTTTCCGTGCACACGACCGCAAGCTTGACCGAGCCAGGACTCATGCCCGATCGAACTTCCAATGCATCCAGATAGTAGGCAATGCGCGTCACATCGGCAGCGCTGTCGGCTTTCGGGATGAGTAACGCATCCAGGCCGGGTTTCACGACCGCCGCCATGTCATCGAGCGTCAGGCCGGTGTCGAGCGCATTCACGCGAACGAAAAACGCCCAATCGCGCTTCTTTTCCTGCTCGATCAGTTGGGCCACATGGGCACGCGCCGCAGCTTTTTGCGAAGGCGCGACCGCGTCTTCGAGATCGAGGATCAGGGCATCGGCGGCGGATTCACGGCCCCGCGCAAATTTCCGCTCGGAATCACCAGGTACGAACAACAGCGATCGCAGTTTCATGTCGGCTTCCGCAACATCAACGCAACACGTCGGCAAGTGACGATAACTTCATCACGCTGGTTAAATCCGCGATGTTCGAACGTTACGATTCCCTGGCTCGGCCGCGATTTGCTGTCGCGCAAGGCGACGACTTTCGTTTCGGCGCGAATTGTGTCGCCAGCGAAGACAGGCTTTGGAAAGGCAACCTCCTCCCAGCCGAGATTGCCTATCGTTGTGCCCAAGGTGGTGTCTTGCACCGAAAGTCCCACCACCAACCCGAGCGTAAAGATCGAATTTATCAGCGGACGGCCGAACTCGGTGGTCTTGGCGTATTCATGGTCGATATGGATCGCGGCCGGATTGTAGGTCAGCGACGAAAAGAGGATATTGTCCATGTCCGTCACGGTTCGACGGATTTCATGAACAAAGGTCTGACCGATCTCGAATTGCTCAAAATATTTTCCCGCCACGCCGTCGTCTCCTTCAGTTCATTCGTCCGAGAATAGATACGGCGGCGACGCTATTGAAGGGCGCTCCGCCGAGATTGTGGGTGAGGCCAAGATCGACCGTGCCGCGCTGACGATCGCCCGCGCGCCCAAGCAATTGAGCGTAGATTTCATAGGCCATGCGCAAACCCGAGGCGCCGACCGGATGGCCAAAACATTTCAGGCCCCCGTCAATTTGACAGGGCTGCGCACCGTCGCGGTCGAAGCGTCCATCCAGAATTTCAAAAGGTGCCCGCCCCTCATCCGCCAGACCGAGATCTTCCATCGTTACGAGCTCAGTAATGGAAAAACAGTCGTGCACCTCGGTCAGGGAAAGATCGGCGCGTGGATCCTTGACCCCCGCCTCCGCATAAGCGCGTTTAGCGGCCTGCCGCGTGTTGGCAACGTAGCTGCCGTCCCATTCCCCATATTGCATTTCCCAGCCGTGACTCGCGCAGAGCTGGATCGCTTTGACTGTGACAGGATTCGAAATTCCGAGTCCGCGCGCGATGTCCGGCGTCGTGACGATGGCACAGGCCGCTCCGTCGGAGACGCCGCAACAGTCGAATAAACCCAGAGGGTCGGCAATCATTGGGGCCTTGAGAATCGTCTCGATGTCGACGGCTTTGCGAAGATGGGCCTTTGGGTTAAGCACCGCATTCTGGTGGCTCTTCCAGCTCACATGCGCCATCGCGCGCTTCAGATCGGTCTTTGCGATTCCGTGGCGCGCAGCATAGGCGCCGGCGAGCTGCGCAAAGGAGCCAGGGGCGGACCCGTATGGCATCCACAGATCGTTGGCCAGCCCCTTCGTGCGAAGCGGCAGGCCACCGTATCCCGTATCCTTGAGCTTTTCGACGCCGAGCGCCAAAGCGAAATCGACGGCCCCCGCCGCGACGGCGTAAACGGCCGCGCGCAAGGCTTCCGAGCCGGTCGCACACATGTTTTCGACGCGCGAAACTGGAACGCCTTTCAATCGAAGTGCATGCGCAAGCGGCAGGGCGCTGTTGCCGACATTGATATCGTCGAGCGCATTGCCGATCCACGCCGCCTCGATTTGGCCACGCGCAATCCCCGCCTCAGTCAACGCGTCCCCGAACGCCTCGACCATCAAGTCGTCGGGACCCTTGCTCCAGTGCTCGCCGAACGTCGAGCACCCCATACCGATGATGGCAACTTTGTCTTTAATGCCGCTGGCCATATTCTCAGCTTTCAATTTGCTGGCGCTGCACCGGGGCAGCCTTCCAGAAATAAGTTCGGAACCCGCGGCGCGTATCGCGAGACTTGATCCGCAACCGCATCCGCACCTGATCGCCCACCGAGAATCCCGTCCCGCCGGAATCGGTGAATTCCATCATCACCCGAGCCCCATTGTCGAACTGCACCAACCCGAACCAGAAGGGCGGATCGGGCGTAAAATTAAGACGATCAGCGGTCACGGAAACAATCTTCGCGACATCATCTGCGAGCCTCACATCTTCCATGGGCTCGGGCCCGACAGCGTCAGGCCGCACTGGGATGCGACTCTTGGGAAACTGAACATTTCCGTTGGTATCCCGCCCGCCGATAAAGCCGATCATGTCGCGGCCATAGCGTTCGAGCACGGTAGCCTGGGCCTTCTGCTCGAACTCGGAACGCACGCCCCAATCGAGACCAATCGCGCCAGTCAGACTCGAGAAACGCACATAGTCGTCAAGCACGACGCCGCCGCGCAGCATCGCAGCGGCCTCAACTGCCCCCGGCATCGTGCCGGTGGCCTGGAAAATCATGGCGTCGCATCCGCTACCGAAGCCAGCAAGCAGCAGTAGATCCCCCGGCTTCGCCTCGGCGCAGGCCAGGGCAAATGCAAACAGCGCGTGCGCCGCGCCCAGATCGCCTGCGGCCTGGGCCAAATCGCTCGCCAGATTCGACGCCGTCACTCCCGACGCGCGGGCGATGTCGCGCCAGCACCCGGCAAGAGGTTCGTGTACGGCCGCATAGGCAATGCTGCCAGGCTCGACATTGGCCATCGCGCACGCAGCTTTGATGGCGGGGACGATAACGCGCTGGACAGACGTCTCACGAACGAACCGCTCTTCATAGGCGTACGGTTCAGGATGTTCGCGCGACGCATAGACATCGACCAGATCATGCGACAGGCTGGCATAGCCAATGAGCTTCGCCGCACCTTGATCGGATACCAGCGCCGCTGCTCCGCCGTCACCTTCTGCAAGATGCTGGGGACTTCCTGCTTTCGCGGATCGCTTCTCCCCCACCGCGATGAGCGTGTCGTTGCTACCCAGGAGCGCGTCGAGCAGCGCCGAAACTGCGCAACGGCGCGAGCCCGAGACGTCGTTGGTGCGGATCTGCGGATCGAACGCTAGTGCATCAACCAACAACGCCGCTTGCGAGCGCTCGATGAAGGGCGCCGAGGTCGATGCAAAGACAACGGATTGCGGGGCACCAACGATGGCGCGCGACGCCTCCGCCGCCAAGGTCAAGGCATCCTCGTCCCAGCCGGCAACGGCGCGATACCCGCTGGCCTTGCTGCTGAGGCCCGAGAATCTAAGCGCTTTGGTGGCTGCCGCGCGATCCATGCGAAGCAATGGCGCATAGGCGCCGACGCCCGCGATGAATCTGTGACGAATTTCAAGCGCCTCATCTCTCCGCAAATTTCTCTCCCTCGACCGTTGCCCCAACTTGACAGTTTTTGGCAAAGTTGTAAATAGGTTTACGATACTCTAGGTTACGGACTGGACAAGTGCCACTATGGAAGGGCTCACGCTATCATGAGCACAGATATCTTTCGTGCGGACGCGTTGGTCGGAAAATCGATCCTCGTCACTGGCGGCGGCAGTGGTCTCGGCAAGGAGATTAGCAAGGCGCTCGTGGCTAAAGGAGCCGCAGTCCATATTTGCGGTCGCCGCTCCGAAGTGCTCGACGAGGCCGTACGTGAGATTTCGACGAGCGGCTCCGCGCCGGTGCGCGCCCATGTTTGCGACATTCGCGACGCCGAGCAGGTCGAGGCCATGATGGATGCGATCTGGGCGACGGGGCCCCTCACCGGCCTGCTTAACAACGCAGCGGCAAATTTCATCGCGCCGACCAAAGATCTCAGTCCCCGCGGCTTCCGCGCGGTGACGTCGACCGTCATGGACGGCAGCTTTCATGTCACGCTCGCAGCGGGGAAGCGGTGGATCGCGGGCGGATTGAAGGGTTCAGTGGTCAGCAATCTCGTGACGTGGGTTTGGACAGGCTCGGCCTTCGTTGTGCCGTCGGCGATGGCCAAAACCGCGTTGCATGCGATGACGATGTCGCTGGCGGTGGAATGGGGTCGCTATGGCATTCGCCTCAACGCGACTGCACCAGGGCCGTTCCCGACTGAAAGCGCATGGGAAAAGCTCAATCCAATCGCTGACACAAAGTCGAGCGCAACGAGTGCGGACACTGTGCCAATGGGTCGATTCGGGCAGATCCAGGAACTGCAAAGTCTTGTCGTCTTCCTGCTGTCTGACGCCTGCGATTACCTCACTGGGCAGACGATCGCGATCGACGGTGGCCAGCATCTGGCCGGCCCTGGCACTTTCGCGGATCTCGGCGTGTTGACGGACGAGCAATGGCACGCCGCGCGCGAAGCCATTCAGCAATCGACCCAGCGTGAAAAACCGCAACGGGTGCAGGGATGAAGATGAATCCGCAAGGACAGGCAACGCAATGATCCAACGCTCGTTATTTCGCGAAGAACATGAGATTTGGCGCGCGACGGTTCGTCGTTTTGTCGAAAAGGAGATCGTGCCGTTTCATGCCCAGTGGGAGCATGACGGCATCGTACCGCGAGAGCTTTGGCTGAAGGCCGGCGCGCAGGGTATGCTGTGCTGCACAGTTCCGGAAGAATATGGCGGTCTCGGACTGGACTATTTGTTTGACGTCGTTGTGTTCGAAGAGCTCTGGCGCGTCGGCGCCAGCGGTCCCGGCTTCCTGATTCATACAGATCTGGTCGCGACCTATATTCGCTCTTTCGGAACCGAGGAACAGAAGCTGCACTGGCTCCCCAAAATGGTCCGCGGCGAGGCGATCGGGTCGCTCGGCATGACCGAGCCCCACGCCGGCAGCGACTTGAAAGCGGTTCGTACACAGGCGGTTCGCGATGGCAACGAATTCGTTATCAATGGACAAAAGGTTTTCATTTCCAACGGGCAGCTTTGTGACGTGGTCGTGCTGGCGACCAAAACCAACAACGCCGCCGGGGCTAATGGCATCACGTTATTTCTGGTCGAATCCGACCGGGAGGGCTTTAACCGCGGCCGCAATCTCGAAAAGCTCGGAATGAAGGCGCAAGACACGTCAGAGCTTTTCTTCGAGAATGTCCGTGTACCTCCGAGTAACATGCTGGGCGCAGAGGGTCGCGGGTTCCCCCAGATGATGACGAAGCTGGCGCAGGAGCGCCTAGCTCAGGCGATCAGGTCGGCCACCGTTACCGAGACCGTCATTGAATGGACAGTGGACTACACCTCGGAACGCAAAGCATTTGGCCAGACCATTGCCGACTTCCAAAATACACAATTCGTGCTTGCAGATCTCAAGGCGCGAGCGACGATGGCACGCGTATTCACCGACAAGTGCATCGACCTTTTCATGCAAGGCCGACTCGACGCCGTTGACGCCGCCATGGCGAAACTGGTCACTTCGGAACTGCATTGCGAAACAGTCGACAAGTGTCTGCAGCTCTTTGGTGGCTGGGGCTACATGTGGGAATACCCGATCTGCCGCGCATATGCTGACGCACGCGTGGTGAAGATCGCAGGCGGTTCGGTCGAAGTGATGAAGACCATCATTGCACGAGACATGTTCAAGAACCGCCCGCAGATGAAAGGGAGACGCGAATAACCTATCAACGGTCAGCGAAATTCAAAGGCGCGACTTCGACACGCGAGTTCGCGCATCGCGCTTCGAGGAAGACCCGTGGCTAGAGATCTCAACACCAGCCTTCGCTTCGGTTTTCTCATCCACGACGTTTCGCGACTGCGCC
Source organism: Nitrobacteraceae bacterium AZCC 2146 (assembly GCA_036924855.1). NCBI lineage: Bacteria > Pseudomonadati > Pseudomonadota > Alphaproteobacteria > Hyphomicrobiales > Nitrobacteraceae > Nitrobacteraceae bacterium AZCC 2146. The sequence continues at coordinate 1,324,783 of JBAGRP010000001.1, forward strand.
GCGTCGTGGTGGACCGTGCCCTCAAGCCGATGGGCATCACCCGATCGCAATGGTGGGTGCTTGCGTTTCTCTCGCGCCGGGACGGGATGACGCAGACGGCGCTCGCCGCCGACCTTGATCTCACCAAGGTTGCCATTGGCGGCTTGCTCGACCGCATGGAGGCGGCAGGATTTGTTGAGCGCCGCGCCGACCAGAACGACGGTCGGGCGCGTCGCGTCTACCTCACACGCGCTGGCGCGAAGATAGTCAGCGCCATTCGCGAGAGCGTCGAAACCATCGAACTGGAGATTCTGAGCCGCGTTCCGGAAAACGCGCTTGCTCAAGCCGCCGAAACACTAAGGACACTCAAAGACACGTTGCTCGAAATGACTGGCGCGGAGGCCGAAGACGCCGACAACGCTGAAACCGATCTACTCGAATAAAATACAGGGAGGCATCAAGATGCGTGGACTGAAGGACAAGATAGCTATTGTGACCGGCGGCGGACAGGGCATCGGACGCGCCCTGAGCCTGAGGCTGGCCCAGGAGGGATGCAAGGTCGCGATTTTTGACCTGAATCCGGATGCCGGCAAGGAAACCGCGGGATTGGCCGGCGACGCCGTCGTCAAAACGTACGAGGTCGATGTCGGCGACTATGCGGCCGTACAGCGCGCGGTTACGCAGGTCGAAGCGGAGCTCGGTCCGATCTGGGCGCTCGTGAACAACGCCGGCTGGGATCGGCCAATGCCGTTCCTCGCGACCGATCAAGCGTTATGGGACAAGATTATCCGAATCAATCTTTACGGGCCGCTCAACACTCATCACGTGGTGGCACCTCTCATGGTCGAACGGCGCGCGGGGCGGATCATCAATATTGCCTCCGACGCCGCACGGGTGGGCACGAGCAGCGAAGCCGTCTACTCCGCCTGCAAGGGGGGACTGATCAGTTTCACTAAATCGGTGGCGCGCGAACTCGCGAGTAAAGGCGTGCTGCTCAACGTCGTGTGCCCCGGACCGACCAACACGCCGATGATGGCGTCGGTTCTGGGAGAGGGTGAGCAGGCAATAAAATGGAAGGACGCGATGGTGCGCGGCATTCCTCTCAAACGCATGGGGGAGCCGGACGACTACGCAGGCATCGTCGCTTTCCTTGCGTCCGACGACGCCGGCTTCATGACGGGGCAGACCATCTCGGTGGCCGGCGGCATGAACATGATCTGATCGTAAGCCAAGTATCGAAATCGAACCAAACACGCGCCGGGCCACGGCGCTCCGGGGAGCATCAACTATGAGCAATTCAGTCACCTTCGAAGACATCATCTATGAAGTGCGCGACCGCGCCGCATGGATCATCATCAACCGCCCCAAACTCTACAATGCGTTCCGCGCCAAGACGATGGAGGAATTGATCAAGGCATTTCAGCTAGCGGCCGACGACAAGGGTGTGTCGAGCATCGTCCTTACCGGGGCCGGCGACAAGGCCTTTTGCACCGGCGGCGATCAGAGCGCGCACGAGGGCCAGTACGATGGGCGTGGCATCGTCGGCCTTCCCATCGACGAATTCCAATCGATCATTCGCGACGTACCCAAGCCGGTAATCGCCCGCGTCAACGGCTTCGCCATCGGCGGTGGCAACGTGTTTGCAACCTTGTGCGACCTCACCATCGCCGCGGACACCGCGAAATTTGGCCAGGTCGGCCCGAAAGTCGGATCGGTCGACGCAGGCTGGGGCACCGCACTGCTCGCGCGGCACATCGGAGACAAGCGTGCGCGAGAAATGTGGTTCCTGAACGAAACCTACACCGCTCAGGAGGCCCACGAGATGGGGCTTGTCAACAAGGTGGTACCCGCCGCGGAATTGGACGCCGCCGTCAAGGCATGGACCGATATCCTGGGCGAACGATCACCGACGGCGTTGGCATTGGCGAAGCGATCCTTCAATGCCGACAGTGAGAACATCCGTGGCATCAGTCTGGCGTCATTGAGCGCGGTCAAATTGTTCTACGAAACCGAAGAATCCAAGGAGGGCGTGCGGGCCTTCATGGAGAAGCGCAAGCCTGACTTCCACAAATACGTGAAGTAACGACATCGATCGCCGGCCATGACTCCGCGGCGCCTTGACCCGGCCAAGCTTGCTTCCGCACTGCCTCCGGGCGGGCGCACATTGGTGCTCGCCTGCTCCGGCGAATCGCTGCTGCTCGCCGACGCGGTCATGCGCGCCGGCGACGCTTTGGGCGCGATGACATTCACTGGCATCTTTGTTCCTGGCCTTAACACCCACACCTATCTCGCCAATCCACTTTGCCGCGTCGAGACCTTTTTCGTTACGCCTGAGTTGAAGGCGGCGCGTGACGCGGTGACCTTTCTGCCGCTCTGCTACGGCGACATATTGGCCAGGTTGCAGACCGTGCGCATCGACGCGGCCTTGTTCATGGCGACGCAGCCGGACAGCGGCGGGTGGTGCAGCTTTGGGCCTGTCGTCGATTTCCTTGCCGAGCTCTGGACCAGGATTCCCGTGCGGATCGCGCATCTCAATCCTCTGATGCCCCGCACGCAGGGGCATCCGGGCATTCCCTATTCCGAGCTGACCGCCGTCGTCGAACAAGAACAAGTCCTATTGGGTTTTCCAGATGCGACGGATGATCCGATCGCCAACGCGATCGCCCGGCATGTTGCACGATGGATTCCAGACGGGGCGACAATTCAAACCGGGCTTGGTAAGATTCCGGCCGCCGCTCTTCGCGCTCTCAAAGGGCGCCGCAATCTGCGGGTTCACTCGGGCTTGATCGGAGACGCGGTTGCGGAACTCGAGGAGGCCGGCGCGCTCGCCGGGGGACGCGCGGTAACCGGGGGCGTCGCAATTGGATCGCAGCGCCTCTACGACGCGGTTGGCGGGTCGACCTATCGCTTTGAGCCCGTTTCCCACACGCACGCTCCGCGTATCGTGGGCGCCATCGAGAACTTCATTGCGATCAATTCGGCGATGGAAGTCGATTTGCTCGGCCAAGCCTATGCCGAGATGGGACCAGGCGGCTTGATGTCCGGCCCCGGTGGCGCTTCCGATTTTGCGCGCGCGGCGTGGTGCGGAGGCGGTCTCCGGATTGTCGCCCTGCCCGCCTCCGCGGCCAGAAGCGTCGTCAGCCGCATCGTTGCACCCAGCTGCGGCGCGGGACCGGTTTCCCTCGGCCGAATGGACACCGACATCGTCATCACGGAGTTCGGCGCGGCGGACCTTCGCGGACTTAATCACAACGATCGCGCCGCAGCGCTGATCGCAATCGCCCCTACCGCTCATCGCGAGGCGCTTGAACGCGCCTGGACAGAGTTCGCAGCGAAGTTTTAAAAAAAGGGAGAAACGAAATGGCTAAACATAAAGTCATCATCAGTTGCGCGATCACCGGATCAATTCACACGCCCTCGATGTCGCCTCATCTACCAGTGACACCGGAGGAAATCGCCGCGTCAGCACTGGAGGCGGCAGAAGCAGGCGCGGCGATTGTTCATCTGCATGCGCGAAATCCGCAGGACGGCCGGCCCGATCAGAGTCCTGAGGCGTTCGAGCCATTCCTGAAGGTGATCAAACAATCCTCGAATGTCGTCGTCAATCTGACGACTGGCGGTTCCCCCTATATGACCGTCGAGGAAAGAGTTCGGCCGGCGGCGAGGTGGCGTCCGGAGGTCGCTTCGCTCAATATGGGCTCGATGAATTTCGGCCTGTTTCCGATGCTTAAGCGCTACAAGGCGTTCAGGCACGACTGGGAGCCAGCCATGCTTGAAGGTTCGCACGATCTCGTCTTCCGCAACAGCTTCAAGGACATCCGTTACGCACTTGAAACGCTAAACGCGACCGGCGCGCGTTACGAGTTCGAGTGCTACGACACAAGCCATCTTTATAATCTGCACTATTTCCTCAGCGAAGGGCTCGTCCAGGCGCCGTTGTTCATCCAGACCTGCTTCGGTCTACTCGGCGGCATTGGCGCCCACGGCGAGGACGTAATGCATATGAAGCGCACGGCTGATCGGTTGTTCGGCGATTCCTACCGCTGGTCCGTTCTGGGCGCCGGGCGCAACCAAATGCCCGTAGCAGCCATGGCCGCGTCTATGGGCGGCAACGTCCGCGTCGGGTTGGAGGACAGCCTGTGGCTCGGTGCCGGTGAGCTTGCACCATCGAATGCATCCCAGGTTCGCCGGGTACGTCAGATTATCGAAGGGCTGGGGCTGGAAATCGCGTCGCCGGACGAAGCTCGCGAAAGTCTGGCGCTCAAAGGCGGCGACCGGGTCGGGTTCTGACGTTGCCGCGCTCGGATCTCACAGGCTTGCGGCAAGGCGAGATTCACAAGCCCGAGCGACTATCAGGACCTATTCAAAGAAGGCGCGATCATGACGCATATGCCACCGAAACTTGAGCAATTTCGCCTGGAGATCAAGGGCAACGGTCTTGTCCACCTGATCTTCGATGCACCTGGTCGAACCATGAATGTCTTCTCCGAAGCAGCCATCGTCGAGCTCGGAGCGTTCGCGCGGTGGCTCGCCGCGAGCGACGTGCGCGGCGCTGTGATTCGCTCCGGCAAGGACACCGCGTTCTGCGTCGGCGCGGACCTCGGCGAGCTTGGCGTCGCTTACGAAATGATCATGAAGACGCCACCCCATGCACGCTTCAATACCGCTTTCGATCACTTCTTTCGATTGAGCCTCGCAATCCGCGCGCTGGAAACATCGGGCAAGCCGGTCGCTGCCGCCATCGCCGGACTCGCTCTGGGCGGAGGCTGCGAACTCGCGCTTGGCGCCCACTATCGGGTACTAAGTAAGGATCCCCAAGCGGCTCTCGGCCTGCCGGAATCGCTGGTGGGCTTGTTACCGGGGGGCGGCGGCACGCAAAGGCTGCCACGGCTGATCGGCATCGAAAACGCTCTGCCTGTCCTGCTCGAAGGAGCACGACTGTCTGGCGAGGCAGCGCTAAAGACCGGGATTGTCGACGCACTTGTCTCACCCGGCGACGAAGTCGCGGCAGCGGAAAGCTGGCTTTTATCGACGACATCGCCCCGGCAACCGTGGGATCGCCCGGAGTGGACGGCACCGTCGCCGATTGACGTGAGCACGGCCCTTGCCCCCGCTCGGCAAAAGATCCTTGCGACAACGTTGGGACACTATCCGGCGCCGCTGGCAATCCTGGACTGCGTGGAATTCGGCCTGGTCCAGTGCTTCGACGGGGCGATCCGCAGCGAGATGGCGATCTTCTCTCACCTGATTCAGCGGGCCGAGGCCCGCAATATGATTCAGACACTCTTCCTTGGCAAAACCGACTACGAGCGCCTCAGCAGGAAGGGCCAGATGCCGGGATTTGTCGCGGAAGTTGTCTCGGCGGCACGGTCGATTGTCGAAGAGGCGAACATTGGCACCGACGCGCTGGCGGCAGTCGGATTCACGCGTGCCGACCTCGCTCGCGCGGCACCCGTCCGCCAACGCGCGCAGCTGGGATATTGGGTGGACGACGAAGACGGCGATCCGCGCCGGACCGCAGCGCTGGCGATCCTGAGGAGGATCGGCGACGCGGTGGCGCCCTGGGCCGCTAACCGCTCACCCGACGAGTTACGGATCGCCGACTATGCCGTGGTCCGCGAACTCGGCTATCCCGCATATCTGGGCGGTCCCTTCATATTCGGCATGGCCCGGAGAGAGATGGACGTCTGATCGTCGCCAAGATTGCCGCGCCTCCCGCGGCACGAGTAGCAGTTCACTAGCATACTATATACGTGAATTCGAACCTTTGATGAGACGCAATCGAAATTCGCGCTTGATTTGCTGCGCCGCGAACAGCACAACGGCGGCGGCGCGTCTGGACCGCCCGCACCTTCGCGGGCGCTCATTTATACCTCCAGCCGGGCTCGCAGCAGCCTTGGCTCCATGCGGCAACACATCTGTCGCTCCGAGTTTGCGCCGAGGTGGTTCGGATATTGACTCCGGGTCTCGAACATCGTCATAATCAAGATAGTACAGTAGCTAACGACATTCACGATAGCGGCCTCAAGAGCCGCTGCGCCAGAGGGAGGACGTTTGATGGCGGATCGAAGATTCAATCCTGTCGCTCATGCTCAAGCGGCACGCGCCAGTGGTTTCTGGCTTGACAAGACCTTTGACGAATTCTTGACCGCGACAATCGCTGCCACGCCCGACAAGCTGGCGATCGTCGCCGATCGCGCTGACCGAGATCAGCCACGGCGCATCACCTTCTCTGAATTCGGCGACTTTATCACGCGCGCGGCTGGGGCGCTGCGTCACATGGGCGTGGTCCATGGAGACGTAGTGGCCGTGCAGTTGCCCAATTGGTGGGAGTTCGCTGTGATCGCGCTCGCTTGCGGACGGATCGGAGCGATCGTCAATCCATTGATGCCGATTTTCCGGGAGCGTGAATTGAGCTACATGCTCGATTTCGCGGAAGCCAAGGTTTTAGTCACGCCAAAAACGTTTCGCGGCTTTGACCACGAAGCGATGGCGGCGGGACTGAAAGTCGGATTGCCGAAGCTGAAGCACGTGATCGTCGTCGACGGCGAAGGCTCCAACTCCTTCGAGAATTGTCTTCTCGGCACAAGCGAACGATTCGCGCCGCCGCCAAGCAGCGCGTCCGGAGAACTTCGGCCGGACGAGCTCGCCGTGGTCATGTTTACATCAGGCACGACCGGTTCGCCCAAAGGGGTGATGCACACGATGAATACGCTCATGGCTTGCAATGAGGGGCTGGCGAAGCGCTTCGGGTTGAATTCAGACGACATTCTTCTCGTCTGTTCGCCGCTGGGTCACATGACCGGCTATGCCGCCGGAATGATGCTGGGCATTCGCCTCGGCTCAACGATCGTACTCCAGGATATCTGGGAGGCGCGCCGCGGCGTGAAGTTGATGGCTGCGGAAGAAGTGACTTTCACAGCAGGTGCCTCGCCGTTCCTTTCGGACATCTGCGAGGCCGTGGCGGCGGATGCGCCCCGCCCCGAGCGATTGCGCTCGTTCCTATGCGCCGGAGCCCCCATCCCCCCGGCGTTGATCGAGCGCGCAGCACGAGAACTCGAGCTGAAAGTGTGCTCCCTCTGGGGCATGACCGAATCCTTGGCAAGCACGCTAACGGAGCCGTCCCGGGCAGCCGAAAAATCTTCAAAAACCGATGGTCGGGCGCTCGAAGGCGTCGAAGTGCGCGTTGTTAATTCCGACGGCGAGCCGGCAGCGCTCGGCGTAACAGGCCGCCTTCTGGTACGCGGCGCACAGATGTTCCAGGGCTACTACAAGCGTCCGGACATCCAGACGTTTGACGCAGATGGTTGGTTCGATACCGGCGATCTCGCCTATATGGACGACGAGGGATACATTCGCATTAACGGCCGGGTCAAAGACGTATTGATCCGGGGCGGCGAAAATGTGCCCGTGATCGAGATCGAAAATTTGCTCCTCAAGCATCCGGCGGTGCTGGCAGTAGCGCTGGTCGGATTTCCCGACACGCGATTGGGCGAACGTGGTTGCGCATTCGTGGTGCTGCGTCCTGGCCAGACCTTTGATCTGGCGACCGTCCAAGCCTACATGGCCGAAAACAAAGTCGCTAAGCAGTACTGGCCTGAACGCGTCGAGATCCTGAACGATCTGCCGCGCACACCGTCCGGGAAGATCCAGAAATTTTCGCTACGGGAACAGGCCAAACAGTTCGGGGACGTCCCGCGAAGTGGCGCCGCATGAGCGATCGGCTTTCGGGCACCGTCTGTATAGTGACCGGTGCCGCGCGAGGTATCGGTCTTGCCATCTGCGAAAAATTTGTCAGCGAGGGGCCCGGCTCGCTTGTCTGGATATCAGCGAACGCCGGCTGGAGCCCGCGGTTGCCTCGTTGAAAAGCGGCGGTTTTAAGACTCGGGGGCTATAGCATCGACGTCGGCCGACGGCGGCTGGACGATCGTGGCGACGTGAGTTGCAGGCCGCTCATGCTGGGATGGCGGCCTTGCTTGCGCAGCGACGACGCACCCTACGTGGATGGTCAATGTATTTCAGTCGATGGCAGCGCGCGCAGCACCCATCCCGGGCGGTTTTCGATGTGGTCGAAACTGCTCTACACAATCCGCAAAAAGCAAACGGCCCCTCCGCCGACTTGAGTGGCAGCGGTCATATGCGGACGATTGGAAACTATCGGTCCTGATAGCTGGGATGCCGTTTTTCCCGGAAGGCCGAAACGGCCTCTCGGTGATCGCTTGTTTCAAGCAGTATAACCTGCTGCCGGTCTTCCATCATCAGGGCGGTATCGAGACTCGGAGCATCGATCAAGGCATTTAGCGCTTGTTTGGTCAGACGAAGTCCCATTGGCGAGGCCCGGGTCATTTCGGCGGCAAAAGCGAGGCCGGTTTCAAGCAACCGCTCAGCCGGAACAACGTCGCTGACCAACCCCACGGCTTTCGCTCGCTCCGCATCGAGGAAGCGTCCGGTCAGCAACAGCTCCGACGCCACGGAAAGTCCGATCAGCCGCGGCAGGAGATATCCGGACCCCATATCGCAGCCGCCGACGCCGACACGTATGTAGGCCGCGTTCATTCGTGCCTCAGGCGTGGCGAAGCGGACGTCCGAAGCGAGCAGCAATGAAAAGCCGGCTCCACAAGCAGCCCCGTGAACCAATGCGATGATCGGTTGCGGGCAGCTTCGCATCAGACGGATAACCCGCGAGTAGCGTTGCTGCATATGAAGCTGGCGCTGCGGACGTCCGTCGCCGGGCGCCGAGAATGCATCGGAACCAAGCTCTGCTCCCGCGCAGAAGGCGCGCCCATTACCTCTCAAGACTACAACGCGGGTGGTTAGACGATCCTGGAGTCCTGAAAGATACTCCGTCAGTTCGTCGATCATCGCGGGCGTCACCGAATTGAGAGCATCGGGACGGTTGAGCGAGACAATATCGATCGCATCACGTTCTTCGATCGATATCGTTTTGAATTGATCCATAATTTCCTCCCGATGTATTTGCAGTGGCATCGTTGTGGTCATGATGAAGCGCCGCAGTCCGCATTGCCACCAGAATTGGCTGAACGACGTCCGATTGATATCTCGTTCGCGCTACGAAGCGTGACCTCACTCAGCCCGGAAAATGGATCGCTGCGCCGCAACCTCTTCAGAGATGAAGTCCGCGACCGCCCGAACTCGGCTGATTCGACTCATATCCAGGTGAGTGATAATCCAGTAACTGCGCTCAAACACCTTATCTGGAAGAACGATCTGCAATTGCTTGTCGCGATGAGCCGCATAGTCGTGCAAAATTCCGATACCAACGTGGCCGCGAACCGCTTCCAACTGCCCCACAGCTGACCAGCATTCAAGGCGGTTATGGCTTGAACTATAGAGTTCCGGCATAAAATTGAGATGATCTGCAAACAGCAAGTCCTCGACATACGTTATCAGACAGCGATGTTCGAGATCTTCAAGACGATTGGGTGCGCCGTGCTCAGCCAGATAAGTCTTGGATGCATAGAAATGCAACGAATAGTCGACCAGTTTGCGCACGGCAAGCCGACCTTCTTCCGGTCTCTCAATGGTGATCGCAAGATCTGCCTCGCGCTTCGACAGTGAAAACGTTCGAGACATGGGCACGAGCTGAACCGTAAGGGCGGGATATCTTGCTTTGAACTTGCCAAGACGCGAACATAGGAAAAGCGCTGTAAAGCCATCTGGCGCAGCAACTCTTACAGTCCCTGAAAGCTCGACGTCCGACTGGGAAAGATCCCCCTGCGCTCGCAACAGCAGCGCTTCAACCTCCTCGGCGGCCGCGTACAACCGATCACCTGCGGCTGTAAGCCCGCAGCCGGTTGTTTGACGATCAAGAAGACGTACGCCGATCGATTTCTCAAGTGCGCTTATCCTGCGGCTGACTGTGCCGAGATCGACCCGCAAATGTCGCCCTGCCGCCGAAAACTGGCCGACACGAGCGACGCTTAGAAAAACGCGTATATTATCCCAGTCCATTTGAATATCGGCGTCCCCGCACAGGAATGAAGCGACTGTCGCAGTCAATGTGCACCAAAGCCATACTGGTCACCCTTATATCGAATCACAAATGGAAAAGGTGGACGGGATCATGCATCAGCCGACGACACCGGCACGCCGCAATTCCTCGATGCCCTCAGCGGACACGCCAAGTTCGCTCAAGACATCGTCGGTGTGCTGTCCGAGCATTGGCGGCGGCGAGCCAGCGCGACGCTGTTCGCCATTTATCAGGACGGGGTGCGCCACGGCTTTCAGCCGGCCCGCGGTTTCGTGATCATACTCAACGATAACACCGCTGGCCTGTGTATGGGGGTGTTCCAGCAATTGAGCCACTGAATTGATGGGCGAGCACGGGACGCCGACACCGGCTAGCGCATCGTTCCAGTATCGCACGGAATGCTGCGCTAATGCTGACTGAACATAGCCAAGGGTTTCGGCGCGATGTCTCACTCGATCTGCATTCGTCCTGAACTTCGGATCATCGACGATGGTGTGCAGCCCGGCCACACCACAGAACTTGCGCCAGAGATTATCGTTGGCGACGCCAATCATGATCGGCCCGTCGGCGGCCTCGAAGGCCTGGTAAGGACAGAGCGACTCATGGCTCGAACCGCATTTGAGCGGTTGAACGCCACGCTCCCAGTAGGTTTGCAAGTTATAGCCAAGCAGACCCATGGCTGTCTCGAAAAGCGAAACCTGAATCGTGCCGCCCTGCCCGGTTTTCTCGCGGGCGTACAGCAGTGCCATAATGCCGCTGAATGCATGCACACCGGTCATCTGATCAATCGGCGATATGGGGCTGCGGACATAGCCGCCCTGCTCATCGCCCGTCATCGACATAATACCGCTGAATGCCTGCAAGATCACGTCGTAACCTGGCGAATTCTTCAGTGGCCCAGACCGGCCAAATCCAGAAATGCTGCAGTGGATCAACCTGTCGTTCAAAGGCCGAAGCGTAGCCGCATCGATGCCGAGTCGCTCCGCAACGCCCGTTCCAAAGCTTTCGATCGCAACATCAGCGGATTTAGCCAGGGTATGAACGATCTCACGCCCCTTCTCGGTCTTTAGATCGACAGCGATGCTCCGCTTGTTACGATTGGCGCTGAGAAATACAGTTCCAAAACCTGGCGCTGGAAAAGGCGGCCAGCCGCGCGTTTCGTCGCCAAGACCAATCGTCTCAACCTTGATGATGTCGGCTCCGAGATCGCCGAGGTATTGTGCGCACAGAGGACCTGCCAAGACCTTCGAAAGGTCAAGCACGCGAATTCCATTCAGGTGTTTTGTCACGATTGTTTCTTTCGACCGGGGGCATTCCTCGACACACGATGTAGCAGTCGTTGAAGTTCGTCAGGGGTCGCTCCTGCGGCAAAACCACTACCTGGACGGGCGGAAGCCCTATTCAGGCTGGGCATCGGACAGCATTAGCGACATCGCCATACGTTGTGCCCCGCGCGCTTTCGAGTTCTGAATCGAACCACCAACGCAGAAATTAATACACTAGTATACTTAATTTGCCAACAGCGATTCTTTTTCTCCTAATCCTCGCGCCAAATGTTGGTGCATCTCCCGAATAAGGCTGCAAAAAGTGCTATGGCTAACGATTACGCATCATTCTGGGAGATATTTTGACCATAACAGAGGCAATTTTTCTCCTCCGGACAAGGTATGCTTGTGTATGGTATAGTCGTTTGATTCTCCTGTATTTAAACCAATTTGCGGTATTGCCCCTTCGCGAAGGAATAGTCTGATATGTCGGATCGGCCCGAATGGGATCTCCGCCTAGGATACCTGATACACGACGTCTCGCGACTGCGGCGAATGATGTTCGATCGGGCCCTGGCGCCTCTTGGAATTACCCGTTCTCAGTGGTGGGTCCTGGCATTCATCTCGCGCAAGGATGGTCTTCCCCAAACCCAACTCGCCAACGAACTGGACGTCGGTAAGGTGGCGGTCGGAGCGCTAATCGACCGCCTTGAATCGTCTGGTTTCGTCCTTCGACAGGCAGATCCGGTGGATCGCAGGGTCAAACGCGTATACGTAACCAAGCAAGCGCGCGGCTTCCTGAGTAGGATCCGCAAGGAAACCGACAAGTTTAATGCCCAAATTGTGGATGGGATCGATCGGACGAAATTGGAGACGACCTCGGATTCTCTTCTTGCAATGAAGCGCAACTTGCTTGCCCTCTCCGATGGGATCTTGCCCGCCGAGATTTCCGATGCCGAGGAACTCGCCGGAAAATCAAGGCCTCGCAAACGAAGTGGGGCTGCCTAGGCCGCCCTCTCCGCCGTCATTGTCGAAACCCCTACCCATGAACGACCGTCACCTCCTCCACGAATTTATGACCGGGAAAACGCACGCGGAATTCGCAAAGAGTGACCGTCGAATAAGCGCATTCATCCAGGTCGCCATCGGCGCCCTGTTGCTCTTCGCGATCGGCTTGCCTGCGCCTCCCCGTTGGGCGCCGGCGTCTGTGCTTGGCGGAAGACGCGAGGCTGAATGCGGGCGTTGCCTTTGGGGCCGGAGCAGCGGATTGTTCTTGAGATGAAGCATCCGGCCGCGAAAGCATCCATGGCCATGCTCATCGAATCGGCTGGCCGATCTGGAGGTCGGAGCGAAGCCCCCCCGAACTGGGGCGTAGACGATGCGCTCGCGGCCGATGCGCGGAGCCTTCGCGCAGGACAGCTCCCAGGCGGTCGCCCCAGATCGTCTCGACGACGACATCCGCCGTCCGCGGCGCCGCATGTCCAGGGCCGAGTCCGATCGTCAACGCGGCCAGACCGCAGTGGGATTCCGGCGGGATGCGTTTGCGCATCCGCGCGTCGATCAGCACGGTCCACGGCGATGTGTCCAGCCAGTGCTTCAGATTGCCGACGACGACGGGGATCGACGTGCGATCGCGGAGTTCGACGACCATCTCCGCCGCTGTTGCGCATCGCCGAGCCGTGACGCCGGCCAGAACGGCCGACCCGTCGAAGTACGCGTCGGCAAATCCCATTTTTCGACGGTGAGTTTTTGGCGGTTCGTGTTCATGCTGGATCGATACGGCGTATCCAGCCTGAAACAGCCTGTAGGCGGTCGCCGAGGCCACATCATTCAGGCCCCTGACCAGCACTCGGATTTTCATGTGGTCCGCGGCGCGACCGCGATCGGCCAGGCGAGCGCTATTGTCTGGATCGTGCGTCACCAGGAAACTCCCGATATAGCGGCGAGGCTATATCGGAAACCATATTCCGGTGGGGCGGCGGGTTAACGGGGGTTTTTGACGGCGAGAATCGCGAGTTTCGCGAAATCGCCGGCGATCGCCGTGCGGGTCTTCTTCTCCATCCGCCGGTAGGATTCCAGCACCTTGCGGCCGGTGGCCGTCAGTTGCGCGCCGCCCCGCGAGTTGCCGCCTTTGGCGGACACGACCACCGGTTCGCTGAAGTAGGCGTTCATCGTGTCGATCGTTCATCGTGTCGATGAGGTACCAGGCGCGCTTGTAGCTCATCCCCATTCGCCGACCGGCCGCCGCTCAAGGACGTAGCCGGGCAATGTGCCGACGGCACCCTGCCCGCATGTCGTTTGATGCAAACGCTGCTCGGGAGACCCGACTCACGAATGAGAGTACGAGCCCGCCGATTTCTACGCTGGGCTGCTTTTCAAGCCGGTATCAAAGCTGAACCAACGTCGGCGCTTCGGGAGAGAGGCACGCAGTGAAGCAGCGCGGTTCAGTGCCTACGGTAAGAAGCCGAAAAATATATTTGATATCTATACGCTTTTGTCACCGATCGCCAATCAGGGAGAGTGGAACCCCAAAGCACCCGCAATGCGCGATGTTGAGCGAGAAACGTCGCGGGCGGCATTCAAAGTTTGGCACGATCTATTTCTGGTGTCTGCTGGCGCTCTTCGGGTCGGCGACGTTCCTGTCGCTTATGCGCTGGGACGAAAATTATCACTTGTTTATTCTCGGAGCGTTGTCGTTCGCGGCTGGTTCGGGCGCTCAGCGCTCCGGCATCGCTGGCGCTATTGGATCAGGCTTCATATCGCCGGGATGGGGCTGTCGTACATTCTGATGCTGGTTGCTTTTTACGTCGGCAATGGAAAGCAGCTTCCGCTTTGGAAGGACCTGCCTCATTTCATGTACTGGCTAATACCCATGGCCGCGGGATACCGCTCATCGTTCGCGCGCTTCTGTTGCCGCCGTTAGCCCGAGCGCGCGCCGGGAATTCCTGACCGGCCCGCATCCAGAATATCGAGCACTGGGCAGTCGGGGGTAGCTCCGTCTGAGCATTGCGCAACCGTTCCCGCCAGGATGGCCTCAAGCTTGACGAGGTCGGAGAGCTTTTTACGGACGTTGGCCAGATGCGCGCCCGCGATCTTGTGCACGTCGGCACAAGGAGCGCGCTCCGGTCCTCCCAGGACCAGCAAGGCGCGAATCTCCTCAAGCGTGAACCCGAGGTCGCGGGAACGCCTGATGAAAGCCAACGTGCGTTTTTCGGCTGGTCCGTAGACCCGTCGACCGCTCGCCGTTCGGGACGGCGCAGGCAGCATTTTGATCCGCTCATAGTAGCAGATGGTCTCGATGTTCACGCCGCTGTGCTTGGACAACTCGCCGATCGAGATGTTTTCGGCTCCCGAAGACGTGATGGCGCGCATGAAATAGTCCTTGATCCTGTAGTCGCTACAGGATGCATGGTTTAGCGCATGACAATCAATCAAGCTGATCACATTGCCGACAGCGGGCGGCGGCAAAGTCTGATAGCGGCAGGTGGCCTCCTTGGCGCGCTCGCGGCGTCGTCTTGTTGCATTTTGCCCCTCGCCCTGTTTGGCCTCGGGGTCAGTGGAGCATGGATCGGGAACTTCACCCGGCTTGCCCCTATCAGCCGTATTTCATCGCTGCGACGCTCGCCTTCCTCGGATACGGCTATTGGCTGGTCCACCGATCCACAACGTGCGCCTGCGCCGATGGCGAGGCCTGCGCGCACCCACTGCCGAATCGGATTGTCAAAACAAGCCTCGTCCTCGCAACGATCCTCGTCGTGGCCGCACTCGGGCTCGACTTCATCGCACCGCTCTTTCTCAATTCATGACCCCGGAGAGTTCCCATGAATAAGCTTGTCACCCACGCAGCGTTTGCGGTTGCCATGGTCGCCTCGTCGGCAGCGATGGCCGCGGATAGAACGCTCACCTTGGCCGTCTCCAATATGGATTGCGCGGCCTGCCCCTCCATCGTCAAAGGCAGCCTGGAAGCCGTTCCCGGCGTTGCCAAGGTTGCGGTGTCCTTCAAGGACAAGACGGCAACGGTCATCTATGACGACGCCAAAGCCAATGTGAACCAACTGACATCGGCGACCACCAAGGCGGGTTATCCGTCGGCACCCAAGAGTTAATCCGATGCTTCTTCAATCGACCATCACTTGTCCACACTGCGCCGTTGCGAAAGCCGAGATCATGCCGACCGATGCCTGTCAGTTTTTTTATGAATGCACAGGCTGCGGGACAAAGCTAAAGCCGAAGGCGGGCGATTGCTGCGTGTTCTGCTCCTACGGCTCGGTGCCGTGTCCACCGATTCAGGCCCAGCGCGCCGGCGAGCCTGGCGCGGCGTCGTGTTGTGCCTAGTTGGCGATGAGAAGCCCGTTATCGCCTTTATTCGTACGAGGACAACATCGTCGGGATCGGCAGAGCGCGCATCAACCAACGCCGATGAAGGATCGCAATCTTATCCAGTCACGCGACCGACATTCATGCCGCATTCATCGACTATCTTGAACGAGGGCTCTTGGCCGTAAACACGCCCGAGCTACAGAGGCTCAGTGTCACGTTGTATCGACTGCTCGCTCGGGGCGCGCCGCTCGCGCGGGCTGAACTTGCGCTTGCATGCGAACTGCCAGAGGAACGGCTGGAGCGGCAACTCAGCCAACTGCTACCGACGTCGCTCGAGACGGATGACCGAGGCGCGGTCGTTGCGTTCGGCGGGCTCAGTCTCCGACCAACGCGCCACCAATTCGTCGCCGCGGAAACCAAGCTCTACACTTGGTGCGTCTTCGACGCGCTGTTCTGTATCGCTCCGGCGAGGGCCGCCTTGCGCGGAGCGATGGAGGGTGAAGACATAGGCGTATGACTGACCATACGCCTAATTCGAAGGTCTCCCGACTGGAAGTTGTCTCGACGGGCGCTCGACGCCGTTGGACATTGGAGGAAAAGCAGCGGATCGTTGCCGAGAGCTATGGCGGGCCACGATTGGTGTCAGTGACGGCTCGGCGCAATGGGTTGTCTGCGAGCCAATTGTTCACGTGGCGCCGGTTGGCGCGCGAAGACCAGCTGAGCGGGGATGCCGTGCCGGCGCTTGTTCCTGTGGAGATCGCCTTTACGCCGGCTCCGGCCTCGACGTGCACACCACAGCCGCCGTCGTCGCCTCCTGCGCAGCGTGCAAGAGTCGGAATAATCGAGATTGAGCTTAGCGGCGGCTGTCGCGTTCGCGTTGACCGGGATGTTGACGCCGAGGCACTGCAGCGGGTGCTTGAGCTTCTGAGGCGGCGATGATCCCGATCCCGAGCGGCGTCAGGGTCTGGATCGCCACCGGCCACACCGACATGCGCCGCGGCATGCAAAGTCTGGCCCTGACGGTTCAGGAGGGCTTGAAGCGCGATCCTCATGCCGGCGATCTCTATATCTTCCGGGGTCGCCGCGGCGATCTGGTCAAGATTTTATGGCATGACGGGTTAGGCATGTCGCTCTATGCCAAACGCCTGGACCGCGGCAAGTTCATCTGGCCCTCAGCATCCGCTGGTGCGGTGTCGGTCTCAGCGGCCCAGATGGCTTATATGCTGGAAGGGATCGACTGGAGAAATCCGCAACTAACATGGCGACCGCAGAGCGCCGGCTGAGCCAAATAAAATATTGGATCACGTGGATTTTAGGGCGTCACAAATCACTGAATTTATGATTCTCTCGTTTGCATGGACACGGCTCCCGACGCCCCTCCCGACGACATAGCCGCTCTGAAAGAGGCGTTGGCGACCGAGCGCGCGAAGACGCTGGATATTGCGGCGGAGCTCGCGGTCGCCCATGCGAAGGCATCGGAAGACAGCGCGCTGATTGCCCAGCAAAAATTACGGATCGCCAAGCTCGAGCGCCAGATCTACGGACAGCGGTCAGAGCGTTCGTCTCGGCTGATCGACCAGTTGGCGCTGACGTTCGAAGAGCTGGAAGCCAACGCCACCGAAGACGAGCTTGCGGCCGAGAGAGCCGTCGCCAGGACGACAATTGTACGCGGATTTACGCGCACGCGCCCCGAACGCAATACGTTCCCCGATCATCTTCCCCGCCAGCGCGTGGTGATCGATCCGCCAACGGCGTGTGAATGCTGCGGCGGCAATCGCTTGCGCAAGCTCGGCGAAGACGTGACCCGGACGCTGGAATCGGTGCCGCGCCAGTGGAAAGTGGTCGAGACGGTGCGCGAAAAGTTCACCTGCCGGGATTGCGAGAAAATCAGCCAAGCGCCGGCGCCGTTCCATGTGATTGCGCGGGGCTGGGCGGGACCGAGCCTGCTCGCGATGGTTCTGTACGAGAAGTTCGGCCAGCATCAGCCGTTGAACCGTCAGGCCGAGCGCTATGCCCTTGAAGGCGTGCCGATCAGCCTCTCGACCATGGCCGACGCCGTAGGGGCGTGCTGCACGGTGTTAGAGCCGCTGTCGCGGCTCTTGGAAGCCCACGTCATGGCAGCCGAACGCCTCCATGGCGACGACACCACCGTGCCCGTGCTCGCCTTGGGCAAGTGCGATGTCGCTCGATGCTGGGTCTATGTGAAGGACGACCGCCCCTTCGGCGGCTCAGATCCGCCGGCGGCGATGTTTTATTACTCGCGCGATCGAAGTGGTGAGCATCCGCAGGCGCATCTGGCCAAATACACCGGGATCCTCCAGGCCGACGCCTTCGGCGGATACATCAAGCTCTACGAGCCCGAGCGAAGTCCTGGGCTTATCAGGGAAGCGGCCTGTTGGGTCCATGCCCGGCGCCCGTTCTTCGCCATGGCGGATCTTGAGGAGAACGCGCGGCGCAAAGCGGCCGGAAAGAAGGAGATCGTCATCTCGCCCGTCGCCATGGAGATCGTGCGCCGCATCGACGCTCTGTTCGAGATCGAGCGCTCCATCAAAGGCCAAAACGCCGACCAACGAAAGGTTGTTCGCCAGGCGCAGAGCGCGCCGCTCGTCGCCGATCTGGAAGCCTATATGCGCGAGCAATGCGCCAAGCTCTCCCGCGGTCACGATCTGGCCAAGGCCATGAACTACATGTTCAAGCGCTGGGCCTCCTTCACACGCTTCCTCGACGATGGCCGCGTCTGCCTCTCGAACAATGCCGCCGAAAGAGCGCTGCGCGGCATCGCATTGGGCAGAAAGTCGTGGTTATTCTGTGGGTCCGACCGCGGAGGGCGCCGAGCCGCCGCCATGTATAGCCTCATCGTCTCTGCCAAGATGAACGACGTCGACCCTCAGGCCTGGCTCGCCGATGTACTCGCTCGCATCGCCACCCACCCCGCCCACAGGCTCGATGAGCTGCTGCCCTGGAACTGGAAGACTGCGCAACAGCAAGGCCTTGCGGCGCAGGCGGCTTGATGGGGCACGTCAACAAAGTCAGCCACGTGTTCACTCTCAGCCATGTCGCTGAGATGTTCGGTGAAGACGAGGAATGGCTGTTCGAGGTCGCCGAAGAAATGGACACCGAGGATGGCCAGCTATGGGTCGTCGGCGTCGGTGAAGACGGGGTGATGGCGTTCACCGATGACGGGATCGAGAACCTCAAAGAGCTGATCGCAATCCACAAGGACACCCCCAGCATCATCGAAAAACGCCGCCAAGCGCTCGCCGCGATGATGAAGCCGAAGACCGAAGAGCCCGACGAGATCTAACCGCTAACCGGATAGATCAGCGCGCTTGCGGCCTACAGCGCATGGTTACGCTGTTCTTGCCGCAAATACTCAACAAGCCCGCGACCTTGGTTACGCGCTGTCCCATTTCGCAGAAGGAACTCTTGGTTGAGCTAACGCCTGGCGAATTGCGAGTGGCTGAGCCGTCCGACTGCGTCATGTCGATCGTGGCGCCGGATCACGAAGAGTGCTGCAGCGACCTCCGCAAAGCATTCTGCGATCGAGTCAATCTGTTCGCGGATCGCGCGGCGGTCGCGCAGTGGTCGTTCGGCCGGGATGGCACCGACTGGATTCCACTTGCTGAGGCCCAGTTGCTGGCCCGACGCAGGAATGAACTGCGATATCCCGCTGTTGCGCTGGCCGCCTGACCGGGCGCCAATTCATTCAGTTCCAAAGCTTCTAGAGACTCTGCGTCTCGGCTCTTGGTCGTTTTGGCGCCCTTGTCACGCAGCCAGCTGACCAACGTGTCCCCGCGAGTATCAAGACTACCGGCCGCGTCGAGGGCTGAGCGTACGAGCCCGCCGATTTCTACGCTGGGCTACGCTACTGCCCTCTCGTGAGCAGTTGGTGGTTTTCCTTGGCGGAGCCTTGGTTCAAATAAAGATGCGACGACCACAAGAGCAACCCTCGGCCACGGGATCAACACGGAGATTAGCGGCACAACATTCTAGCATTCACTGCGGGTAACAACGTGGGAATAGTAGGATTGCGAAAACATTTTTCGTATCAATGGCTTATTGTGCTTGGTGCGCTCGGAGCGCCCGGAACCACTCTCCAGTACATTGAAATTACTAATCTTTTTAGGCCAATCTCAAGGCAATGTATCACAATTTGTATCGCAAACTGTATCCCAGAATTTTGGTCGACCGAGCACGCGGAATCTGTGACGCCAATCGCATGCAGGTATCGACGGGATAGAGCGTTCATCATCAAAATTGAGACGGGCGTCCACTGCCGGAGCATATGAAGCGGCAGATCCTGCGCGAGATCCGAGTGCCTCGAGCAGCTTCTCAAACAGTTCGCGGCAGACGGCTGACCACATCGCGAACGGTTTCGGTCGCGGTGAAATGCTTTTCCAGATGCGGAATGGTGGGCATACTAAATTCCTGAACAATTTTAGATGGTTGGTCCCCGGCGGGGCATGAAACAAAATCGTGAGGGAGGGGCGGGCGCGCGGTTGACGGGTCAACGACACGCTCCTATACAATTAGAATAATTCTAAAAAAGGCGGGAGGGCTCCTCTATCAAGCCCGAGCGAGATTGTTCGCTCCGAACCCGTTGGATCACCGCGCCATGAAGCTTTTACGACGCCACCTGGGCATACTCGCCTGCGCCAGCGGTTTGGCCTTTGCACAGCCCGCTTGGGCCGTCGATGAGATCCAAGTTTACAACGCTGGCATTGCGGCGCCCGGCCAGTTCACCATCCAGCAGCACCTCAATTATGTCGGCCAGGGCCAGAAGCAGCCGGCCTATCCCGGCGGCCTCGTTTCCAACGGCAGCATCAACGGCACCCCGGAATTCGCCTATGGCGTCACCGACTGGTGGGAAGTCGGCCTCTATTTACCGTTCGCCATCCAGGATCGGCAGTTCATGTCGGACTCCTTCAAGTTACGTACCCTGTTCGTGTCGCCGCACGCTGAGCAGCGCAACTTTTTCTACGGGATGAATTTCGAGATCAGCAACTCGACCCCCAAATTTGCCCAGACCCGGTGGGGCCTCGAAATCCGCCCGATCATCGGCGTGCGCAATGCCGAGTGGGAATTCATCGTCAACCCGATCGTCGACATCGGATTCGGCAAGTATGGCGAGGCCAATTTCGCGCCGGCGGCGCGTGTGGCCCGCAAGCTCGACGCGGACCTGTTCGTCGGCCTCGAATACTACGCCGACTTCGGCAAGATCGGGAGCTTCAGTCCGCTGGCCGAACAGCAGCACACGTTGTTCGCCGTGACCGACTTCAAGCTCGGCGAGTTCGACGTGAACCTCGGCTTCGGCTACGGGCTGACCGCGTCGTCGGATCGTTTCGTGGTCAAGACGATCGTCGGCTATGCCTTCCCGGTGCCCGGCGCAAAGCCCGGCGCCAGCGAGCGGGCAACGGTGGCCGGGCCGGTCAATCCAATGTCTCGCTCCGCCGCTCGCACGGCCGTCTACTGACGAACTGGCTGGACCGCAGACCTGTTGTTCGCCTCGCGCTGGTTGCAAGGAATAATATGACCGATCGCCTGCACTACGGCACCCCTGCCAAGGTCTTTCACTGGCTCGTCGTGGCCCTGCTGCTGGTCCAGTTTCCGATCGGCTGGCTGATGCCCGACGTCCATGCCGGCCCACCCGGTGCCGCGATGACGTTTCACGTCTCGTTCGGCATCCTCATCCTCGCGGTGATCGCCTTGCGTCTGGTATGGCGAATCACCCATCCGGTTGCGCCGGAAAGTTCGTTGCCGCCGTGGCAGCGCGTAAGTTCGGAGGCCGTCCATTGGCTGCTCTACGTGCTGGTGCTCGCCGCCACCATCAGCGGCTGGCTGCTCGCCTCAGCCCGCGGCTGGTCGCTGTCGTTGTTCTATGCAGTACCGCTGCCAATGCTGGCGTCGAAGAGCGCTGCGGCCGTGAAGACCATGGACGGCTGGCA
Source organism: Nitrobacteraceae bacterium AZCC 2146 (assembly GCA_036924855.1). Lineage (NCBI taxonomy): Bacteria > Pseudomonadati > Pseudomonadota > Alphaproteobacteria > Hyphomicrobiales > Nitrobacteraceae > Nitrobacteraceae bacterium AZCC 2146. Next base: position 1,346,283 of record JBAGRP010000001.1, read on the forward strand.
TCAGGCCGCGGAATGGGGCCTGATAATCGTCATCGGGTTCCACGTCGCGGCGGCGCTGATCCACATCTTCATCTACCGCGACCGCATCATGCAGCGGATGCTGCCCGATAGAACGGTCGGCTGACGCCGCTGCCGTAAACGCCCAAATCACCTCTACTGAGCCAACCACAAAAAGGACACCATATAGCCACCGACCGGTACCACGAACCCGCATCGGAATTGTCCGCAGAAATCTGCCAGAGCGTCCCAAAACTCTACAGACTGCTGATTAATCGTACCTGCTGGCTGGCCTGGCCAAAGAATCCACGAGATCAGAAGGTTCAAAATCAGCATAAATAGACCGCTCATGCGCGAACGGCGACGATGAGGCTGGGGACGCCGACGAGAGTGATGGCTCTTCGAATATTGTAGACGAGCGCCGTCAGGCTGAACTCGCCTCGCACGTTTTCGAGCCTGCGCATCAGGAACGCGCCCTGGTACATCCACTGTTTGATCGTCCCGAATGGACGCTCGACGCTTTCGCGCCTCCGATCGAGAACGTCAGGCCGCGCCGCCAACCGTGCTGCCATGCGATCGAGCACCGCCTCGTTCTCCAGACGCGAGATACGGCGGAATCGATTGTGAGTGCAGCGTGATTTGAGGGCGCACCCCTTGCAGGCGTCCTTGTTGCAGTAGTCGAATTTGACGTTGTCGCGTGATTTTCCCTCGTAGCGTGGCGAGAGAACCTGTCCGGCTGGGCAGATGTAGACGTTCTTGTCCGGATCGTAGCGGAACTCTTCCTTGGTGAAGAAGCCCTCGCGTGCTGCCGGTCCCCGGATCGGCTTGGGAACATAGGCGCTGATGCCGGCCTTCTCTCAGGCCTCGATGTCCTCGATCTTGAAGTAGCCGCGATCGGCGACCGCCTCTATTTTGTCAACGCCAAGCGTTTCCATGGCGGCTTCGACCATCGTGGCTAACAGACCCATGTCGAGGACCTGGTTGCAGACCGCCTGCTCGGCGATCAGCTTGTGCTTCACATCCACGGCGAGCTGGATGTTGTAGCCAACGCCCACCTTCGTCATGCGCGACATGGCACGGGCATCCGGATCGGTCAGCGAGATTTGGTCCTCGCCGGTCTTGTCCAGCTCATCCAGCAGCGCCTTGTGGCGATCGCGCTTGCCTTTAATGGCCGCGATCTTCTCCGCAAGTTTGCCATCGCCGCGACCAGAGCCATTGCCGTTAACCAGCTTCTCGTCGTCGGCGTCACTTTCATCGAGCCGCTTGATGTAATCGGCGAGCTTTTCGTCGGCCTCGCTAATGAACTTGGTCAGTGCGCCACGGGTGAAGTTGCGATCCTTGTTGTTGACTGCTTTGATCCGCGTACCATCGACCGCCAGAAGCTCTTTCCCGAACAGATCGAGCTGGCGGCATAGGATCACGAACTCCCGGAACACCTGCCGGAATGCAGACCGGTTGATCCTGCGGAAGGCGGCGATGGTGCGAAAATCTGGCTTCAGGTGGCGCAGAAGCCAGATCACCTCGATGTTGCGATGGGCCTCGGCTTCCAGCCTCCGGCTCGACCGCACCCGGTTGAGGTAGCCGTAGATATAAATTTTAAGCAAATCAGCCGGATCGTATCCAGGACGGCCGTTGTCCTTAGACGTCACGCGCGTGAAGCCCCCCGCCTCTAAATCGATCCCGTCAACGAATGCCTCGATGAAGCGAACCGGATTGTCCGGGCCAACATAATCCTCAACCGCTTCCGGCAGAAGCAGCATCTGGGATGCGATCAATCCTGGTAAATGTGCCATGGCCAACTCTAGCACGAACGGCCAATCGGGGGAATCGGTCATCTCTAAAGCGGAAGCAATATAGATAAAGGGTGCGACGTTTTTACTGGCGACGAACATACATCGTCATATAACACCGACCTACGAATGGTGAGGATAGTCGATGCGTGTAGGATTTGTTGAGTGGCCAGAAAACTTGATTGCCGACAGCGACCAATGGCTTAGTTTGGGGGAGGATCTCTCCAAGGCCAATGTCGATATATTGGTAACGAATGAATTGCCTTTCGGCCCTTGGATTGCATCAACTCCGGATTTTGATCCCAAAATGGCTGAATACAGTATTGAGTGTCATCGGGCCGGCGCCGCGGCACTCGAAAGGCTAAATATCCCCGCGATCATTTCTTCTCGGCCAGTTTGGGAGGGGGAGCGGCTTGCTAATGAAGCTTTCTGCCTTGAAGGGGGACTAATAAAACACCTCCATACAAAGCAATATTTTCCCGCAGAGTTGGGCTGGTATGAGTCGAATTGGTACGCGACACAATCACGCGAATTCGAGCCGGTCGCAGTTTGCGGTGTATCCGTAGGAGTGCTTCTCTGCACGGAGGTGATGTTCAACGAACATGCTCGCCACTATCGTAAACAAGGCGCGGAGCTGATCGTTGTCCCGAGAGCCACGGGAAGAGCCGTGGAGGTTTTTCAAACTGCAGGCGCGATGGCCTCGATTGTTTCAGGCTGTTATGTCGTAAGTTCCAACCGCGTGGGACAAGGATCAAAGGGGCCGACGTTTGGAGGTAAAGGGTTTGCCTGCGGACCTAATGGAGACTTGATCGAAATGACCTCCCCGGAGAAACCGCTCGCGGTAGTCGAGCTTGATATCGCCTCGGTCAAAGAGAAGCAGAAAAGCTATCCCTGTTATGTGAAGGAACTCGCTTGATATCGCGATAGCTCTGGTTTTAGGACACTCTGCTGCACATTTGCGCGAATGATCACCAGCCTAACCGAAGAAGCCGAGGGCATCGGATGGTACGAACAGCGTCTTTCTCTCGAGCTGACCTGCCCGGGCTTTTTTGGACCAAGCTTTGAGAGAAACTGAGCTTGGAAAGGAGCTTTGGTGATGCCGAAGAAAAGGTTCGAGGCAGAGCAGATCGTGGTGCTGCTGCGCCAGATCGAAGTGTTGATGTCGCAGGGCAAAGCGGCGCCGCTTGCCTGTCGCGAAGCGAGCATTTCGCAGCAGAGTTACTATCGCTGGCGTAAAGAGTACGGCGGCCTCGATCTCGATCAGGCGAAGCGGATGAAGGATCTGGAGCGGGAGAACGCCCGCCTCAAACGCCTGGTCGCGGATCTGTCGCTTGAAAAACAGGTGCTCAAGGACGTTGCCTCGGGAAACTTGTTTTGATCAAGTTGCTATCGCACTCGTCCTCACGGTCTTCTGCGCATATGCGCAGGCCGTACGTTACCGATTGGTGCCTGGAATTTGGTGATGATCTACACCTTCGGCAGTTGCTCGCCGCCCAAGAGTGCTGTGACGACATCGGCTGGCGTGTCAAGATCCATAATAGCTACCGACGCGGCGGACAATATCTTCGAGGGGGCGATGCGCCAATTCGTCTGGAGGCCTTGCCAGGATCTTCCCTCGAAGTGATCAAGCCCGAGCTCCTCTTTCAAGTGCTGATGGGCCTGTTCGCAAATCCATCGGGCTTTGATCGTGGCAGCTAACGTGCGCAGCTTCGTCTTGGCCGGCAGATTGGCGAGATAATATTTCTTCTCTCCCGCTACCAGACCGGTGGACCTGAAGCCCTGGCAGACAGGCCATCGACACCCCGGCAGGTCTGGAGCCGGATTTCGGACGATGTCCGCGAGCGGATCGTCGATCTGGCCTTGGATGTGCCGGAGCTGTCGCCTCGAGAATTGGCGACGCGCTTCACCGACACGGAAAGCTATTTTGTGTCGGAAGCGTCGGTCTATCGTCTGCTCTAGTCGCACAGTCTGATCACCAGCCCTGCCTTCGTCGTGATAAAGCAATTGGACCAACTGGTGGCACAAGGCCTTTGAGGCAAATCACAAGCAGCTTTAGACGTTGATTTGGGCAGGAAAGACGGACGGCGGACCATCGGAAAATCGACGTCCAATTCCTCGCTTGTCAGAATTGGCGTCAACCTCAACGAAGAAAGTTCGGCTTCATGAAGCCGGAGGTGGGTCATGCGGAGACGAAGGTTCAGTCGCGAGTTCAAAGTTGGGGTCACTTATTTAGGCGACGTTCATCCGTGTTGGTACGATGCATATTGCAACGCGCCGGATCTGAACCTTTCGGACCATCACTTCAATTCGAACGTAGCCTCGATCTCTACCGGAACATTTCTTGGCAGAGAGGACGATCCAACGGCTACGCGGACATGGCGGCCGGCATCGCCGAACACCGCGACCATCAAGTCCGACGCTCCGTTGATGACTGCCGGATGGTCACGGAATTCAGGCACCGCGTTGACGAAGCCACCGAGCCGAACCACCGAAACCACGCGTTCAAGATCGCCGTCGAGGATCGCGGAAACCTGAGCCAACACGTTGATCGCGCAAAGTCGCGCCGCCGCCTGGCCTTCCTCGATTGATACCGTGTCGCCGAGCTTCCCCGTGAAGCGGTCTTTTCCTTCCCAGCTCGGCACCTGGCCGGCGATGAAGACCAGCGAGCCGATGCGGCGAGCGGGCACATAGTTGGCAGAAGGTATCGACGGCTTCGGCAGTTCGATGCCCAGGAACAGCAGCCTCTCTTGTATTTTCATATCGATTTTTCTTTCATTCTCTTTGCAGGCTCTTGAGGCTCGCAAGCGCGTTCACTTCCTGGACCGAACTGGTCGAGACCTCTGTCAGGGCGCTCCCTATCAAAGCGTGGGTTTGAAAAGCAGCGGAGTTCCAAAAAGCGGTCGCCTCGTCACCAGCGGCGCCATCGACGAAGTCAAATAGCGTCCGCGGCAGCGTCCGGCGCGCCAGCGCGAGCATGTCATCGATCGTCAGAAGATCCGCAAGTTTCTTGGAGCGCATCGTCTATCCCCTCACCGCTCCGAGAAGACTCGCCCGTGTCATCCCACCGATGCCCATGCTTTGAGCTGTGCGTCCTTCGCCTGGCACAGCGCCGCAGGCGATGTCGCCGAGGCGCGATAGCGATGCAGCGACCGGCACCTCGACACCCGCGATATCGGCCAGCGCAAGAAACGGCGTTAATCCGAAGCCAAAATCTTCCATGAAATAGCGGTGCCGCAACGTGTCCGGACCCTTGATCCGCCGGTTGGCTTCGCCGGCGGATATCGCCGCAGCAAAGTCGTCGGCCGGCGCGTTAGGAGAAACCGTGCCGATCGCCCGCATCTCCTCGATGACGGAGGGTAACTCGATGCCGAAGGCGGCAGCGACTGCGCGCCGTTCGTCATCGAGGCCTTTCATCACCCGAGTCACGCCCGGCGTCATCGCGTCGACATAGAAAGTGAAGTCCCCGGCACGCGCCTCGACCCACGCGGCGGCGAGCACCGCTCCGGGCGGATGCAGCACCATGTTGACGTTCGACAGATCGCAAACCAGCACGTTGTCGGCCTCGACTACACCGGGAAACAGCGTGCGGCCAGCGGCGACCGCCGCCTGGCCGCCTGGCAGACCGGCGCACCTAACCCGCTTGGCGCGCCCGGTGATGTTGACCAAATGCGGATGGGATTTCCGGGCGACATAGGTCAGGGTCGACAGTTCAGCAATCGGCGGCGGGCTGGCAACTTCGGCAAAGGCATGGCGAAACGCCAGCGCTCCCCCGGTATGACCAGGATTGAGCACGATAGGCCGTGTCGATCCCCACCCCACCTGCGCCAGGAGCGTGGCGACCGGGCCGTGGGACAATGTCGGCAACACGACCACCGCGACTTCCGCGCCGGCAATAGCGCGGCCAAGATCGGCAGTAATGGCCGGGCGAAAAACGCCTTCGCCCAGCACGCCCTGATAGGCCACCCCCATCGTCTCGAACGGCGCCAGCGTCTTTGCGGTTCGATTCCATAGCGTCACCTCGTGGCCCGCGAGCGAAAGCTCCGCCACCGCCGCCGCGCCGCCTGCGCCTGCTCCGATAATAACGACCTTCATCTTTCTCCTGCCTCCACGTCTCGCCCGTCGCGAAGGGCTGTGTTGTTATCCTGCGCAAGCAGCTGGCGCCGGTTCGGTGATATGCACCCCATCCAAGGTTTCGGCTGGATGCTCACTGCGCTGTCCATCCGCCATCGACCAGCAACGATGCACCTGTCACCAGGGCCGACGCGTCGGAAGCGAGATAGATGATGGCTCCCATCAAATCCTCAACTGCCCCGATACGCCCGAGACTGATTTTAGACGTGATAGACTGAAGGGCCGTCTCGTCCAGCCCATAGGACCTGGTCAGCGGCGTATCGATAAAAGTCGGCGCAATGGCGTTCACCCGTATGCCTGCAGGGCCGAGTTCGATAGCAAGCGCCTTGGTAAGACCCTCTATCGCGAACTTCGATGCGACATAGAGCGAGCGGTTCATAGCTCCTACGTGGCCCAGCTGCGACGACATGTTGATCAAAGAACCGGGGCGCCCAAGCTCCATCAGGCGGCTCGCCACGTGCTTGGACAGGAAGAATGCCGCGCGCACGTTGAGGTCGAAGACCGCATCGAAATCTGCCACTTCGACCAAATGGAGCGGTTTCGGACGGTTAGTGCCTGCATTATTGACGAGAATATCGTAGGGCTCTTCAGCGTCGAGCGTTTGCTGAACCAGATCCAAATCGGTGATGTCCATAAAGAGTGTGCTTGCGAGGAAGCCTGCAGCTCTGATGGATCCGGCGATTTCCCCGACTTCGTCGGCCGATCGCGCGCACAGCGTGACGTCCGCGCCCGCCTCTGCCAGCGCAGCCGCGGCGGCGAGTCCGATGCCGCGGCCGGCGCCCGTGACAAGCGCGCGGCGGCCATCGAGCCTGAAAGACGGCGTTCGAGGCAACACAGAGCCGCTCATCATCCGCCCAGACGCGCCCGTAACTCACCCAGCGCTTTCGCGGCGGGTTCAATGTCGCGGACGTGAAATCCCGCGGCGAGTTCCTTGCTGTGGGCAGCGATTGCACGTTGAGCGACTTCTGAATAGACAACGCGACCATCCGTGGAGACGCTGACGCCATCCGCCGCCTCGAAGCTCTTGTTCCATGTGACAGCGTCCTGCTCCGAGATGCCTTTCGGGAGATTGAGCGACGTTTTGCCCTTCTCCACGGTCACAGGATAGCCGCCGGGCAGTCCACCTGGACCGGGAACGTGCGCATTGATCTTGCCATGTCCCGCAAGTGCCAGAAGCACCGGAACGGCCGAAGCACCGGAAATCACGTTGAGATCTCGGTACGGCAGCTGCACATGACGGGTCATGGCATCGACGTCGGCGATTTCATCATCCCCGATCCAGGCGCGCACTGGCGCCCCTGTCCGCTCGGTTCCAGGCTTGCGCCATTGCACGAGATGCTGGTGGTGACCAAGCACACGGATATTCTCGCGCTGCGGCTGACTCACAAGACCGGTGATGATCGACGAAAAGATGCCGATGTTGCCGACGCCGCACGCGATCGGCAGACCAGCGGCACGTAGCACCTGATTGACGCCGTCGGGATAGCAGGTATTGACGAACGTAGCGCCGGCGCCGTCCCGAAGGGCCCGCGAAGTCCTGGACGGAAGAACCGCATGGAAAGCGAGTGTCATGCCGAAGCCGGCGTCGGCCACCAGCTTCGACCACGCCGAGTCCATGCGATCGACCTTCCACGGGGATTGCATCGAAGCGGACTGCACGACGACAGAGGGCGACACCGCCGCAATGCCCTCGCCCATAATCGCCGGCGTAGACGAATCCAGCAGAACTGTCTCGAAGATTGCTTCCGTGCCGAAGTTGGCGGCGCGTGCATTACCCGCTTCCTTCAGCCAGGAAAGTCGCTCCTTGTTGCGCCCTCCGATGACGACACGAACAGGCCGCTTGGCATGAACAGCGATGTCGCAGATCATGATCTCCGCGAAGTAGCCGGTGCCGATAACAAGAATATCGCTGTGCTGCATGTCCATACTCCTCGTTAAGCTCTCATCACTTCAGGAAGTCGTTCGTGAAGACCTTCGACACGTCCGTCTTCTCCTTCATCATTTCCATGCCGACCAGCTGTGTCTGCAGTTCTTCCCATGCCGCTTTGGTCGAATGGCCGAGGCCATTGGCCTTGGCGTCGCTCGATGCAGTGAGCTTCAAGACCTCCGGCAGCTTCATTTCGGCATACACCTTGTCGGTCGATGGATTGGCCTTGATGAAGGCTTCATAGGCATCCTTCGGATTGGCAATCGCGCTGCTCCAGCCCCTCATGAAGGCGCGGGTGAAACGCTTCACCAGATCGGGCTTCTCCTTAATCAGCTCCGCATTCGTCACCAGCGAGGTGGAATACATCTTCATGCCGAGATCCTCGAGAAGGATCCAGTCTACCTTCTCGCCAGTGGCGCGAAGCTTGAGCGCATCGTTAAAGTAGAAGCCGACGCCTACATCGATCCGGTCGGACGCCATCAATGGTACCAGCGCGCCGTCAGCGGGAACTTCCTTGAACTTGCCGGCGTCAAGCTTGAGGTCCTTCTTCAGGGCTTCCCACTGTTTGCCGGTGCTGCTCTTGAGCTGCACGCCGATGGTCTTGCCATAGAGGTCCGTCTTGGCATCCTTGATATTCTGGGTCGTCTTGAAGATCAGCGCCGTCGGGTTTTGCTGCAGCACCACCGCAGTCGAGACCAGCGGCAGCCCGCGCGCTGCAGCGATCAACACCTGGTCAGCCGTCGCATAGCCAAAATCGGTATCGCGGTTTCCCACCAGCTTGACGGTGACGGAAGATCCTTCGCCCGGCATCAGTTCGATCTCGATGTTTTCGTCCTTGAAATACCCCTTCTCTATGGCGAGGAAGATTGGGGAATGCTCCGAACCGTAGACCCAATCGAGACGGAGCTTGACCTTGTCGGCCGCCTGCACGGCGCCGGTCGACAGTATGATGCCGTGGAAAAGTGCGGCGCCCAGGACCAACTTCTTGAAAGTGTTCACGATCAACTCCTCCGATTGAGGCCAATTTGCCCATTGCTGCGAAAAACCTGGTCACATCGTCGCCTGAACGCCCGATTCATCTGACCCCTGCGGAAGAAACAGCCGCTCCAGCAGTAGGATGACGAGATAGAGGGCGATGCCGAGAATGCTCATACAGATGATGGCGGCGAACATCAGCTCGGTGTCGAGTGAAATGTTCGATGCGTTGATGACGTAACCCAGGCCTTCGCCGGCCGCGACGAATTCACCGACGACAGCGCCGACGATCGCCAGCGTGATCGATATCTTCAGGGCAGCGAAGAAATACGGCATCGCCCACGGCAGGCTGATCTTGGAAAACTTCTCCCAACCATTGGCGCCGAGAGAGTCCATATACTGCAGCAGTTCGGAATCGACCGATGTCAGGCCCTTTGCCGTGTTGATCACGATCGGAAAGAACGCGATCAGCGCGGCGATCACCACCTTCGGCGTGAGGCCAAACCCGAACCAGATCAGGAACAATGGCGCGAAAGCGATCTTCGGGAGAATCTGCGCTGCGACCAGGAACGGATAGGTCAGATCACGTACGATCTTCGAATAGGCGATGGCCACCGCGATGAAGAAGCCGGTAACGACCGCACTGAGGAAACCCAGCGAGATCGCGACGAATGTCGGCCAGGTGTTCTTCAGCAGCAACGCACGATTTTCATAGGCGACTTCCGCGACGCGCGTTGGCGGGGGAAGGATCACCGGCTTGATGTGCAACACGTGAACCAGTACTTCCCAAATCGCGAAGAAGACGACGAACACCATGATCTGGCCGACAATGACGGATGCGCGATACATGTTCAGGCGCCTTCCATCTCGGGCCGCTTGGCGACTGGCTGTCTGAGCAGGCTACGGACGTGACCGGCCAGCTCCGTAAACTTCGGCAGTTCGCGCATCTCCTCGCGGCGCGGTCGCGCAAACGGCACGTCGATCCGCTCGAGTACCCTTCCGGGGCGTGCGGACATGACAATGATTTGCTCGGACAACAGGATCGCCTCGGGAATCGAATGGGTGATGAAGACGACGGTCGTTTCGGTCTGCGCCCAGAGTTGCAGCAGTTCGCCCTGCAGCGTCTCGCGGGTGATTTCGTCAAGCGCCGCAAACGGTTCATCCATCAGCAGGATCTTGGGCTGGAAGGCCAGCGCGCGGCAGATCGAGACGCGCTGCTGCATGCCGCCGGACAATTCGTGCGGCATGCGATGTTCGAAGCCTTCGAGGCCGGCAATCCTTAGCCAGCGCCGCGCCTGTTCCTCGCGCTCGGCCTTGCCCATGCCGCGCCGTGCCACTTCGAGCGTCAGCATTACATTGTCTAGTGCCGACCGCCACGGCAGCAACAGCGCGCGCTGGAAGACGTAGCCCACCTGGCCCTGCACCTTGCCTTTGTTGATCGCCTCGCCGTCGAACAGCACCCGCCCGCCGGACGGCTGCAGAACGCCGGACAGGACCTTGAGCAACGTCGTCTTGCCGCAGCCGGACGGCCCGACGACGCTGAGGAAGGAGCGCGACGGAATCTTGAACGAGACATTGTCCAGCGCCGTGACAATGCCGGTCTTGCTCTTGAAGCTGACCGAAAGGTCCTCGATGCTGATGGCAGGCGCGCTGGACATGGGCTCAGCCGATCCGGATCAGTTTGTCGGTATCGGTCACGTCCGACAGCAGCTCCGATCCCATCGCGGTGATCAGCATCATGTCCTTGTTCTGCACACCGAAGCCGTAGCCGGTGCGGTAGCAGAGCGGTTCGAAGCCAAGCACCATGTTCTCCTCGAGCACAGCCGACTTGCCCGGCTGTCCCAGCAGCGGCGTTGCGCCGATATAGGGGTCTTCGTGCAGATGAAGCCCGATGCCGTGACCGACAAAAGAGATCGGCGGCAGGTTCCTGGCGATCAGCCGATCGACAAAATCCTGATAGATGGCAAGGCAGTCGGCGCCGGGCTTGGCCAGCTCCAGAATCCGGTACTTGCAGTCCACCATGAGCTGCCAGATTTCTTCCGCCATTGCGGGCGGTTCCTCGACATAGGCGGTCCGACAGACGCCGGCTTGGTAGCCCCCGATCACCGAGAAGATTTCCACGCGACAGATGTCGCCGCGTTCAAGGCGACGGTCGGTGGGGCCGACATTGGGAAGCTGGCTGCGCGGGCCTGTCGCGGTGATTAGTAGCTTGAAATTCTCGGCGCCCAGTTCATAGACGTTCTTGGTCAGATGAGCCGCAATCTCCAGCTCCGTGCTACCAACCTTGACGCTCGCCAGCGCGTCCCCGATCGCCTGATCGGCGATCCGGGAAAGCCGCCGCAGCAGGGCAATCTCATCACGCGTCTTCAACTGGCGAAGACGGGACAGAATCTTGTCGGCGGCAACGAATGTTGCCTTCGGCATCGACGCCGTCAGACGCGCAAAGTCGCCGGCCGGCAGATATTCCAGCTCGATGCCGATGCGGCCGGACGTCAGTCCGGCATGGCCGAGTGCATCTGCTAGCACTGTCATCGGATCCTCGGAAAATTCTTTCCAGATCGCCAGCGGCACGCCCGGTGCCTCGCGCGCGACCGTGGTCTCCTCCATATCCACCGCAAACAGCGAAAGGCTCGCATCGGTCTTGACAATGGCCATCGCATGCCGATGCCGCAGCAATGGCTGCGAGGGGATTACAAAGCCTGCGGCATAGGCGAAATTTTCGGGCGAGCACGACACGATGGCGTCAAGGCCCTGCTCCAGCATCGCACGTGCCTGGCGCATCAGGATTTCCGCGCGCAAGCCTTTCACTTTAGGCTCCATGTTCATAGCGTCACCTTGTACTTTTCGAGCTTCGCTTCATCGACGGCGATCCCCATGCCGGGCTCCGTAGGCACCATGATTGCGCCATCGACAAGCGAAAGACCTTCCGAGAGCAGATCGTCGCGATAGTAGATGCCTCCGATCTTGCCGTTCTGCTGTTCGGCCGGTGTCGATACCGGCACCACATTGGACAGCGTCACGGCTGCGGCGGCCGCGGCGAGATGAATGTTGGCGAGATTGCCCACTCCGGTCTCGACGGACCCGTTTACGTTGCAGATGATCCCGGCCGCGCGGCATACGGCAGCGACCTCCATTGCCCTGTACAACCCGCCCGGCTTCGTCGAGTAAATCGAGACGATCTGGGCGGCCTTCTTCTCAATGATCTGGATGACGTCGTGCGAATTCCACGCCGACTCGTCGGCCATCACGGGCGCATCAATGGCTCGGGCGACCTCGGCGATCCGCTCGATTCCCATAACCGGCTGCTCGACATATTTCAGGCCGAACTTTTCCATCCGGCGGATCACCTGGATCGCCTCGCCTGGCGTCTTGTAACCTTCGTTGGCATCGACGCAGATTTCGACGCCGGCGCCTGCAGCCGCACGCACTTCACCAACAATCTTCACGTCACGATCCGGATCAACCCCGATCTTGACCTTGATGGTTTTGACGCCCTCGCTGGCCACCTTGGCAGACTCGGTCGCGGCTTCCTCAACGGAGATCAGGCCGATGGAGTGCGTGACCAGCACGCGGTCACGAACCTTGCCTCCAAGAAGGGTGTGCACGGGAACGCCCAGCCATTTGCCACTCAGATCGAGATAGGCAAATTCGACAGCGGCCTTCGAATACGGATAGCCCTTCATGCACGCATCCATTCGCGCATGCAGATCGGCCACGTTGCCCAACTCCATCCCGGTCACGGTGGGCGCCATGTAATTGGAAATGATGAGCTGTGCGATCGAAACGCTTTCGCCGAAGTAGCGGCCGAACTCGCCGCCCCAATCCTTCAAGGCTGGCGCTTCACCCCAGCCAACGTGACCTTCATCGTCGGTCATTTTGATAATCAGATAGCGACCGATCGGCTCCGTTAGCCCCGTCCATTGATGGACACGACGGGTCGGCAGCTGAACGGCGAAGGTCTCGATAAGTCGGATAACGGGCAAGACGGATACTCCAATCGTGACCACACTTTGTGATCACACTCGTCGCCCGTCAATGCTCCGCCGTCGCGCGTTTGCAGAAAATAGTCGCATTGACGGCAATTGAATTGGGCATCGGCAATCAATTTAGGCAGGCTCGGCCACCACTCTTCAACGGTTGCGTTGCGGGTTGACACTTCAACGAATAGGATCACAATATGTGATCACACTCTTCATAGTTTGCTTGGCTTGATCATGACGAACGCCCCCGCGATGAGCCGCGCACCCCCGGAAATTCTTTGCTCATGAAGCTTGCACCTATCACTTACCATCGAGCCGACAGCCTGGCGGATGCGGTCTCGCTGCTCGTCAACTACAAGGGCGACGCAAAACTAATAGCCGGCGGGCAAAGCCTCATGCCGATGCTCGCGTATCGTCTTCTTGCGCCCGACGCGCTGATCGATATTGGCCGCATCGATGAGTTGAAAACGATTCGAATTGATGCAGCAGGTATTCGAATAGGCGCCTGTGTGCGGTGGTGCGACATTGAGCGACATTCCGATATTGCGAACGGCTATCCCCTTCTCCACTACGCTATCCGTCACATCGCCCATTACCAAGTGCGAAACCGCGGCACGATCGGCGGCAGCCTGGCGCATGCCGATCCGGCGGCGGAATTTGCAGCAGTTGTGCTGGCCTGCAGCGGCATCATGGAGATTCGCGGCAGAGATGGCACACGTTTCATTGAAGCTGACCATTTCTTCCGCGGCCTGCTAACCACCGACCTGCAGGACGACGAGGTTATTGTCGCCGTGAGGCTGCCGCCATGGGACCCGTCCTATCGTTGGGGCTTTAAGGAGTTCGCCCGCAGAAGCGGTGACTTCGCACTTGCAGGTGTGTCCCTGCAGTTCAGCCTTGAGTACGGACGCGCTGTTCGGTCCCGTATCGTCGGCTTTGGCGTCGCGGACCGGCCCGTTATCCTTTCGCAAGCGCAGGCGGTTCTCGACGGCGCAGAGCCCGATGCTCAAGCGATTGCTCGGGTTGCGGCCGCCGCGCAACGAGAAGTGGATCCCCCGGACGATCCGCACGCGCCATCTGAATATCGCCGGGCGTTGCTGGGGACGTTGCTGGAAAGAGCCTTGGTTGAGGCCCTTGCACGTGCGCGAGAACCCTCGTGACAAACCCGACAAGAGTGAATTTTACCGTGAATGGTGTTCCATCAAAGGTTCTTGTCGAACCCCGCAGGACGCTGGCTGATTGCCTACGGCACGATTTGAACCTGACCGGAACACACGTCGGTTGTGAGCACGGAGTGTGTGGCGCCTGCACCGTCATCGTGGATGGCGACGCCGTTCGATCTTGTCTGATGCTGGCCGTGCAGGCTGAGGGCGGCAATCTTGCCACTGTCGAGAGTTTAGGGTCTGCAGAATCGATGTCTGTCCTTCAGCAGGCATTCCAGGACAATCATGCCCTACAATGCGGCTTTTGCACTCCCGGCATCCTCATGACGGCTCATGCCCTCCTTGGTCGCGAGCCGCGGGCAAGCGACGAACGCATTACGGAGGTCCTCTCGGGCAACATATGTCGCTGCACCGGCTATATTCCCATTGTCAAAGCGATCGCGCAGGCGCGGAATATTCTCGCGGATGCATCACGAGGACCGCACAGTGAAGACGTCTAACAGCAATACGTATGTCGGGAGCCCGCTTCTCCGGACGGAAGACCCGCGCCTCTTGACGGGAGGCGGCTGCTTTCTGGACGACCTGCACAGGCCCGGGACGCTTCACGCGGTCGTGGTGCGCAGCCAAGTCGCCCACGGCATGCTGCGCGGCATCGATTCAACCGCGGCACGAGCCCTCAGAGGTGTCCATGCAATTTTCTGCGCTTCTGATATCGAGGGCGAGCTCGGAAGGATCCCTATCCGCATCGCGCCACTGGCGGGTACCGAGCCCTATTGCCAGCCGATTATAGCATCCGGCAAGGTCCGCTACGTGGGCGAACCCGTTGCGATTGTCATCGCGGAGAGCCAGGCGATCGCCGAGGACGCCGCCGGTCTCATCGACATTGACATTGATCCATGCGCTCCGATTGCGACAGCAGCTGCCGGCGAGCAGGATAAGTCCATTCTGTTCGAAGAAACCGGCACCAACATTGCTTCGCAATACCGCATAGGTCGTGGTGACATCGAAACGGCTTTCGCCCAAGCGTCCTATATCCGCCGCGAGCGGTTTTCTGTCCAGCGCCACACGGCGATGCCCATGGAAATGCGAGGCCTGCTCGCCGAATGGGATCCCGAGCGCGGCCACATGACGGTATGGGGCGCTGCAAAGGTGCCGTTTTTCAATCGAAAAACCCTCGCCGGAATGCTGTCGCTGCCTCATGAAAAAGTGGACCTGATCGAGCTCGATGTCGGCGGTGGTTTCGGAGTTCGGGGCGAGTTCTACCCGGAAGATTTCCTTGTGCCATTCGCGTCGCGCCGACTCGGCCGCCCGGTCAAGTGGCAGGAAGACCGGCGCGAACACATGATGGCCACGGTCCATTCGCGGGAGGTCTGCTGCGATCTGGAGATCGCATGTTCGGCCACAGGGCTGGTGCTCGGGCTGCGCGCCCGGGTCATTGCGGATCTCGGTGCCTATATGAGCACCACCGGCGGCATTCTGGCCTCGCGGACCGGCCAGTTTCTCCCAGGTCCCTACCGCATCCCCCACGTCGGGCTCGAAGTGCTGTCCGTGGTCACCAACAAGACCCCTGCCGGCAGCTACCGTGGGCCGGGCCGCTTTGAATCGAGTTTTTTCCGCGAGCGCCTGTTTGACATCGCCGCCCGCGAGCTCGGCATCGACCCGGTCGAGTTCCGACGGCGCAACCTGGTCACCAGCGCCGAACTTCCCTACGCGATCGGCCAGCTCGTGCCCTATGAGGGCGAGACCAGCTATGATTGCGGCGACTATCCCGCCGTGATGGAACGGTGCACCAGTGAAATCGGCTGGACCGAAAAATTATCCTTGCGCGGTCAGCTGATCGATGGCCGCTACCATGGCCTCGGTATCGGCTGCTTCGTGGACAGCAGCGGCGCCGGCCCCAAGGAAAATGCCCGATTGCGGATGGAAGCGGCGGGGCGAATTTCGGTATTCGTGGGATCCTCCGCGCTGGGTCAGGGAATCGAGACGGCATTCGCCCAGATCTGCGCCGACGCCCTGCAGATTCCGATGGACCGCATCTCTATCTTTCACGGATCGACGACCCTGCTTGCGGAGGGCTTCGGATCCTTTCATTCGCGTTCGATGATCATGGGTGGCAATGCGATTGTCGATGCCGCCAACCGTCTGATCGAAATATGCCGCGGAATTGCTGCAGAAAAATGGGCCTGCGCAGTCGAAACGATCGCCTATGCCGACGGTACGTTTCGCGCCGGACAGCGACGCCCCCTGGGACTCGCGGACCTGACGACGGCTGATGGCGCAGCCATCGAATCGCACGGCTCTTTCGGTACCAAGGCGAAGCCCTTCAGCTACGGCACCCACGCCGCGCACGTCGCCGTGGATATTGCAACGGGACATGTGGCACTGCTGGACTACGTCGCGGTGGAGGATGTCGGCCGCATGATCAATCCCATGATCGTGCAAGGTCAGAAGATCGGATCGATCGTCCAGGGACTGGGCGGCGTATTTCTGGAAAATCTGCTCTATGACGATCAGGCGCAACTGCTGACCGGCTCGCTCGCGGACTATCTGCTGCCGACCTCGACGGATTTCCCAAGAATCCGCGCGATCACGCTCGACCTAACTCGCACCACGCGCAATCCGCTCGGCGTAAAGGGAGCGGGCGAGGATGGAATCTCGCCGGTGGCGGGCGTCATCGGCAATGCGATCGCCGATGCGCTGTCGGCATTTCACGTTGAGCCGTGCGAGCTGCCCATTACGCCGGCGGCGCTCTGGAAACTGATTCAGAAGAGCCAAGGTGCATCCACGGCGCTTGCAGATGAAGGTCCCAGTCTCAATCGATCTGCCGCCCCACACGTCTGACCGCGATCAACTTTAGCGACGGCGCCGCAATAACGAGGCCTGCCCCGTTTCGCGCCAAATGCCTGCAGTTTCTGCCGATCATTTCACCTTGACCCTCACTAGCTGTGATCACACACTGTGATCAGTATTCTTCGTGAGGAGAGAACTTCATGGCTGACAGACTCAAAGACACTCATGCGATATCGCTAAGAATGTCCCGCCGGCGAGCCATTGCGGGCGGAGCGGCGTTGGCGTTCACGCTACCGTTTGCGCACTCCAGCCTCGCGCAGGCGCGCAAATCCATCACCAGCACGGTAGTCGGCGGCACTTTCCAAAAAGTCTACGACGAGACCCTAGTGAAGCCTTTCGAGGCGGCCAACAATGTAGATGTCGCCCTGAAGATCGGCTCTCCGAACGAGTGGCTTGCCAGCGCCATTATGAACCGCTTCGCCCCGGAGCTTGACGTCCTATTGTTGCCGTATCCGGATTCGATCCGCGCCGTGAAGGCTGGTATCTGCGAAGAATTGACAGTGGCCGAATTGCCGAACTTGGCCGACGTTTATCCCCAGTTCATCGATGGCTATGCAAAGCAAGGCGTCGGCATCGACTTTATCAGTTTCGGACTGATCCATCGCACCGACTCCAAGCTGGCAAAGCCCGTCTCCTGGATGGATTTATTCAAACCGGAGTACAAAGGCAAAATCGCCATTCCCACCCTGTCGATTTCCGGCGGAGTGCAGTTCCTGCTGACCATGGCCCAACTGCATGGTGGCAGCGTAGATAACATCGAGCCAGGCTTCGAAGCCGTGAAGCGCATGAAGCCGAACATCATGCGCTTCTATACGAGCAAATCCGAAGGACAGCAGATCATGGAACGGGGCACCGCCGCGCTTATCATGGGCGAGCACAATGTCGCCGCCGCCCTGATCGATAATGCCGTGCCAATCGAATTCCTGACGCCCGCGGAAGGCGTGATGGTTGGCATGATTTCGCTTCACGTCGTGAAAAACTCGAAGAACACCCAGGCTGCCAAGAACTTTGTGAATTTCACCATCTCGAGTGAGGCGAACGGTGCTTTCAACAGCCGGCTGATCGCGGGCCCCACCAACAAGAAGGTCGTCCTCAAACCCGAAATCGCGGCGCGCATACCAACCTATGAGCATCTGCTGTTTCCCGACTGGAACAAGATTGTCGACAGGTTGCCGACCTGGTTGGAACGCTGGAATCGGGAAATCGTCGGCTGATGGAAGACCGATTGGCCCCTTGGATGCGAGCAACTCTACTACTGACGCCGGCGGCGTTGCTCGTTGCGCTTTTTATGCTGGCGCCAATTGGCTTACTGCTGGCCTACAGCTTGCTGCCGGCCAATACGATGGCGCTGACCGCCGCCGGCGGCGTAACCTTGCACAACTATGGGCGCCTGCTGCTGGACTGGTATTACCTGCGGATCATCGGATCGACGATGATCATGAGCCTGATCGTCACCCTGGCTTCCGTCGTGATCGCTTGGCCGCTGGCTTATTTTCTGTGGCGATCATCGAAGCGCTGGCGCCCGATTCTGACGATGGGACTTCTTGCGCCGCTGCTGGTCAGCATTCCCATTCGCAACTATGGCTGGGTCGTGCTTCTCGACCAGCAGGGCATCATCAACCAGACACTCATATGGTTGGGGATCACCGCAAGCCCGATCGAACTGGTTCATTCGGATTTCGGAATGGTACTGGGCCTGACCCATGTGCTGATGCCGTTTGTCGTGCTGTCGGCACTGGCGACACTCGACCGGGTCAATTTCAACATTGTCGATGCGGCGCGGACGCTCGGCGCCGGGCGTCTTCGCGTAGCGATGGAAATCGTTTTTCCTCTCGCTGTGCCGGGCATCGTTAGTGGGGCGATCTTGGTGTTCTGCATCGCGATCTCGTCGTACGTGACGCCCGCGCTTATGGGACGCGGTGGCACCTCGGTGGCAACGCTGCTGATCTATGAGCAATTCATGAAAAACTTCGACTGGCCATTTGGTGCGGCGATTGCAATTTTCTTGGTCGCTGTGTCGGGATTGGTGCTGATGACATCGCTGTGGGGTGCCAACCGCTATTTCGGTCGTCTGGTGCGGGGCATTTGACGTGAGAGTGGCTTACAAAATCCTCATCGCGTGCCTCTATGCATTCGTGTTCGCTCCAATTGTCATTATTTTGATCCTTTCCTTCAACAGCGGAAAAGGCATCTCGCTGCCTATCAGCGGTCTGTCGTTGCGCTGGTACGCCGCTGCGCTGACTGATCGCACCTTCACCGGTCCCCTGATCACCAGCCTGTGGTTGGCGGCCGGCGCGACTGCGATGGCCCTGCCGCCGGCGATCCTCGCTGCGCTGGCCTTGTCGCGGAAGAATTTTCGCGGTGCGGCCGCCGTCGAGGTGCTCCTGATGGCTCCCCTCCTGGTGCCGACCATCGTCATCGGCATGGGCCTGCTGATCTACTTTTCGCTGATTGGGCTGCAAAACGCCCCGCTGCGGCTGCTGCTCGCGCACTGGCTGATCGTATTTCCTTACTGCACACGCACCGTCCTGGCGAGCCTGGCGCGCATGGACCGAACCCTGATCGAAGGCGCGCGCAGTCTAGGTGCCACGCCGCTCCGGGCTTTCCTGTATGTGACTCTCCCGATGATCTCGCCGGGCATCATCGCCGGCGCCCTGTTCGGCTTCATCATCTCGTTCGGTGACGTGCCTGTCTCGCTGTTCCTCGCGAACGCCCGGACCACCACGCTGCCACTCACCATCATGTCTTCGCTGGAGTACCAAATGGATCCCAGCGTCATCGCCATGTCGGCTCTGGTAATATTCGGAAGCTTCGCGCTGGCGCTGGTCGGAGAACGTCTGGTCGGTCTTCATTCCTTGCTCGGAGCCAAATCGTGAAAGAACTTTCGATCGACCAGGCGACCAAGCGTTATGAGGACAACGTTGTCCTGAATGAGGTCTGCATTGACGTCGCTGCCGGTGAATTCGTGACCCTGCTGGGACCAAGCGGTTGCGGCAAGAGCACGACGCTGCGCGCGGTCGCCGGTCTGCTCGACCTCGACAGCGGTACCATCAAGATCGGCGGGCGCGATGTGACGCGGGTGCCGATCGAGCATCGCGACATTGGCCTGGTGTTCCAGAACCTGGCGCTGTTTCCACACATGACAGTGGCGAACAACATCGCTTTTGGCCTGCGCATGCGTGGCGTCGGCTCGGCCGAGCGCGCCGTGCGCGTCAAGGCGGCATTGGATATGGTGCGGCTATCCGATTTTGGCGAGCGCTTTCCGGATCAGTTGTCGGGCGGCCAGCAGCAGCGCGTGGCGATAGCACGGGCGCTGGTCACCAACCCGTCGGTCCTACTGCTCGACGAGCCCTTTGCGGCGTTAGATAGGAAGCTGCGTGAAGAAATGCAGTCCGAACTGCGGCAGCTGACCCGTCGCGTTGGGATCACGTCAATCTTTGTCACACACGACCAGGAGGAAGCCCTCACCCTGTCCGACAGGATCGTGGTGATGAACCGAGGGTACGTCGAACAGATCGGCCGTCCCGAAGAAATTTACGCTAACCCGTCCACACGCTTCTGTGCCGACTTCATGGGCGTGCGAAACATGTTTGCCGCCGAGATCGTCGATGTGGCGGACGGCTCGCTGCGCGCCAGGGCTGGCGGTCTCGACATCCTCGCAGAGCATGATGGGCGCTACCGCACATTTGCCGGCAAGACCGTCGAACTGGCCATACGGCCGGAGGCGATCCGCATGAAACCCAGCAGCGAAAACCCTGCAACGTCGAATAGCATTGTCGGCACCGTTTCCAGCCGGATCTTCCAGGGCGCCTTCGCCGCCTTCGAGGTCGAAGTCGATATCGGTGGACCAGCGACGTTATCGGTTCGAGCCAGCAGTTTCGCCGACCGCGCGATCTTCGTTCCAGATGTCAGTGAGCAAGTATTACTGGAATGGAATGCCGGCGACCTGATTGTGATGCGCAATTCGCTGCACTGAAGACGCGGCGCGCATTGCGGCTGGAAAATGATTGAAACGAGCACCGGCAACTAATGAAAACGCTCATTCAGAACCTGAACTTTGCGATATTGGTCGACGCCTCCGATACAGTGCTGCGCAATGCCTCAATGGTTATCCACGACGATCTGATTGCCGACATCGGACCTGCCGCCGCGGTGCTCGGCCGCCACGCCACGACGTCGTTCGACGCGGTCATCGACGGCAGCATGCGCGGCGTCACGCCCGGCTTCATCGACAGCCACGTCCATCTGTCGGAGACGCTGTCGCGCGCGGTATTTCCGGATAATCTCACCACACGCGCCTGGGTGTTTCACTGGGCAAAGCCCTTCTACGCCCACGTCACCGAGGAGGACGAATACTGGGGTGCGCTGCTTGGGATCACTGAGATGCTGCGCGGCGGCACGACCTGTTTTCTCGACATGGGGTCGCAATACGATCCGGGCATCGCCATCCGCGCAATGGACAAAACCGGCATACGCGGTATCACCGGGCGGCACGCGGCAGACGTTCAGCCGGAGGAGCTGCCGCGCGGCTGGGACGCCGATATGGTGGCCCATCATTTCTTTCCCGATTCGGACACTGCCCTGCATTCGCTCGAGGCGAGCGTGCTGAAATATAACGGCTCGCTCAATGGACGCGCCCGTTGCTGGGTGAACATCGAGGGCAAGGAACCGTGCTCGCTTGAACTTCATGTTGGCGCACGCGCGCTGGCCGAGAAACTCGGCGTGGGCACCACCTACCATCTCGCCACATCCATCGAGGAAGCGAATGTATCGCAGCGCAAGTTCGGCCGCTGGCCAATCACGCGCGTTCATGAGGCCGGCGGCCTCGGCGACAACCTGGTGATAGCACACGGCTCGGCCGTGTCCGATGAAGAGGTCGAACTTCTGGCTGCAAACGGCGTTAAGGTCGCCTTCTGTCCCTGCTCCTCGCTCAAACTGGGCAAGGGCGCCTCGGCGATCGGCAAGTATCCGGAGATGGTGGCTGCCGGGGTCACGGTCGGTCTCGGCACCGATGGCGTCGCTGCTGCCGGCAATCTCAGCATGATGCGTCAGATCCAGGTCAGCGCCGGGCTTTTCAAGGATGCGAGAATGAAGTCGGACGTCTTCACCGCACGACAGGCGCTGCGCGCCGCCACCATCGACGGCGCCCGTGCGCTACTGTGGGACGACGAAATCGGCTCACTCGAGATCGGCAAGAAGGCCGATCTCGTGCTATTTGATCTCGACCACGTCGAATGGACGCCGTTTCACGATCCACTACAGGCGTTGGTGTTCTCAGCCACCGGGGCTTCCGTTGCGGAGACCTGGGTGAACGGCCAGTGCCTCTTCAAAGATGGCCGCGTGCAGACCGTCGATGAGAAGGAAATTCGTACGAAGGCTCGTGAACTCGCCGCCGCCGCGGTCATCCGCGCCGGCCTGAACGACGAGCACGTGCCGACGACAACGACGCTGTACGACTGATCGCCGGCCTCGTCCGCCCTGAAATGGCGTGACATCACATCGAGCCGACGCAACTGGAAAGAGTGCATGAACTGGCAAGACTTGAATATCTCGATCGTCGCTGGCGATCGTCGCGAACAGGAAATCGCACGCTGCGCCGTGGCAGCCGGCGCCAATGTCCGCGCCTTCGGCATTCCGTGGCCGGAGGGAGGCATCGATGGCGTCCAAAGCTGCGCGTCGATGGCCGAGGCATTCGACGGGGTTGACATCGCGCTGTGCCCGATTCCCGGGATTGCGCCCGATGGCGCGCTGTTCGCGCCGTCGCATTCCGAGCGGCTGATTCCCGGTCACAGCGATCTGGCGCGGATGCGTGGACCCGGCCACATCATTCTCGGCTGGGCCGATCCCAAGCTGAAGGCGCATTGCGACGCGCTGCAGATCACCCTTCATGAATACGAGTGGGACAAGGATCTGATGCTGTTGCGCGGCCAGGCGATTGTCGAAGGCGCCCTGAAGATCATCATCGAGAACACCGATATCACGATCCATAGGGCCAACATCGTCCAGGTCGGTCAGGGCGCAATCGGCGCGCTGCTGACCCACACGCTGATTGCGCTCGGCGGGCGCGTTCATGTCGCCGCCCGCAATGCGGTGCAGCGCGCCGGCGCCTATGCGGCCGGTGCCGAAACCCACGAACTCGAGGCGTTGACGGAACTGCTGCCGAAAGCCGACATCGTCGTCACCACGGTTCCAGCGCGCCTGCTCGAACGCGAGTTGCTCAGCCTGGTTCCGAAACACGCCTTCCTGATTGACCTCTCTGCGCCGCCCGGCTGCATCGACCGCGACGCGGCGGCCGAGCTCGGCCTCAAGGCCATCTGGGGCCGCGGCCTTGGCAGCCGCGCGCCGGTCACCGTCGGACGCAGCCAGTGGAGCGGCGTCCGCAAGCGTATCGAAACCATTCTCGCCAGCCGCTGAACAGGAAACCAAACATGCCATTCGTTATCGTTGAAATGTGGGAAGGCCGCACCGTCGAGCAGAAGCGCGGTCTCGTCAAAGCCATTACCCAGGCGATGGTCGATCACGCCGACTGCAAGCCAGATCATCTCCATGTCGTGATTCACGACGTCCCAAAAGACAGCTGGGGCCGCGACGGCGTGCTGGGCATCGACAAGGAGGGCCATTGATGACCGAAGCCGCACAGTCATCGGCCCGGGTGACCGAGTACGGCCATATCCTGATGATGGTGCAGGACATGGAGGTCTCGAAGCAATTCTATGTCAGCCAGCTCGGCTTCGTGGTGCGACCTGCCAAGCCGCTCGCCGACGGACGGCCGTTCACGGCCTTCCATCAGGGCTTCGCGATCATCCAGGGTCGCACGCTCGGTCACAGGCAGATCGATCACATTGCCTTCGAGGTCGACGACATCCGCGCGATGCGCGAACGCCTGAAAACCTCCGGCGTGTCGTTCTTCAACGACCTGCACGATGGGCCTTATGGTCTGACGATCTATATTGCAGACCCTGACGGCCTCAAGGTCGAACTATATCAAGTCGGCTTGAGCGCTTGACCCCGAACATCTGCAGGCAAGGCTAGTTGCGGCCGCGGAGAAGCCCGTCGGCGATTTTTTCGGCGATCATCAGGGTTGGCAGATTGGTCTTGGCGGTCGGCAGGTCGGGCATCACCGAGGCGTCGTCGCGGCCGCCCATCTTGCAGGTGCCCGAGACGTGCCAGATACCGAACGTCTGTGCATGCAGATAGGCTTCCAGCGTCGATCGATCGGCCAGCAGGTCACGCATCGTCACGCCGTCGGTGATGAAATTCCGGATGAACCAGTGGCGAAGCCATTGTGGCCCGTCGAGCAGCGTCGAGCCGAGGCTGGTCAGGATCGCATTTTTGCGTCCGGTCCGGTTGAAGGCTCGGGTCCGCTCCGAGAAGGCCGCCGGGAAAAGATCGTCGACATGGCCGCAGACGCCGGACTGCAGCACGACGCTGGCGATCAGCGTGAACGCATCGGCCATGCGCTTCAGGTCGCTATCGGTGCCGAGCAGGTTGAGATCGATCGCCGCCTCGAGCGCGCGTCCGGCGACGCCAGCGTCACGCTACCGATGGAGGTAGGCTGGTTGCACCACAGCAGGAACAGCCCAAGCCGCTGGCCGATACTGTGCCACGAGGCGCGGTTGGAGGCGACGAAGTACAGATGGACGGCGGCGCTTTGTCTCCCGACGAGATGCGAAGCACCGCATGGTTGGGACGCCGCAGCTCAGGATCGAGCCGCAGCTGGCGGGGCAGGTAAGCGGCGGTGGTGATCGGGGGATGATCGCGCTGATTCTGGCCGACGCCGCGCCGGTCGGCGATCACCTCGATATTCAGCTTTCGCAGGGCATCGGCCGATCCGATGCCGGCGCGCATCAGAAGCGCGGGCGAGCGCAGCGCCCCTGCGGTGACGATGATGTGCTGTCCGTGGACATCGCGGTGCGCGCCACCCGCCTCGGTTCGCACGCCTGTGGCGCGGGGGCCATCGAACAGCAGGCGATCTGCGCGCGTCCGGCTCATGATGGTAAGATTCGGACGGCGGCGCACCGCTAGCGTCGGATAGGCCATAGCCGCGGACACCCGCCGGCCGTTGATGTTGGAAATTGTCGGCGGCAGCATGCCGTCGCCGAATTCGCCGTTCTGATCGTCGAGATCAGCAAAGCCGCGGCTACTGAGCTGCGACGAGATTTGCCGCGCAAAGGCCGGCCATTGCTCACGGAAGATTCGCCGGATCGGCAACGGGCCGTCGCGGCCGTGCAGCGGCCCGTCGAAATCCTGGTCACTCTCGACCTTCTTGAAGTACGGCAGCACATCGTCCCAACCCCAGCCGGAGGCACCCAGCTTAGCCCAGCAGTCGTAATCGCGCGGCAAGCCGCGATTGGCGGACTGCACATTGACGCTGGAGCCACCGCCCATGACGCGGCCCTGCTCGTAAAGCCGCTTCTTTTCTGGGTACCGGTCCGGTTCGGAAACACGTTGAGGTTCGGCCAGATCCATTTTTCGCCGCGGAACAGCGCCATCGGATAGCCGTCGAGGATCTCGGCCGGCACCGCCTCGGGCGGCGCGTCGTCGCCGGCCTCTATCAGCAGCACGACGTGGCGGGGATCGGCGGACAGCCGGTTTGCCAGTACACAGCCTGCGGAGCCGCCTCCCACGATGACAAAGTCAAAAATCTGGTCGAATTTTCAGGGAGTCACATGGCCCTTGAAGGAGTTGGCCGAAGGATGCACAATCTGGTATTGATCACATCATGTGATCACGTTTCTGAGTGTCAAGCTGGGGGTGATCATGCCACAAGGGGCGTAGGACACCGCGCAACTTTCTCATTTCGGCTTGTCAGATTACGCTGTCGCCTATTTCACGAATAGTAGGTCGTGGAACACTATAACGCGGTCGAGGAATGATGCACGGAGCCAAAAGCGATCCGCCGGTCACATCGGAGCGCCCCAAGCGCGGATCGGTCCAGGATGGAGTGCTCGCAAAGTTGCGCCGGGGCCTGATGGTGGGGGCCTTTATTCCCGGCCAGATCATCAGCATCCGACGGCTCGCCGCGCTGGTCGGAACCAGTCCCATGCCCGTGCGCGATGCGCTGTCCCAGCTCCTTGCGGCCAATGCCCTTGAAGAATTGCCCAATCGCTCGGTACGCGTCCCGGTCCTGTCGTCCTCGCGACTTCAGGAGCTGTTTGCCGTGCGCGAGGCGATCGAGTGCATGGCGGCGCGGCGTGCCTGTGACAACGTCACTCCAGCCCTGATCAGGTCTCTTCGAGAAATCAACAAGGAGCTTGTGGCAGCTATTCAGGCCAGAGCTTTTCACGAGACCTTGGACGCCAATCAACGTTTCCACTTCACTTTGTATCGTGCTGCAGAGTCCGAAGTATTGATGCCACTCATCGAATCGCTCTGGCTTCAATGCGGGCCAACGCTCTATTTTTCGCTGGGCTCAGCAAACACGCCATGGACTGCGGTCGAGCACACCAAGATCATGGCGGGCCTGACCAAGCGTGACGGCAACCTGGTCACTGATGCAGTGGCGCGCGACATCCGGTCGACGGCGACCCATCTCTTGAAAGAAGTGCCGGGACCGGATTTCTCCGGCCCACTTTCCTTCTCGCGCCTCGGGGTCGATGTGAAGCTTTAGATTGCTGTCTTCGACCGTTAGGCATGACTATCATTTTCGAAGCGACGGCCGCCCGTTAGCTTGGCGATGCCATCGGCCTCGATTCACAGCACCACAGGCCACGACAAGGAAGGGTGTCAATCGGCCCTTTAATTGCGAATTTTTGTCAAGCACCCTTAGAGGCTGTTTGATAACCTTTGACATTGGCTTTGGGGTCTGATTCAGGCTTGGGATGTGGACAGCATCAAGCCGAGGTCGGATGGCCAGAATCGCCAAGAAGACGAAGCGCTATCCGAGTGACCTGACCGATGAGGAATGGTCGGCTGTGGAGCCGTTTCTGCCAGGGGTCAGCGGCACGGGACGTCCGCGCCGGACTGACCTTCGCGAGGTTCTGAACGCCATCCGGTATCTCGTGCGATCGGGCTGCGAGTGGCGGATGCTGCCTGTCCACTTCCCTCCCTGGCAAACGGTTTACTGGTGGTTTCGCCGTCTGGTTCGGCGGCTGATGTTCCGGACCCTTCACGATGTCGTCCTGATGATCGACCGGGCTCGTGCCGGCCGCGATGTCGAGCCGAGTGCGGCGGTGATCGACAGCCAATCCGTCAAGGCCCCGGCCGCTCATGGCACGCGCGGGTTCGACGGCGCCAGGAAGATCGTCGGGCGCAAGCGCCACATCGCGGTCGATACGGATGGCCGCTTGCTGATGGTTAGCCTGACCACGGCCAACATCGCGGACAGCACAGGCGCTCAGGCCGTGCTGGAGGCCACCTACAAGCGCTGGCCGAAGGTCAAGCACCTGTTCGCCGACAGCGCCTACGACAGGCGGACACTGCTCGACAAGGCCGCTTTCCTCAACTTCACGGTTGAGATCATCAAGCGGACCGAGGCGGCCTTCGTGGTTCTGCCGCGCCGATGGGTGGTCGAGAGAACCTTTGGATGGATGACACGGCATCGACGCCTCGTGAGAGACTACGAAGCACGACTGGATGTCTCACACGCCATGATCGACATCGCGATGGCAGGCCTACTCATCCGATGTATCGCACATCCCTAGTTCTCAAACAGATGGGGTGATTGGGGTCCTCAGACCGCCAGCGATAGAGGCGGCTGCTCCATTCGGGATGTGAGAACGTGGTCGATGTTGATTCGCCACAAACATCGGGAAGGAGCAGCCATGAACTACTATGCCGGACTGGATGTGTCGTTGGAAGAGACCGCGATCTGTGTGGTTGATGAGCAGGGGCGCATCGTGCGCGAGCTTCGTGCTGCGAGCGATCCGGCGGCGCTTATCACAACCGTTCAAGGCATTGGCTTGTCGTTGGAGCGCATAGGCCTGGAAGCCTGCTCTCTGACGGCATGGCTTCACGACGGCTTACGCGCTGCCGGCTTTCCAGCGATCTGCATCGAAACGCGGCAAGCGAATGCGGCCATGAAGACGATGCCGAACAAGACGGACCGCAACGATGCCCGGGCCCTGGCGCAGATCATGCGCACCGGCTGGTTCCGGCAGGTGCACGTCAAGAGCCGGCAATGTCGGCTGTGGCGTTCACTGCTCGTGGCGCGCCGCACGGTCCTCAACGAAATGCGCTCGATCGAGAACGTGGTGAGAGCGATCCTGCGGGAGGCCGGCGTCAAACTCGGCATGCCGAGCCGCGCCACCTTCGCCGAACGCGCGCGGGAACTCGTCGGTGCGGATGCTCTGGTGACAGGGTTGGTGGAACCGTTGCTGAGAATTCTCGCCACGATGCTGGAGCAATTCGCTCGCTTGACCAAGCAGGTTCTCGATCTCGTCCGGAAAGAAGAGACCTGCCGGCGGCTGATGAGTGTTCCAGGTGTTGGCGCGACAACTTCATAATGCTCACTATCAGTTGCGTGAGACGATTATCCGTTACCGATTTCATCCCCGTTACGGGCAAACGGTCATCGTGACCAGTCGCCATCGCCGTGGTAACGACGTCGCTGTGACCATCCGTCAGCCCGATGGCACACTGGCGCAGCTGCCGATCTGGATGACGGAGGATTCGGCGGAGGCGATGGTGGTGACGGAGATTCCACTTCTGCCGCTGGCGCATCTGCGTGAGCTCCGTCTCGAGCTCGATACCTGCCTAAGCTTGTTGCACGACGATTCCCGTCGTGAAGGAGACAAGCATGACGCGTCGGCAACAATATCAACGCCAATCCGACCTCTTCGTGCCCAAGACGCCACTGGTACCGATGACAGCGTCCGAGCGGGCGAAGCTATTGCCACTGGTGAGCGCGCTTTTGTCGGAAATACTCAGTGTCGTCGCAGTGACGGAGGCAGGTGATGAAGATCACGCCTGATCATCTGGCGCGGGGCGCCTTCATCTACATTCGGCAATCCACCGTCGACCAGCTTGCCAACAATCATGAGAGCCGACGGCGTCAATATGGCCTTGCTGATCGTGCTCGAGCTCTCGGCTGGACGGATGTGACAGTCATTGATGACGATCTTGGTCGCTCGGGTTCGGGCGTCAGCCGTCCGGGATTCGAGAGGCTGCTTGCAGCGATCTGTGAAGGCCGCGTTGGTGCCGTGTTTTCGATCGAGGCGTCGCGCCTGGCGCGCAACGGACGCGACTGGCACACTCTGATCGAATTTTGCGGCTTGGTCGGCACGGTGATCGTCGATGAGGATGGAACGTATGAACCACGCCATCCGAACGACCGGCTATTGCTGGGCATGAAGGGGACGATGAGCGAGCTCGAACTGTCGCTCCTGCGGGCCCGTTCGATGGAAGCCCTGAAGCAGAAGGCACGACGGGGCGAGCTGTTCTTCTCGGTAGCCGTTGGCTATGTAAAAGTAGGCCGCGACAAAATCGAAATGGATCCCGACCTGCGCGTGCGTGAGGCGATTGGGCTGGTCTTCGCCCGGTTTGCCGAGATGCAAAGCATCCGCCAAGTGTTTTTGTCGCTTCGAGGTGACCAGATCGCGCTGCCGTATATCGACCCCAAAGTCTCGGGACAACATCAGGTGATGTGGAAGCTACCGGTCTACACGTCGGTGAGCAATCTTCTCACCAATCCTGTTTATGCTGGTGCTTACGCCTTTGGCCGAACCGGAAGTCGGATGACAATCGAAAATGGCCGCAAGCGAATCGTTCGCGGCCGCCGCAAAGATCGCTCAGATTGGGCGGTCTTGCTCGTCGAGCATCACGAGGGCTATTTGTCCTGGGCAGACTTTGAAAGGAATCAACGGCTGATCGCTGACAACGCCAATGGTAAGGGCATGATGGTGCGCGGACCGGTGCGCAAGGGGGAGGCTTTGCTCGCCGGCCTGCTGCGCTGTGGTCATTGCGGCCGCCGGCTGCTTGTTAGCTACAATGGCACCAAGGGCGATGTCGGCCGCTATAATTGTGACGCGACCCGGAGCAATCCCGGTGCTGGTCCCTGTATCTCATTCGGCGCTTTGCGGGTCGATGAGGCGGTGGGAGCCGAGATTGTGCGGTTGCTGCAGCCGCTCGGTGTTGAAGCAGCCATCCAAGCGATCACACAATGCGAGCACCAGTCTGGCGAAAAACAACGCCAGATCGAGTTGGCGCTCGAGCAGGCGCGATACGAGGCAACCAGGGCACGCCGACAGTATGATACGGTCGACCCTGATAATCGTCTGGTCGCTGGCGAACTCGAGCGGCGGTGGAATGCCGCCCTTGCGGCCGTACGCGCACTCGAGGAGGAAATGGAGGCGCTGCTTCGACAGCGGCCGGCGACCTTGAGTGCAGAGGAGCGCAAGCGTCTGCTGCAAATGGGGGCTGACCTGGAGGCTGCTTGGCATCATCCGGCGGCCACTGCCGTCACGCGTAAGCGTATCATCCGAGTCGTGTTGCGTGAGGTGGTAGCCTGCGTCGAGGATGACCAGATTCATTTATTGTTGCATTGGCAGGGCGGCGATCATACCCGCCTGATGGTGAGAAAGAACCGGAGGGGACAAACACGGTGGGCCGTCGAGCCCGAGACGGTGGAATTGATCCGCGCCTGCGCGCGATTGATGCCTGACAAAGCCATTGCCGGCATGCTCAACCGGACAGGTAAGCGAACAGGCCGATTGAATGGATGGACACAGTCGCGTGTGCGGGGCTTCCGCAACACGCACGGCATCTCGGTCTACAGGGATGGCGAATGGGCCGAGCGCGGCGAAGTCACGTTGCCTGAAGCAGCCAGGATGCTCAATCTGAGCCCCCTGACGGTGCTACGCCAGATACGCGCCGGCGTCATTCCCGCCAAGCAATATTGTGCAGGCGCACCCTGGGTAATCAAACGACGGGATATCGAAGATCAGCATGTGATCGAGCGCGTC
The DNA here is from genome assembly GCA_036924855.1 of Nitrobacteraceae bacterium AZCC 2146. Lineage (NCBI taxonomy): Bacteria > Pseudomonadati > Pseudomonadota > Alphaproteobacteria > Hyphomicrobiales > Nitrobacteraceae > Nitrobacteraceae bacterium AZCC 2146. The sequence continues at coordinate 1,376,994 of JBAGRP010000001.1, forward strand.
AGGGCGTGCTGCAAAAGCCCGTCATCATCAAATCCAAATCAAAAGACCTTTGTCTTTCAATAACGTAGTGAGATGGGCAATATGACGTGGGATCAGGTCCGATCACCGCGCTCGCTTTCCGGGCGACGATTGATCGGCCGGATCGGTTCAGGCGATCGAGGGACGTGGGGGCGCATCTCGGCTTGACGCCGGCACGCTACCAGTCCGGCGAGACGGACATTCAGGGCAAGATCAGCCGATGTGGCGACGAGCTCGCGCGCACCGCGCTGTATGAGGCGGCCCATTCGCTGCTCGTGCGCAGCAAGAAGTGGTCGAGCCTCAGGGCATGGGGCATGGGCATCGCCAAGCGACGCGGCATGGCACGGGCTCGTGTTGCGGTTGCCCGAAAACTCGCAACCATCCTGCATCGCATGTGGAGCGATGGAACCCAATTCCGCTTCGGCAAAGAAACAGGCGCCGCCACAGCCTGAGGCCGAAAAGGAGAACAGAACTACCCTGCTTGAAAGGGCAGACCGGATCGTTCCCATGGGGACGATGGGCAAGGCAATCTCGTTGAGAGTCCTGAGCCTGAGGGCGCAAGCCCACAAGGTCGTGAAATAGATTGAGATGCCTCGTCCTCCTGACCCCATCATGCGGCGGCTATACGCCGACCGCGAAGAGAAGCGAGTGACCCATGGGGCGACGCGATCCGAAAAAACCGATGGTGCAGCAGCTTGACTTCAACGACCCCAATCAGAGAGGACTCTAAAGCCCCAAAGCCGCGCGTGGCGGCGCGAAAGCCCGGAACGCCCCTCATGGTTGCAGGCATTGTCGGCCGGCGCTCGTATTGGCATCGGCGGCGCAGGGGTGCCTTTCGCCTGTCGGGCGCAGCCTTTCTCACGCGGCCTGCGGCCCGCGTCACTCCTGCGAAGATGCTCAATGAGAACTTCGCCACTGCGCAGGCATTAAGCAACAGCTAGCTGTTTAAAGGCTCACCGATGATCCTCGGTGATATTTCACCACGCCCCGGATGCAGCCTCCCTTGGAAAGATCGTCGGAAGCAAGCACCGCGGCGTCTGGCATGCTCCTTGCTCATCGTTATGCGTGCGGGGTTCCGTCACGAAGCCCGCACCGAGAGCGTTTAATGTTCATCTACGTCGTACGCCGCATTTTGCTCGCGATTCCCATAGCACTGGGCGTGACCATCGTCTGCTTTTCGCTGGTCTATCTCGCTCCCGGCGATCCCCTTCAGATGATACTGCCACCCGACGCCACAGCCGCCGACCGCGCGGTCCTGGCGAAGCTCTATGGCTTCGACCAGCCGATCCCGCTGCAATATCTCCATTGGCTCGGCCGCGCGCTTACCGGCGACATGGGCGTGTCGCTCCAGAGCAACCGGCCGGTCTTCAGCGAGGTGACGCACGCGCTGTCCAACACGGTGGTGATCTCGGCCGGGGCGGTGATGCTGGCTTTTTCAATTGCCTTCGTGCTGGGCTCGGTTGCGGCGTACAATCTCGGCAAGCCGGCGGATCGGGTGGCCACCGCCATCTCCGTGCTGGGCGTGAGCATCCCCAACTACTGGCTTGGCATCGTCCTGATCATCTGGTTCTCGGTGGAATTGGGTTGGCTGCCGGCGACCGGCATGGGGTCGAAGGGGTCGACCAGTTTCAGCCTCTTCCAGTGGGAGCAGGCGCGCTACGCCATCCTGCCCATCATCACCATGTCGCTGGCGCCGCTCGGCATCATCGCCCGCAACACCCGCGCCGCGGTCGCCGACGTGCTGTCGCAGGACTTCGTGCAAATGCTGCGCGCCAAGGGCCTCGGGCCGCTGCCAGTGCTGAGGCACGCCGTGCGCAACGCACTGCCTCAGATACTCGCGGTGATGGGCCTCCAGTTCGGCTATCTCGTCGGCGGCTCGATCCTAGTGGAGACCATCTTCAACTGGCCGGGCACGGGCTTCCTGCTCGGCAAGGCGATCCTCGCCCGCGACATTCCCGTGCTGCAGGGCGCCATCCTCGTGCTCGCCTTGTGCTTCGTGCTGACCAACCTCGTGGTCGACCTGTTGCAGACAGCGGTCGATCCGCGCATCCGGAGGGGCTGAGTCATGGCCATCACCGATCAGATCGATGCCCGCGTGTCTGTCGTGCCCGAAATGAAGGTGCGGGGCTATTTCGGCACGGTCCTCAATCGCCTCCGATACGATCCCGTCACCCTGTTCTTCCTGGCGGTGATCCTCGCCATCGTGCTGGCGGCCATGTGCGCGCCGTGGATCGCGCCGTTCGATCCCAACAAGACCAGCACGCTCTACCGCCTCAAGCCCATGGGCTTCCATGGCTTCCTGCTGGGGACCGATGAGCTCGGCCGCGACATGCTCTCGCGCCTCATCTTCGGCGCGCGCACCTCACTCGTCATGGGGCTGGTGCCGATGGTGTTCGCCACGCTGATCGGCGGCACGCTGGGGGTGACAGCGGGCTTCATGGGCGGGCGTATCAACATGATCATCATGCGCATCATGGACGTGTTCTTCGCCTTCCCCTCGGTGCTTCTGGCGGTGGCCATCTCCGGCACCATGGGCGGGGGCATGCAGAACGGGCTCATCGCCTTGACGCTGGTGTTCATCCCGCCGCTCTGCCGCATCGCGGAGACCACCACCACGCAGTTGCGCGGCCTCGATTTTGTGGAGGCGGCGCGGGCAAGCGGGGCGTCCAGCCGCTCCATCATCGTTCATCATGTGCTGGGCAATGCGGCAGCCCCGCTGTTCGTCTATTCGTCCAGCCTGATCTCGGTTTCGATCCTACTGGCGGCGGGCCTTTCCTTCCTCGGCCTTGGTGTCGAACCGCCCACCGCCGACTGGGGCATGATGCTCTCCAACCTGCGACAAGCCATCTACGTCCAGCCGCTCGTCTGCGCACTGCCGGGGGTGGCCATCTTCCTGACCTCGCTCTCCTTCAACCTCGTCAGCGACGGGCTCCGCCAGGCCATGGACGTGCGGGCATGAGCACGCTCCAGGCCCCTGCCCGCCCGAAGCTCGGTACCGTTCCCGCAGGCGATCCGCGAGATCGCGGCGGCAACAGACAGCCGCTGCTGATCGTCAATGGGGTGAAAAAATACTTTCCCATCCGGGGCGGCATTCTCAACCGGAAGCAAGGCGAGGTCCGCGCGGTCGACGGCGTGTCCTTCGCCGTGCAGAAGGGCGAGACCCTCGGCGTGGTGGGCGAGAGCGGCTGCGGCAAGTCCACGCTCGCACGCCTGCTGATGCATCTCATTCCCTCCGACGCCGGCGAGCAGATTTTCGACGGCGAGGCGGTCGGGGGGATCAGCGGCCTGCCACTGCGCGAACTGCGCCGAAACATGCAGATGGTGTTTCAGGACAGCTCCTCCTCACTCAATCCGCGCCTCCCCGTCGAGGCCTCGGTTGCCTACGGCCCGCGGGTCCACGGCATGGCGAACGAGAAAGCGCGGGCGGTGGCGCGCGACCTGCTGGAAAAAGTGGGACTGAGACCCGAGCTATACGGATCGCGCTATCCCCATGAGCTGTCGGGCGGCCAGAAGCAGCGGGTGAACATTGCCCGCGCGCTGGCGCTGGACCCGCGCATGCTAATCCTCGACGAGGCGGTCTCGGCGCTGGACAAGTCGGTAGAGGCCCAGGTGCTGAACCTGCTTCGCCATCTCAAGCGGCACTTCAACCTCACCTACGTCTTCATCTCCCATGACCTCAACGTGGTGCAATATATCTCCGACCGCGTCCTGGTCATGTACCTCGGCCAGGTGGTGGAGATCGGCCCGGTGGAGGCCATCTACGCTGCCCCGCGTCATCCCTATACGGCCGCGCTGCTGCGCTCGCGGCTCAGTCTCGACCCGGCCGAGCGGCTCTCCGAAGCGCCCCTCGTGGGGGACCCGCCCAATCCCATCAACCCGCCATCCGGCTGCCGATTCCGCACCCGCTGCGCCTTCGCCGAAGCCGTCTGCGAGGTTCAAGCGCCATCGCTCGGCGATGCTAAGGGCGGGCAAGCGCACCTCGCGGCCTGCCACATGAATCATCCCGGCTCCGGCCACAGCCGCACTGGCACGCCGCCATTCCAGGAGGGTGCCCATGCCGAGCACGCCTGACACGACCCAGCCGCTCTTGCGCGTGCAGGACCTCAACGTGCGTTTCGTCTCCCGCGAGGCAACAGTGCAGGCGGTGGGCGGAGTGAGCTTCGACCTGATGCCGGGCGAGGTGCTCTGTATCATCGGTGAATCCGGCTCCGGGAAGTCAGTGACCCTGCGCGCGTTGATGCAACTACTGCCGCAGGGGCGCGCTCGTATCTCCGGCAAAGTCTCGCTCGTCGACGAGGACGTGCTATCGCAGAACGAGAGGCGGATGCGCCAACTCCGTGGCGCGCAGGTCGCCATGGTGTTCCAGGAACCCATGACGGCACTGGATCCGGTCTATCCCATCGGCCAGCAGATCGCCGAGACGATTATGTGGCACGAGGGCATTTCCCGCGCCGCCGCCATGGAACGCGCACTGGAATTGTTGCGCCTGGTGCGCATCCCCTCGCCCGAACGGCGGCTCGCCAACTATCCCCATGAACTATCCGGCGGCTTGCGGCAGCGGGCCATGATCGCGGTGGCGCTGTCCTGCCGTCCAAAACTGCTTCTCGCCGACGAACCCACCACCGCCCTCGACGCTACCGTGCAGATCCAGGTGCTGATCCTGCTGCGCAAGCTGCAGAAGGAGATGGGCATGGGCGTGATCTTCGTGACCCACGACCTCGGCGTAGCGGCGCAGATCGCCGACAAGGTGGCGGTGATGTATGCCGGCCGCATCGTCGAATACGGGGCGGTGGGCGACGTGCTGATGCATCCACGCCATCCCTATACGCTGGGCATGCTGGCTTCCACAGTCCACGGACAAAGCCGCGACAGCGATATCCAGGCCATTCCCGGCAGCCCGCCGGATATGCGCCGCCTCCCACCGGGATGCAGTTTCTTTCCCCGCTGCGCAGCGGCCATGCCCGCCTGCACCGCCGAGATGCCGGCGCCGCGCCAAGTGGGGCAAGGACACGAGGTGCGCTGCATCCGTGCAGACCGGAGCGAAGCCGACATGAAGCGCGTTCTGGCGGGCTGTGAGTGAACGCAAAGCGATGAACGGACCAGATTGAGAGGATTGATATGAGTCACATCAGAACCTGCGCCGCCGGCCTCGCCGGCCGCATCCTTATCGCCGTGACGCTTGCTGCGACGGGCGCATCCGCCGCGAAGGCGGAGACCGTGCTCCGCGTCGCCATGACGGCAAGCGACATTCCCGATTATGTCGGCCAGCCCGACCAGGGCATGGAAGGTTTCCGCTTCGTGGGCTTCCAGCTCTATGAGGGGCTGATCGCCTGGGATCTCTCCCATTCCGACCAGTCGCCCACGCTGAAAGGCGGGCTCGCCACCGAATGGCACGTGGACGATGCCGACAAGGCCAGGTGGATCTTCAAACTGCGCCAGGGGGTCAAGTTCCACGATGGCTGCCCCTTCACCGCAGATGCCGTCATCTGGAACCTCGACCGTCTGAGCTCCGACAAGGTGCCGCAGTACAACCCGATCAACTACGCGCGCGCGCGCGCGCGCACGGCGTCCATCGCCAAGTATGAGAAAGTGGATGACGGCACGATCACCATCTCCACCAAGAAACCGGAATCCCTGTTTCCCTACAACATTCCCTTTATCCTGATGATCTCGCCCTGCGCCTATGAGAAGGCCGGGAATGACTACAAGGTTTACTCCAAGACCCCCAGCGGCACCGGCCCCTACAAGTTCGACAAGGTGGTGGACGGCGAGCGCCTGGAGATGGTGAAGAACACCGATTACTGGGACAAGGCGCGCGTGCCCAAGCAGGATCGCCTGGTGCTGCTGCCGATGCCGGAGGCGACAACCAGGAGTGCAGCGCTGTTGTCAGGACAGGCAGATTTCATCGAGGCCCCTTCGCCGGACATGATCCCGCGCCTGAAATCGGCGGGCATGAAGGTGATCACCGGCCCGTATCCTCACACCTGGGACTACATCCTCAACTTCCAGCACGGCGCGTTCAAGGATCCGAAGGTCCGCCAGGCGGCGAACTATGCCGTGAACCGCGACGAGATGGTGGAACTGCTGGAGGGCGTCGCCCAACCCGGTTACGGCCTATTTCTGCCGACGGTGAAGTATTTCGGACATCCGGTGAAATACAGCTTCGATGCCGCGAAGGCGACCGCGCTGCTCAAGGAGGCCAATTGCTATCCTTGCAGCATCACGGTCGCCATTTCCAATTCCGGGTCCGGGCAGATGCAGCCCTTGCCCATGAACGAACTGGTGAAGGCGCAGCTCGAGGCCGTCGGATTCAAGGTGAAGCTGGACGTGATGGACTGGAGCTCCATGGTGGAGATATTCGCCAAGGGTGCGGAGAAATATCCGCAGTATGACGCCATCAACTACTCATTAGCGGTGCTGGATCCCCTTTCCGGTTTCATCAAGCACATCACCACCGCCAACATCCCGCCGTCGGGCAACAACTGGGGCGGCTACAAGAACCCGGCGATCGACAAGCTGGCCGACGACGCGCTTGCCAGCTTCGACGATGCCAAGCAGACCGAGATCATCAGCAAGATGCACGAGATCATCGTGGCGGATGCCAACCGCGTCTTCATCGCCCACGATCTCAATCCCCGGGCGCTCTCGCCGAAGCTGGAAGGCTTCGTCCAGGCGCAGAGCTACTTCCAGGATCTCACACCCATCGTGGTGAAGTGACCTCGCGGCCGGGCAGCCGCTCGACCGTAAGCTTCCCCTTTCCAGAAGAGTAACGACAATGGCCACCCATTCCCTGGCGGCGACGCCCAAGACCGTGCGCCGCGGCTCATTCGACGGCTCCTATCCGCCCGTGTTGACGGTCGCGCCCGGCGACACCGTCGTGCTGCAATCGATTTCCGGCGCGCCCCATGTGATGCCGCCACCGGATGCCGGCTTTGCCATTCCTCCCGCACTCGCCGAGGTGCTGGCGGCCGGCCTCCAGGGCTCCGGGGCGCATCTCGTCACCGGGCCGGTGGCCATTGCCGGCGCTGAACCCGGCGACATGCTGGAAGTGCGCATCGACGCTATCGAACTGGGCGCCGATTGGGGCTATTGCGCCTTCCATCCTCTGATCGGCAGCCTGCCGGAGGAGTTTCCGTATCGCGATGTCAGCCACATCCGCGTGGATGTGGCGCAACGCACCTGCCGGTTACCCTGGGGGCCGGAAATCTCGCTGGCCCCCTTCTTCGGCATCATGGCTGTTGCGCCACCACTCAATTACGGCACAGTCTCCACCCGCGAGCCTAGGGCCTATGGCGGCAACATGGACAATAAGGAACTGACCGCTGGCAGCACGCTGTTCCTGCCGGTCTGGGTGCCGGGCGCGAACTTCACCGCCGGCGACGGCCATGGCGTGCAGGGGGACGGGGAATCCTGCGTCAACGCGCTGGAAATCTGCCTGAACGGCACCTTCACCTTCCTGCTGCACAAGGGGGGCGGGCTTGCCGACCCCGTGCTGACCATGCCGCGCGCGGAGACACCCACCCACTACATCGCCATGGGCTTCGATGCGGACCTCGACGACGCCATGAAGAAAGCCCTGAAGGAGATGATGGCCTTCATCTGCGCGCGCACCGGGTGGACGCCGGCCGAGGCCTACAAGACCTGCTCACTGGTGGTGGACTTCAAGGTCACGCAGAACGTCAATGGCGAGAAGGGCGTCCACGGCCTGCTAAAGAAGGGCTTGCTGTTCTGACCATCCATCCATCACCCTGGTGACCTAGGCGCTGTCGTCCCGTGCCGATGCGACCTCGTTCCTGCGAACCGTGTTCGCCATCAGCATCGACACCCAGGGCGCGGCCTCGACCGCGATCCGGGCGGCCGGAAATGATGCCGGCGCGCTCAATGCTCTCGTCGCGGCCCATACGGGCGCAGCGCTCGATCATTTAGTCGTCGACAATCTCGCAAGTTGGGTCACTCGATCCCACCGGCTCGGTTGCCGGGCAGCCCACCGGGGCATCGTCCGGCTCCGACGCCGTCTTCCTGAAGGCCAGCGCGGGTGGCCATGCCATCGAGCTGACGTACGACGCCAGCCATCCGGTGGCGGGGCATTGGGTGAGGCTTGATGCGCTGGCCTTATCGCTTCCAGGCGGTGCGACGCAGCGTCTTCCCTTTGGGAATCGCCAGCGATCCGCGTGCATGTCCACTTAGCTCGACTTTGTACAAAATTCCTCGGGAATTTGGATTTGTTGATGGCGCAGATATGCCGCGTCCGGCCAGAATAGTGCGTTCGGCGCTCTCATTTTCCATCATCTGACCGGGGTGATTCAATTCGCCGCAGTCGCCTGCCTTGCCTCTTTCGTGTGAGACCGCCTGTCCGGTCGTGCGGCCGAGCACTTCGGCATAATTGACCAAATCGCGGTGGATCGCTGCCGGCAGCTCGACCGCGATTTTGACGGGCTTGTCATCGGCGAGTGGGCCGAGCTTGAGCTTCGTCATGGCGTTCCTCCCTGTCCGCAAGGCGTCAGCACGAGATCGCGCGTGACAATGACGCGCACCGGAAAGCCCGGCCGGATGGTCGAAGTCGGCTGGATGTTGAGCTGACGCTGGACGATCTGCTGACCCGTCTGGCTGATGCTGTTGGACGCACCGCTACGGATCGCCTGCACAAGGTTGTTCTCATCCTGGCTGGTGCCGGCCTCGGCGCCGCTGAGCAGAGTCGAGAGGACGGCCGCCTTGAACAGCATGCCCCAATGATTGTCGACCTCGTCCTCGAGCCCCGCATAACCGCCGGTATCGGCGCCCGGCTGGCGCTCCAGCACGATCGAGGCGCCGTCCGGCATGATGAGGCGGGTCCAGACGAGCAACACGCGGCTTTGACCGAAGGAGACAGAGCTATCGTATTGGCCGATCAGTTTCGCCCCCTGCGGAATGAGCAGATATCGGCCGGTCGGCGAATCATAGACCGCCTCCGTCACCTGGGCCGTGATCGAAGCCGCGCTTCGCGATGGGCAACCGACCAAAACTTACGCCACTTCCTGAAACAACCTCAGCGTCCCGATCCCGGGGGGGAGACACATCGTAGTACAGCGCAGATTCAGGTTGTTCATTCGATCCGGTACGGTTGGCACAATGCGGCCCTGACTCACCCTCCCAAATCACGCGAACACGATTCAACGAATGGAGCCGTGCCAGGACGCTCCGACAACGACGAGAGCAACAATCCGATTGACCCCCGTGCTTTCGGTCTTGCGAAGGCCGCTTACGGGGTCGGTGAGACACTTGGCTTGCTCAGGAATCTGCATCTCGTCATCTATCGGCTGCAGACGGCTCGACAAACTGAGTCGCAAGCTCCGCGTTAGGGCGGGATAGATCGTTACGGCGCGGAATTCAGCCCGTTTTGGCCGACCCCCCACACGATCTCGGACCAAGCGGACCAAGCCGAACGCCGGCACGCAAACGCTGATAAGGATATTGTGCGGGATCGACGATATGTCCTCCCGGCGCGAGCACCACCAGGACCTCTTCGGATATCGGTTCGAAGTCCGCGCGGAAATGAACCGCGCTTTTGAGCGCCAGGATCTTTAGCTCCATAGGTTCGACACCCAAATGCCTGAATAACCCGGGATCATACGCCTGCATGCGCTTGCTGCTGACGACGACGCTGACGCCGCCAATGGTCAGGAGCGCCATCTTTCCCAGTTCCATCTTGCGGCCCCGAATTGTCGAGCCGGTGGAAACGATCTGGCCATTGCCAAGCCGAGTTACAGAAAACTCGCCCTCATACGGCTTCACACCAGCCGGTCCATATTTTCCACCCAGAGCGATATTGATTTTGTTCCCTTCGCCCGCACGATGGGCCGCTTCCGCGGCTTCGGGATCGCATAAAATTCCGACAACCGCCTTCGTAGCGCCCTGTCGAATGAGTTCGTCAAGTACGCCGGTCGTATCGGCAGTACCGCCGCATCCAGGATTATCCTGCGTATCGGCCAAAATAACGGGGCGACTCGCGGTCGCTGCGATGCCGATGGCTTTTCTGACGCCTTCTTTCACGTTGTAGAGCGGCTGCAGGAATTCGGCCTCAACGGCGATGATTTCCTCCGCCAGCGCGTCGGCACGAAGGTCAGCCAGTTCTTGCGAATATGCGTGAACGATCACCGAGGGCCCACAATCGAACAGATCTGCCGGCGGGAAGCCGGCCAGATACGAGACGTTCAGAACATCTCCACCCTCAGCGCGCTCAGAGCTTTCCACGATTCGTTTTGAGGGCTGGACCAGAGTGCTCTGGAAATTGAGTGGTATCAAAAATGGAATTTTCCGGAGCGCGCGTCCGCTTGGCTGCCCTCGTTCAAGGATGGTCGACAGCACCTTGGCAGCCCGACGGCCGGTTCTTTCACGATCCACATGAGGATAGGTATAATATCCAACCAGGCCATCCGTGCACTCGACCATCTGAGGCGTGACGTTGGCATGGTAGTCGAGGCTGATGACGATGGGGACATGAGGTCCCAGTGCGGCCCGAAGCCGCCGTAGCAATTCGCCTTCGCCGTCCTCGAAATCTTCCGTGACCATCGCGCCGTGCAAATCGAGATATACCGCGTCGACGGGCATTTCCCGCGACAGGGAACCGACCAGCTCCGCCGTAATCCGCTCAAACGCATCCCGTGTGACAACGCCACCTGCCCCGCCGCTGGTCCACAGCAACGGAACAATGTCGTGCATGTCCGCCATCGCATCAAGAAATCCGGACAACCCAAAACTTGTATTGGTCAGCCACTTAAGGACCTCGGGTCCGCGAACGAGCGGCGGCCGATCTCGATGGCTTGCGAAATAAGCAAAGTCGGTTCGCGAGGGAATGAAGGAATTCGTTTCATGATGGACACCGCCGACTGCGATTCTCGCCATTTCAAACTCCTGCGGGTTTGGTCAAAATTGCGCTATCAGCGCCGAAAGCTCGCCATCACCGCTGCAAGCCCGAACCTCATTGCGCCTTATCGGGTAGAAGCAACATGTTTTCATCTCGGCCGGCCGGCTTTAAGTTTACGCAGGCGCGTCGCGCATCGGAACATGCGACGGCAATGGCCCCGCATCGATACGGGCCAGGGCGGCTTCGCCTGCATTCCGGACATAAGTCGCAAAACATCGAGCGGCTGACTCAGCGTCGCGTCGTTCGATGGCGCTCATGATGGTCGCGAGCTCTCCCGCCGCCTGCTCAAGTCGCCCCGGTTGCGAAATGGAGACGCCGCGCAAAGCGCTCATGCGAGCGGTCAGCTTCCGATGAAGGTCGCTGATCAATTCGTGCTCCGCGATTTTCAGCATGTATCCGCTGAATTCCGCCGCAGCCCTCGCAATGGCGGCAACGTCACCGCTGCGACGTATGATGTAAAGCACATCGTACAGCGCGCGAAGGTGCGCCATTTCTTCATCGCTCGCTTTTTGCGTGAAGATGCGCACCACAGCGCTCTCGAGCAAGGCGCGAACGTCATAGATTTCCGCAACCTGTTTACGCGTCAGGCGAGCCACGATCGGACCACGCCGCGGCTCGATCGTGATCAGGTGCTCGGCTTCGAGACCGCGAAGCACCTCACGTATTGAGGTTCTGCTCACGCCCATCTGCTCGCAGAGCTCTCGCTCGATCAGGCGCGTGCCTGGCGCAAAGTGACCGCTGATGATCGCGTCGCGCAGGCGCTCCAAGGCCTGATCGCGCAGAAGCGCAGGCGCATCGGTAATCCGAAGAACGCTTCCTGCCATTTCTAGTCTCCTGAAGGATCGCCCACCCGGACGGCCTAACTGGCCGGACGAGTCGCGTCCAACACCGTTAATAACATTCTTGACATCTTGTCATACAAGATGTCAAGAATACAAAAATAAGGAACTTGGGATGACGATGAGCGAAATAACCGTTGTCGATGAAGTCTCAGCCGAGCGTGTTCGCAGCCACGTCGAAACGATTGTTCGCGAGATTCCGCATCGGGCGGCTGGTAGCGCCAATGGCAAGCGAATGGCGGAATACAGTCACGCCGCGATGTCCGCGATCGGCCTGACCGACGTCGCCATCAAAGAATTGCAGGCGATCGTTTCATTTCCGGAACACGCCGATTTTCGTGTCGAGGCCCCGGTCGAAACCAGCTTCGAGGCCAACACCTTAGGACACAGCGTCAAAACAGGGCCTGAAGGAGTTCGTGGCGAAGTCGTCGATGTCGGCAGCGGTGCGCTGTCGAACTACGCCGGCAAGGATGCACGCGGCAAAATAATTCTCACCGAGCTTTCCTATTCCCCGGCGCGGCATGAAAAACAAAGGATTGCCGCGAACCAGGGCGCGATCGGCGCGGTAATGATGAACTGGGGACATCCTGAAAACCAGGCCGTCCCGTTCGGCTCGGTGAAGCCGATGTGGGGCAATCCTACTCCCGAGAATGCCGAGACCGAGATGCCGACAATTCCGTGCATCGGTATAGCGCGGGCGGCCGGTCTCGAGTTGCGCAAGCTCGTGGGCCAAGGGCCCGTGACAGTCCGGATGCAAACCCACGTCGAAAACGGTTGGCGTCCGGTTCAGATCACCGTCGCGCGGCTGCCCGCACCTGCAAGCTCTCCCGAACATGATGACTTCGTCCTGGTCGGTGGACATCAGGACAGCTGGCCGGGGGAAGCCGCGACCGACAATGCCGCCGGCAACGCATGCCAGATGGAATTGGCGCGCGTATTTTCCAAGTACCGCGACAAGATGAGGCGCGGGCTGACCTTCGGCTTCTGGACCGCGCATGAAACCGGTACCATGGCGGGCTCGACATGGTTTGCAGATCGGAACTGGGACAACCTTCGCAAGAACTGCGTCGCCTACCTTCAAATTGATCAGCCGGCGTGTATCGGCACGACGGAATGGGCGACGTCTTCGAATCCGGAGCTCAGGTCTTTCCACAGTGCCATCGAGACCAGGCTTCTGAACAAGAAAATCCGGTGGGAACGACAGGCGAAGTCCGGTGATTCCAGCTTCTTCGGTCTTGGTATTCCCTCGTTCCAGGGAAGAGGAGCATTCACGGACGCCGAGTTGAAGAGCACCGCACATGCCACGCTGGGCTGGTGGCATCACTCCATCGAGAACCGTCTCGACAAGCTCGATTGGAGTCTCATGCAGGAGCACTTGCGGGTCTATACAGCCTATCTGTGGGAACTGACCACCGCTCCCATATTGCCGTTCCGATTTGCGCCGGTATCGAAGCAAATCTCCGATCGGCTCGAAGAGCTGCATGTCGCCGGCAAAAGTGTCGGCCTGGAGACGGCGCAAGATGATGCAACGCGTTTCACCAATGCCGTGGTCAGGCTGGATAGCCGGGCCGCACAGGAAGCCGAACAGTTCGCCGGCAGCCGTGGCTCGGAGCAAGCGGCACTTCTCATCAACCGCACCATCAAGCGTCTTTCACGCATCCTCGTTCCATTGCAATCCAGCTCGGTGGGTCGCTACGGACACGATACGTATGGTTTTACTCCGCAAACCACGATGATCCCGTGCCTCTACGACCTCCAGCAACTCGATCAATTGCCGGACGGTGAGCAGCGCTGGATGTTGGAAACCAAGATGGTTCGCGCTCGCAACCGGGTGTCGGACGCATTGCAGGATTCAACAGACCTGATTGACGAGATGTTCGCTCGACTAAAATAGAAAGACACGAATGGCAGGCCGCCGCCGTATTGTCTACCAGCTCGTCGCTCCGATGGAGAAGACGCTTGGCGTCGCGGAAATCGGGCGCAGGCGCGACTATTTGCAGCGGCACGCCGGCGCCAGCACCGAGATAGAGGTACTAAGCGTCCCCTCCGGCTACGCATCGATCGAAAGCGAGCGGGACGCGTTAAGAGTGGCGCCCCATCTGCTTGCAGGTCTTCAAAAGGCGGAGGCAGACGGCGCAACCGCCGGAATTATCGGCTGCTTTTCGGATCCCGCGATCGATGCCATCCGCGAAACAGTGACAATGCCGATCGTGGGACCGGGTCAATCCTCTATCGCGTTGGCATTGCAACTCGGTGACAGGTATTCCGTTTTGACGCCGCTTGAGAGCGGCCACAAACGCATGACACCTCGTTTGCGTGCTCAGGGCCTGCTCGATCGGCTTGCGTCCGTGCGCGGCATCGGCGTTTCCGTCGTCGACCTTGCAAATGAAACGAGCGGCGCTTGGCAACGCATCCTCGAAACATCCCGTCGATGCATCGAAGAAGATGGCGCGGACGTGTTGGTCATGGGCTGCATGAGCATGGCATTCATGAACGTTGATCAAGAGCTCTCGACGCGCCTCCATGTGCCGGTCGTTAACCCGGTTCTCGCGGCCTTGAAGACGGCGGAAACGTTGCTCGATCTCGCTCTAACCCATTCGCGCGCATCCTGGCCGTCTCCTCCGGAGAAGGCGTACTTCGACTAACGTCGCCGCCGTAGCCGTTTCAAGATTTCAAATCCCCCATGCGAGGCGCAATTGTTCAAGCTGGTTAGATGCAAGTCCCTGATCGACGGAACCGGCGCGCCTGCCGTCGATGGCGCATGCCTGTTGATCGAGGACGATCGCATCGTCGAGGTCGGAGCCCAGGCCGCATTCCAGGAGTTGCCGCCGGGTACGGAAGTTCTAGACCTCGGCAATAGCTATGTGATGCCTGGGCTGGTCAACGCCCACACCCATCTCTCGCTGGTGCCGGGAAAGGGCAACCAGCCCGCGCAGAAGCGGCTGCCTCCCGGCATCAACGTCCTCAGAAGCGTTCCCAACCTTTTGAAGGACGTTTATTCGGGCGTCACCACCACGAGAATTATGGGTGAAGAAAACTACATCGACATCGATTTCAAGAAAGCGATCGAGGGCGGAATCATTAGCGGCCCGCGGATCATCACCGCTGGAATCGCGCTCTCGGCTTCGCACAGCCACGGCGTGGGACTGCGGCCAGCGGACGGCAAGCAGGAGATCAGGAAACTCGCGCGGCAAAACCTTGCTCAAGGCGCGGATTTCATCAAGCTTTTCGCCACCGGCGGAGCCAGCAGCCCCAGCAAGGCTCTGCATTCCTGTCCGTATTCACGCGAAGAAATTGCCGCGGCGGTCGAGGAAGCAGAACGGGCCGGCACTTACGTCGCCGCGCACGCGCATGGCGGCACGGGCCTCGATCTGTGTATCGAGGAAGGAGTGCGCACGATCGAGCACGGCGCCTTCATTCATGAGAAACAGCTCGACGCAATCATCCGCAAAGATCTGTGGATCGTCGGCACGTTCTCAATCCTGTTCCATCCGGAGGGTATCGAGGGAACGGATTTTTCAATTCCCCTGATCAGATCGAAAGTGCTGAGGGCGCGCGAAGCCGCGGCGGAAACTTTTGCAAGGATTATCAAGTCGGGAGCCAATCTGGCGGTCGGCACGGACTCCGTACATGGTGAAATGCCCTACGAAATGGAAAAGCTTGTTGAGTTTGGCGCTTCGACCATGCAGGCGATCCAGGCTGCGACAAAGAACGCAGCACGCGCCTGCAGAGCGGAAGATATAGCCGGAACATTGGAATCGGGAAAATCGGCAGACTTTATCGCGCTCGCCAAAAATCCCCTCGACAATATCTCGCATCTGAGGAGCATCACGGATGTTTACATTCGTGGAAAGCGATTTCAGGGAATTTGATTGCCCAAGAGATGGACCAGGTGGATCAAGAGATGGATCATGGATCGATGGCAGCAAACAAACCAGCAAAACGGCGGAATATCCCAGGCTCGGAACGCGATCTGTCGCGAGAAGCCGACCTCATGATGGATGATCTGGAAATCGTTTTGCGGTGCCAGTGCTGTGTCGCCGCAAAGACGCCATTCAGGATCGAAACCTGGGATTCAGAATTCGTACCGGCGCAAGACTAGCGTCGTTGCAAACCGTATGCCGACAGAGACGACATTGAAGCTTGGGGGATAGACGATGACCGCCGAACATGCCGAGAGTTACAACGCGGCAGATCTCACGATCGCAACCGAGAAACCCGCCGAAAGACGGCGGGCGATCGTTGCATCCGCAATCGGAAATTTCCTGGAATTGTTTGATTTCGCGATCTACGGATTTCTCGCCATACCACTTGGGGCACACTTCTTCCCTTCTACCGATCCTTTGATTTCGCTACTGAGCAGCTTTGCCACGTTCGGCGTGGGTTTCATCATGCGACCGGTGGGCGCGGTCGTTATCGGCATCTACGGCGACCGCAAGGGACGCAAGGCGGCGCTCTCGCTCACGATCGTCATGATGGCGGCGGCCACCGGCGTCGTGGGTCTCTTGCCCTCCTATGCAAGCATCGGCATTGCCGCGCCAATTCTGCTCGTTCTTTGTCGAATGGTGCAGGGCTTTGCGACCGGCGGCGAATGGGGCGGCGCAGCGGCCTTCCTGGTAGAGCATTCCCCAGACAAGCAACGAGGGCTGGTCAGCAGCCTTCAGCAGATCGGCAATCACCTGGGCGGCGTAGTTGGTTCAGGGCTGGTCGCGGCCCTGACGTTTTCGGTCGCTCATTCAGATTACATGTCCTGGGGCTGGCGAATCCCGTTCCTGATCGGATTTCTGGTCGGGCCGCTGGGATATTATCTGCGTACCCGCGTCGCCGATACGCCGACCTTCCGCCAGGCGGTCGTCGAAAGACGCGTCGAACGCACTCCCCTGAGAACAGCCTTTACGCAATTCCGACCGCGCATCCTGGCAGCGACGTTGATCAGCATTATCGGGACAACAACAAACTTCACCTTTACAATTTACCTGATGAACTACGCCATCCAGCAGCAGCACCTGCCCGCCGATCTGGCGTTGCTGTCGCTGACCTTATCGCACACCTTGCTGATTTTCGGGCTACCGGTCGTTGGCTGGCTGTCGGACAAGGTCGGACGAAAGCCTCTGATGCTCATCATGAGTTTCGGCTTCGTTGTTGCGAGCTACCCCATGTTCCGCGCCATCACGGACGCACCCAGTATACTTACATTATTCATCGTGCAGTTTTCGTACTCATTGCTCCAGGTCTTCTATACGGGAACCATAGCACCGGTATTGGCTGAGCTGTTTCCGACGCGCGTGAGGTTCACCGGTCTCTCTGTAAGTTACGGCCTGGCGGTCACTTTCTTTGGCGGAACGGCGCCATTTGTGGCCACTCTTCTTGTCAAGCAAACCGGCAATCCGGTTTCGCCGGCGTTTTACATAATGGCTTTGGCGTTGGTGAGTGGCGTCGCCATGCTGATGACTCGCGACCGCACGAATATCGATCTGGATGATGAACGATGACAATGTGAGTTATGACAAAAGGGGTTGCAGGGACGCGATCTGATCTTTGTCGGCGACAGCGGCTTTGCTGTTCACGCATTGGCGGCGGCACTGCCCGACCGGGCCACCCTCATCACACGCCTGCGCCTGGATGCCAGTCTCTTTGCTCCGCCAGATCAGCGACACGAACACACTCTTGGGCGGCCTGCACAAAAAGGCATGCCATTGCCCAAACTCAGGATGGTGCCTAACAATCCCAGGACCTCCTGGCAGCGCGTCATCGCATCAATCTGGTATGGCAGACAAACCGATAAATGCTTCGATATCACGTCAGGTACTGGCTTGTGGTATCGACGGGGAACGGCGCCAAGGCCAATTCGCTGGGTGCTGGTTCGAGACCCAACCGGCCGCCGGGAACCCCAGGCGTTTATGAGCACCAATACCGACCTTGACCCGACCCAGATCATCGCCGTCTTTGTTCGACGCTGGCAAATTGAAGTGACGTTCGGCGAGACACGCGCTCATCTTGGGGTGGAGACCCAACGCCAGTGGAATGATAACGCCATCATGCGCACGACGCCTTCGCTCCTGGCGCTCTATAGTCTCGTGACGCTGTGGGCCGGTGATCTCCTCGGCCAAAACACTCAGCCCTACGCAGCGGCATGGTACAAGAAAACAGAATTCACATTCTCAGACGCGATCGGCGCAGTTCGCCTCGTTCTGTGGAGCGACGATCTTTATCGACACTGCCCGTCAAACCCGGACATGCATAAAATACCTCCCAGCCGTCTGTTCCGAATGGCTCTGGCCCTTTGCTTCGCCGCATAATGTACAAAGTCGAGCTCAGGATGAGGCAGAGTTTGCGGAGCGTGGCGATAATCACACAGCGCGTTCGGTTTTCGGCATTCCAGGCCGTCGGCCGTTGACATCGCCCACCCCTCCCTGCGATGTAATACTATAACATCGGGTAACGGAGAGGTCTCCGTCCTGCCGACTGGGGCGCCTCGCGGCATGAAGTGGTTTCGCAGACACATCAGACACGGATCCCGGCTGGCGCTGTTCGCGCTGGCGGTCCAGATGGTGCTGTCGTTCGGACATTTTCATCCGATCGAGGTGGTGCAGGCGGCCGGACTTCGGGCTGACGTCGCCTCCCCCGCGACGCCGGCGGTCGCTTCAAAGGCGGCTGTAAGCTCCCCGCAGCAGCGGCCACCTTCCCACCCCGGCTCGGATTCCAACGACTACTGCGAGATCTGCGCCGACCTGGAGCTGGCCGGCACCGCATTGTTCTCCACGCCGCCGGTGCTCGAACTGCCGCAGGCCATTGCACTTCTGTACGAGGCGACCGACGCCGAATTCGTCCATCTCAATTCCGCCCGCGTCGCGTTCCAGCCCCGCGCGCCCCCGATCTCCTGACATCGATCTTTGCTGATCCCCGCGTTGCGGCCGTCTTCGACGACAACGTGGATTTCCGAAAATATCGATCTGCCTTTGGGCAGGTCCCGGCACAGGCGCTCCGCACAGCGACGCCGCCGGCACTGTCAGGACACACCATGTCATTCCGTTTGAATCGCGCGCTCCTGCTCGGCGGCTCCGCCATTGTCGGCCTCGGTTGCATCAGCAACCCGGCACTGTCGCAGAGCACGACACCCAAGGCTTCCACCGTGCTCCCGGGTATCGAGGTCGATGCGCCGCGACGCGTGCAGCCGACGGTGCGGCGTCCGCGGCCCCGCATGACCAGTTCCTTCGCATCGCGCGGCACCAGACCCGCGACGCAGTCACAGGCGCCTGCAGAGACCGCGGCGCAGGCCGTCGCAGCACAGAACAACAGTCTTGACGGCGCGCGCAACAACATCACCGCGCCGACCGGCGCCAGCGTCTCAAGGCTTGGCCGCGAGCAAATCCAATCGCTGCCGCAGGGCACCGACGCGCCACTCGACAAGGTGCTGCTGCAGTTTCCGGGCGTATCCCAGGATTCCGCGGCGGCCGGCGAGCTGCATGTGCGCAACGAACACGCCAATGTGCAGTACCGCATCAACGGCATCATGATTCCCGACGGCGTCGGCGCGTTCGGACAGATCCTCGACACCGGCATCGTCGGCAACATGTCGCTGCTTACCGGCGCCCTGCCCGCGCAATACGGCCTACGCACCGCCGGCGTGCTCGACATCCGGACCCGCGCCGATGCCTTCGACAACTCAGGCACCATCAGCATGTATGGCGGCGCTCACGGCACGGTGACGCCGAGCTTCGAATATGGCGGCACCGCGGGAAAGACCCAGTACTACATATCGGGTCGTTATTTCGGCAGCGACCAGGGCATCGAAAATCCAACATCGAGCCGGACCGCGATCCACGATCACACCGATCAGGCGAAGGGATTCGCGTACGTCTCGACCGCCATCGACGACAATTCGCGGCTGGTGTTCATGGGCGGCACCTCGACCAGCACCTACCAGATCCCGAACAATCCCGGCCAGCCGGCCTTCGGCAACCTGACGGCGCCGTTCGACTCGGCGAATCTCAACGAACATCAGGTCGAGAACAACCAGTTCGGCATCCTGGCCTATCAGCGATCGTACGAAGGCCTCGACACGCAACTGTCGGCGTTCACGCGCTACAGTTCGCTGCATTTCACGCCGGATGTTGCCGGCGATCTCGCCTTCAACGGCGTCGCGTCTGACGTCTATCGCCGCAGCCAGACCACGGGCATCGCGTCCGACAATGCCTATCGCTGGTCCGATGCCCACACCTTGCGCTTCGGTTTCCAGGTCAGCGGCGAACAAACGCGCGTCGGCAATACATCGACCGTCTTTCCGGTCGACGCGAATGGCGACATACCTGATGGCAGTTCGCCACTCACCTTGAGCGACACGAGCGCAAAGATCGGCTGGCTGCTCAGCACCTACGCGTCCGACGAGTGGAAGATCACCAACCAGGTCACGCTGACCACCGGGGTGCGCTTCGACCAGATGTATTCCTACACCGACGCCAACCAGTTCAGCCCGCGCGTCAGTGTGACTTATCAACCCTTCCAGGGCACCACGTTCCACGCCGGCTATGCGCGCAATTTCACCCCGCCGTCGCAGGTGCTCGCGGCGCCGACCAACATCGCCATTACGCAGGGCACGACCCAGCAGCCGGCGGTGACCGCCAACGATCCCGTACAGCCCGAACGATCGAACGTGTTCGACGTCGGCGTCGACCAGGTCGTTCTGCCCGGATTTACCGTTGGCATCGATGCCTATTACAAGACGGCGCGCGACCTGCTGGACGACGGGCAATTCGGGGCCGCCTATGTGCTCACCGCGTTCAACTACGAGTCGGCGGAAAATGTCGGCGTCGAACTGAAATCGTCCTATACCAACGGCAATTTCCGGATTTACGGCAACCTCGCCTGGGCGAAGCAGACCGCCAGCAATGTGGTCTCGAATCAGTATCTGTTCGGTCCGGACGAACTCGCTTATATCGCGACTCACTCTATCTTCACCGATCACGCGCAGCTCTGGACCGCCTCGGCCGGCGCTTCCTACAAGTGGCGGGACACCAAGTTCACCGCGTCGATGATCTATGGCAGCGGGCTCCGCTCGGGATTCGCCAACACCGATTCGCTGCCGTCCTACACCCAAGTGAATCTTGGCGTTTCGCATGATTTCTTCCTGGTCGCGCCCAACAAGCCCACCACGCTACGTTTCGATGTCATCAATGTGTTCGATAAGGTGTACGAGATCCGCGACGGTTCCGGCATCGGCGTGTTCGCCCCGCAATTCGGACCGCGACGCGGGCTTTATGCGGGCATCTCGCAGAAATTCTGAGGATCAACGCGGACGTCATTCCGGGATGCGCCCTCTCGGGGGCGCAGACCCGGAATCCAGAGATGGCCGATCAGCTCGGGTTCCGGGGTCACTCGCCGCCGACGCTGCTGACGCCCCGGAACGACAGTGCGGTGTTGTATACTTCGCCGCGGTCCATTCCGGCCGGATCGCGCCGGCAATTCCGTCGGCGGCGCCCTCGACCAGCTCCAGCACTAGCAGTCGCTTCTGATCCACCGGGCCGGCCAGCCATTCTCGGTTGTCCTGCGGAGTGCTCGTATATCCTATCGAAATGTACCAACGTGTCGTTGCTCACGCGCCCGTAATAGACGTAACCAACGCGATCAGTTGTCACGCTGTAGTGGCTGGTTTCCGACGCCACAGTTCGCCGGCACAGTCGAGCAAGCTGCCTTAGACGAGCGGTACATCGATCTGTGGCTCTGTGCTGCCAAGATTATGAATGCTCGGATTAGCAAACTCTGGCTACGTAAAATGACATACTTTTTTAAACAGCGGTTTCTGCAAATGTTTGGGGGATTGTATGAGCCGGCTTGAACGACGGGAAGGATGGCGGCCGCAGACCGAAGATGCTCGTGACGATGGGGACATTGACCGCAACGGGATGGCCTTCGACTGACCGATGCCATTCACGCCGTTTGCGGCCTCGGCCCGTCAAAGCACAGCGATGGGAACGAGAATCCGCCAGCGAATCAGGCATGATGATGTAGTTGGAAATTCTGGACGCATCGGGCGCGTGCGGATCGCGAAAATTCCGGAGTCAAGCAGTGACCCAACCACATCACAAAGCCGCGGTTCAATGTGACACCATCGGCGCTCGAATCGTAAGAGGAGTTCCTTGATCCGCAATGAGTGACGACGAAAGCTTGGTGAAGGCGAAATACGCTCTTACGATCTTGAAAGTGGCCAGAACCGTTGAACGCAAAACTTCAGCGCAACTCGTTGAAGGCTTGGCGACTGACTTTCCTGCACATGATGATCGACCTGAGGTCGCCCAAGTGCACAAGCATGCCACCGAGATATTTGGACAGCTTGCCGACAGCATTCGTGGCCCCGCGGGTGGATCCTCACACCTGTGGGACGCAGCGTCTCGTGCTGTAGAAAACTGGCGAAGGACAATCGAATAAGTTGAAAGCGCCAGTCGGGC
This sequence comes from Nitrobacteraceae bacterium AZCC 2146, assembly GCA_036924855.1. NCBI lineage: Bacteria > Pseudomonadati > Pseudomonadota > Alphaproteobacteria > Hyphomicrobiales > Nitrobacteraceae > Nitrobacteraceae bacterium AZCC 2146. Next base: position 1,399,199 of record JBAGRP010000001.1, read on the forward strand.
CAGGGCCGCCCCTGCGACAAAACACAGGAGAGGCACATGCCGCGATTCGGTGTTATAGTTCCCCTTTTTGGGGAGGGGCTATGCCCAAAACTCCTATTTCCAAGGCCGATTTGGCTGACCTTATCCATCGCCGAATGGAAGACTTTCCAGAGTGTCCTCCGGATATGCGCATCGAAATCAGGCGGATCAAAACTTCCGAGGGTCTTGGCTGGACTGCAGTTACGGGTTCGGCCGACAACCTCGCACACGTCCAGTGCGCGCGAAGAGTGGGGGCGCTAACAATAGCGCTGAGACCCCAATACGAATTGTTCGACGACTAGCATCCCACGATCACGTCATAGCCGAACATCCGCGTGTTGTTGCCGAAAGGCCAGCTCTCAGCGCTCATGCCGACGCCTGTAGGATCGGTGAAAATTTCACTATTGGGCGTTCGATGCGATATCTGGCGAGACGAGGCGTTACCGATTGGATGGTTTGGGATCGCGTAAAGCGGTGCCCGGCCCACTTTGCCGGCCGAAAGCTTCTTGAGCTTCCGAAGGAATGAACTTCGCGCGTTGTGCTGGAGCGATCTCGATTTGAAGAAAAACAAGATGTCCGCGATGAGGCGCGCGGACCGCGGGGCAATATCGGCTCTCCGAGAGTCGGACGCCGTAATGCGTTGCAAAATTGCACCTACGCAAAATGACGTGGCCTTCAGGTCGGCAAATTTTCTGCCATATTCGGCCAGCGGTGTTTCCACGGCATTCGCGTCTCAAGTTGCCGTGCAACTTGAAGAGCAATTTCGTCGTTTCCGAAAGGTGCCACGATCTGCAGGCCGATCGGACGGCCGTCCGGATGCGGCAGGCCTGGAACGCTGAGGCCGGAAAAACCCAATGCGTTGACCCAGCCACAGAACATGCCCTGGGTGGCGCCGCTTCCGGGCCGGCCGCCAATGGTCGGCGGAGCATCGAGCTCGGCCTGCCAGGCGGGCGCCGCCGTCGTCGGCGTCAGCAAAACGTCGAAAGCACCCCATCGCTCGCTGGTGCGAGCGCGGAAGGCCTGTAGGCGGTCGAGCATGCGAACATAATGGACCGCAGAAGTCTGCAGGCCCTGGCGCGCAAGCCCGACAATCTGGTCGGTGGCATCGGTCTGCCAGCCTGCCTGAGGCTCCGCCGCCCGTGCCGCTCCGACGGGCGTCAGCGCATCCCAGATCGTCCGGAGCTCGGTGACGTCGAACGGCGGATCGCGTTCTTCCACATCATGACCCAGGTCGCCGAGTATCTCCCTGGCTTGGCGATGGGCGGCCTCGACTTCGTCGTCGACCGTCTCATCGCCGATATGGGTGAACCAGCCAATGCGCAAGGGCCTATCCAGCGATGCAAGCGGCGGCAAATTGATCGATCCAGGATCGCGTCTGTCGGCGCCGCTTAGCACCGAAAGGAGAATGTCGATGTCTGCCATGCTGCGCCCGATCAGGCCAATCGCCTGAAAATCCAGCGCCATCGGCGGGAAGCCATAGCGGCGCGGCACACGGCCGTTTGACGGCCTCATGCCCACAACTCCGGTGTAGCTGGCAGGCATACGCGAGGAGCCACCCGCGTCCGTGCCTATCGAGAGTGGCACCATAGCCGAGGCTACCGCGGCCACAGCGCCGCCGCTTGAGCCACCGGGGGTCAAGGACGAATCCCACGGGTTGCGCGTGACACCCTTCAACCGGCTTTGGGTGCGCCCCATCAATGCGAATTCTGGCGTCGTGGTCTTGCCGAGAATAACCGCACCGCCGGTACGAAGCCGCTCCACGCAAATATCATCGTTCTCGGGAACGTGCTCCTGAAACAGCAGACTCCCCCAGGACGCCGGCATGCCGCCGACGAAGAGATTGTCCTTGATGGCCACCGGGATGCCGTCGAGCGGCCCAAGCCTGCGTCCGGTGCGCTGTCGGGCGGTCGCCTCCTCCGCGGCGCGCTGGGCACCCTGGCGGTCGAGAAAAACAAAGGCGTTCAATACTGGCTCCAGACGATCGCAGCGGTCGAGATACATCTCAACGAGTTCACTGGGCGTGATCTTGCTCGCATCAAGCATGCCGCCCAGGGTCGAAGCATCGGCGCGCCAGAGATCTGATGGTGGCATTGATCTGTTCTTTCGTGACAGTATGACGGCCTCGTCCGGACACCCGGGCGAGGCCGCCCAGTTTTGCAGGTTTACTCGAAGACTGCGACGGCGCGGATCGGGCTGCCGGAGCCGCCGCGGATCTTCAGCGGAAAACCGATGAAGCGGAAGCGACCGCGACCAACCAATTTGTCCAGATTAAAGAGGCATTCCATGTGGGTAATGCCGCGCTCGCCGCAGGCGAGATGCGCCTGGAAGTTCAGTTCGCCTTCAGGCGACGGGCTAACGGCTTCAACGCCGAACATGCCTATGCCCTTGTCTGCAAGCCAATGCACGGATTCGAGTGCGAGGCCCGGGAAATCATGTGGATAGCGCGGATCGCCATACAGACGGTCGTTGGTCGCCATGTAGAGCAATACGGTGTCCTTCGGCTTGATTTCCTGGCCGGACTTGGCGAGCGCCGCTTCCATCTCCACCACTGTTATCGCGTGCTTTAGCGGCACATGAGACAGATCGAGACAGATTGCCGAGGTGTAGAAATTCTCCAGTGGCACCTGATCGATGGACAGCGCGCCAGGGCGCGAATCAAAATGCACGGGCGCATCGACATGGGTACCCGCGTGGTCACTGAACGAAATCGACAGCGCCTTGGAGCTCAGCGTGGTGTTGCCAGCGGTCACCTTCATATGGTGGTCGTCCCAGACCGTCATGACCACCGGGGGATGCGAGGGATGCACGGGCGTGCGGTGATAAAGTTCGCGGCTCAGATCTATTATTTCCATGGTACGTCCTTTCATTGTCCCGCTGGCGTGAAAAACGCGGGGTGGGTGGGATCAGGGGGTGAACACGGTTGCGATGGCGCGGGGTGCGGCGGGTGACGTAACAGCGTTGATGACCGTCTGTGATTTCTGACCGAGATAGGCTTCGATCACGCGTTCGTCGGTCAGCATCTCGGCGCGCGTCCCCTCGACCTGGATGCGTCCGCCGCCTAGCATGTAGGCGCGGTCGCAAAGTGCCAGCGCCTGATGCGCCATCTGCTCGACCAGCAGGATGGTGGTGCCGCTCTCGCGCAGCTTCAGGAAGATGTCGAAGATGGCGGTAACGATGATCGGCGCAAGTCCGAGCGACGGTTCGTCGAGCAACAGCAGCTTCGGACGGCTGACCAGAGCGCGCGCGATCGCGACCATCTGCTGCTCGCCGCCACTGAGTAGGCCGGCACGCTGCCGCACGCGCTCCCTCACGCGCGGGAACAGCGTGTAGATCCGTTCGAGATCGACTTCGAATTCCTTTCGGCCGCCGGCGAACAATTTGACGAACGCACCAAGTTCGAGATTTTCGATCACCGTATGTTCGGGGAACAGTTGTCGCCCCTCTGGGACCAGCGCCAGTCCGCTGGCCTGAATCAGATGCGGCGCCAGTTCCTGAATCTGCTTACCCTGATACAAGATCTGCCCGCTGCTCGGCCGGTGCAGCCCGGAGATGGTGCGCAGCAGGGTGGTCTTGCCGGCGCCATTGGTGCCGAGCAGTGCAACCACCTCGCCCTCCTCGACCCGCAGGTTCAGACCGCGCAGCACGCCAAGCGACCCGTAGCCGGCATGAAGATCTTTGACGTCAAGCATAGACATGGTCAGGCCCCAGATACGCTTCGACAACCTGCGCGTTGCCCTGAATTTCAGCGGGTGTTCCTCGCGCGATCACAGTGCCGTAGTTCAGAACGGTGATGCGGTCCGATACGGCCATGACGAGATCCATGTGATGCTCGATCAAGAGGATAGTGACGCCCGAGCGACGGATCGCGCCGATGAGATCGATCAGGCTGACGATCTCTTCCTGCACAAGCCCAGCGGCGGGCTCATCAAGCAGCAACAGCCGCGGCCGCATAGCCAGGGCGCGGGCGATTTCGAGAAGACGGCGGTGGCCGTAAGCGAGCGAATTCGCCGGACGATCGCGGAAGGGGGCAAGGCCGACGAATTCAATCAGCGCATCGGCTTCATCGGTAGGATGCTCGATCCCGAACGGCAGTCCGATCACGACATGCTCGAGCACGCTCATGTCGCCGAACAGCTTGATGGTCTGGAAGGTTCGCGCAAAGCCGATCCTCGCCGAAGCATCGAGCGATGACAGCGCCGTCGGTTTGCCGTCGATCAGGACCTGGCCGTCGTTCGGCTGGTAGAAGCCGGTGAGGACGTTGATCAACGTGGTCTTGCCGGCGCCGTTGGGTCCGATTACGGCATGGATCTCACCGGCTGCGAGGCTGACGTCCACATCGCTCAGCGCCTTCAACCCGCCGAAGCTGCGCGAAACTCCCTTGAGCTTGATGCTGGCGCCCGTGAGCCCGGCCTGGTCGAGCGCCGGGACGATCCGGCCGGAACGCGGCGCGACCGGCGGCCGCATCCGGCTCTCGATCGGCCCCATGACACCGCGCGGCAGGAAATAGAGCGTCACCAGAATGAAGCTACCATAGATGATCAGGCGGTAGCGGTCGAAATCCTGCAGTACTTCCGGCAACAACGTCAGCACGGCGATGCCGACCACCGGACCCAGGAAGGTACCGGGACCGCCGAACAGCACCGCGAGCAGCAGGAACACCGAACTGAAGAACTGGAAATTGTCGGGGCTGATGTAGCTCTGCTGGATGGCGAACAGCGAGCCGGCACAGCCTGCAAAGGCGGCACTGATGATGAAGACCCAGACCTTCAGCCGATAGACATTGACGCCGACCGAGGCCAGACCGAGCTCGCTGTGCCTGACGGCGCGGATTTTCAATCCGACCGGTGAAGACATCAGCCAGTGCTGCAGGCCGAGCGCCGCAACGAAGAAGGCGAGCACGATGTAGTAGAACTGCGCGGTGTCGAGCACCCAGCTGCCGATCTGCGGCTTCGGAATCGACCCGATGCCAAGATCACCACCGGTCACAGAGACCCATTCCTGCAGGATTTTCCAGATCACCCAGCCGAATGCGACGGTGACCATCGCGAGATACGGACCGCGCACGCGCAAAGCGGGATACGCCAGCACGGCACCGGCGACGCCGCCGACGATGGTACCGATCAGCAGGCCAATCCAGACGTGCAGGCCGCTGCCCGCAAAGAATGGAATTCCAGAAAGCGCCTTCGAGGCGAGCGAACTGGTATAGGCGCCCATCGCCATCAGCGCGGCATGGCCGAGAGAGAACTGGCCGGCATGACCGCCGAGAATGTTCAGGCCGACGGCAGCGATACTGTAGACGAAGATAATGATCAGCAGAAAGATGTGATAGGTGCCGTCCAGCAACAAGGGCGGCAGCAACAGCGCGGCAATGGCGATCAAAGCCAGCAGGCGCAACGATCCGGCGGTCATGCGCGTTCCCTCTGGGCGTTGCCGAACAGGCCCTCGGAACGGATGAACAGAACCAGGATCATCAGGGAGAAGCCGAGAATGTCGCGCAGGCCGGTGTTGAGATAGCCGGAGATCAGTCCCTCCAGCGCGCCGTAGGCCAGGCCGCAGAAAAGAATGCCGCCGGGCGCGCCGAGACCGGCGATGATGGCGATCGCAAAGGCCTTCAGGCCGAGCACCGTGCCGAGTTGCGGTTCGGCGAGCGTCAGTGGCACCACCATGAATCCGGCGAGCCCCGCCAGTGCGCAGGCCGTTGCGTAGGACATCAGCTGGACCAGACGGGTGTTAATGCCCATGAGGCTGGCCGTCTCGGGGCCATGCGCGACAGCCCGGAACGCCTTGCCCAGCAGGGTCCTGCGATAAAAGTATTCGAGCAGCAGGAACAGCAGCATCGCGACACCGAAGGTTAGAATCTGCTGCGGCATCACGACGATACCGCCCAAACGCAACGGATCGCTGCCGACATAGGCCGGCACCGGCGTTGGCACGCGGCCCCAGATCAGTTCGGCGAAGTCGATGAACAGCAAACCGACCGCCAGAGTGCTCATGACCCAGACGTCACTGCCCGCCCGCAGGAATGGGTAGACCGAGACACGTTCGGCGAGAATGCCGAACCCGAACAGACCAATCATCACGATCGGCAGCACGATGATCGGCGACAGACCTGCCCGTACGATCAGCGAATAGGTCAGCATGCCGCCGATCATCACCCACATGCCGAGCGCGAAGTTGAGAACCTTCGTCGTCATGAAGGTCAGGCTGTAGCCGACCGCGATCAGGCCATAGATGGCACCGGTCGCGACTCCGCTCAGCGCGACTTGCAGGAAGAATTGCACGGCGAATCAGAGCAGGTGCAGATCGACGGGGTCGAGCATGCGTTTGGTCTTGCTATCGGTCATGACGATCGGCTTGCCACCTTCGTAGCCGATTTCCAACAGCTTGCCGTCGGTCCAGCGACACATGATCATGTCGTCTTCGGTGACGGCGTTGTGGCGATCCTTGGTGAACACCGGACGATCGAACTGCTTGATCAGGCCCTTGAAGTTCGGGACGTTTTCAAGACCCTTGCGGATCGCGCCTCGATCGGCACCGTCGCGTGCGATCACTTCGGCGAACAGAAGGATGGCGTCATAGGCGCCGAAGGCGCTGGTCGGGGCTTCCATCGGTGCCTTAAACGCGGCCTGATACTTTTCCAGCATCGCGGTGCGCTCGGGCGACTGCGGCCCGTCGATGGTGATCGTCGAGCTGGTGGAGATGCCCTCGGCGGCCTTGCCGGCGGCCTGCCAGAAGGCGGGGCCCGCGATGCCCCAGCCAGAGATATAGGGCGTAGTATCGCCGAGCTTCTGCTTGGTCTGCGCCACGAAGGTATTTTCGCGCACGAGGGCGTAGTTCAGGATGCACTGCGCGCCGGCATTTTTCAGCTTGATGATCTGCGGCGTCATGTCGGTGTCGCTGCTATCGAACGTCTCGTCGGCGACGGGCGTCATGCCGAGCTCGCGTAGCCGCCGGGTCAGTTCGCCGCGGCCGGTCACGCCCCAGCCGCCGGTCCAGTTCAGCAGGCCAACCTTGGTGAAGCCGAATTTCTTCACCGCGGTATCGACCATAAAGTTGGCCTGGCCGGTGCCGTACATGCCGACGCGGAACAGGTAGTTGTCGCGTCCTGCCTTCGCAGCGTCGTTCTCAGTGATCGCGGTCGCGTCGGTCGCCGGCATGATCACCGGCACCTTCAGGGTGTCATTGATGATCGGCGTGACGGCCAGCATCGAGGCGCTATTGGTTGCGCCGACCATGGCGACGACCCCTTCACGCTCGGCCAATTCCCGATATTGCGCCACGGTGCGAACTGGATTGTGCTCATCGTCGCGCACCACGAGTTCAAGCTTGCGGCCCTTGATGCCGCCGCGCCCGTTGATCTCGGCGATCGCCAGTTCGGCACCACGACGGATGTCGATTCCGGTGAAGGCTGCGGGACCGGTCAGCGCGCCGGCGTAACCGATCTTGATCGGGCCGCTCTGGGCGAAGGCGGGGGAGCCGATCATCGGCGCGGCAATAGCCGAACCGAGGGCCACCAAGGCCGAGCGACGGGTAATGGTCATGTCCGCAACCCCTTCAAAATGGTCCGCGCGGCTTCCTCAATGAAGCCGCCGGCCGGCGCGGTGTGCGCCAGATCGTTCAATGAAGTCACCCGAGGCCCGCGCCCAGCTGAGCGGCATGCGATCCCGGGCGACGTGGTGATGCGATCTAAGCGGAGAGCTTTCGGTGCAACAAATACCGTTTGTGTTGGCAATCATACCAATTCGGTTATGAATCCCGGTCTGCGGGTTCGATCGCGGTCGTGTTTTAGCCGCTAATCCTGCCGGCAGACCGCAACAACAGGTGGAAAGCTCTGACCTTCCAATTTCCGAGGTCGGTTCTCTTGACGGAACATAGTTTTCTGGATGGAACTGCTAGCTCGTTGATCCGCCATTCAATCGACCCGCAGGCTTAAGATGGATTTTGAAGACAAGGTGCCGGCCGTGACGAAGGCAATCGCCATTGTCCGGCACATCAACCAGGCTGGTTCGAGCGGCGTATCGCTGATGGACATCTCGATCAGCCTCGGCGTCACCAAGAGCCATTGCTACAATATCCTGAAGGGGCTGACCCGCGCCGGCTGGCTTGTGCACGACGACGCGCGGCGCACGTACATGCTGTCCGCACGCATGCTGTCGGATATTTCTTCGATCTTCAGCCGTCGCGCACTGTCGACGGTGATCCACGAAGAACTGGACAAGCTTTCCACGGCGACCGGCATTCCCTGCGTGCTGACGCGCGTGGAGCGCGACGGCAGTTTTGTCGCGATCGACCGCAGCGAAGCCGCGGGCGAATTGCTCTTCACCGCGCCGATTGGTTTTCGCTTCGGCCCGGACGCGCCGGCCCAGATGCGGGTCAGACTCGCTTATCTCAGCCGTGATGAGCGTGAGAGCGAATTGGCCCGATGGACGCCGAGGGCCTACACGCCAACCACGATTATAGATAAGGACGAGCTTCGCCTCGAACTCGAGGCGACGCGGGCGCGCGGCTACGGCATCAGCCGGGCCGAGTTCACGCCGGAGGTCATGACACTGGCCGCGCCGATCTTCGATGCCTTCGGCAACGTGCAGATGATCCTGCAATGTCCCGGCTTGGCTACGCGGGTCATCGCTGAAGAGAGCAATATAGCGGCCAAGCTCCTGGCTGCCGCCGCGCGCCTCAACGCCATGCTGGGGAATGCACCCGGCGAGCTTGACCAACCCGAATAGCTACACAACCGCGACTTGATCGACGCGCGGCCGGCGAGCGCGTTGCGTCGTGCCGTATTTTGACGCGCGTCTGCCCAAGGAACGCGCTTGACAAAAAATGCACCAAAAGCTGAAATAATCTCGATAGAGAACGAAGTTCTCCATATAGAATATTATTCGAATGTCATCTGGCGGCGCCTACGCGTATTGCCTACCGAATTTTAAAACTTCAGCGCTGATGAGGATGTGATGGCCCGAAGGATTATCGACCTCAGCCGCGAGATCTCGCACATGATGCCGGTGGCCAATCCGCATGTGAATCAGGTGCCCGCGTTCTGGGACCGTCTCACCCACGAGGGACAAAAGGGCAAGTACGCCCATGCTGACATCACCTTTCACATTCGCGACTTTCTGATCGGCGAACATGTCGGCACCCATGTCGACGCGCTGTCGCACTACAATCCCAGCCCTGACGCGCCATCGCTGGAGCGAATGCCGCTCGACATGTTTTTAACCGATGCGGTCTGCATCGACGTTTCGCATGTCGCCCCGAAGACATTCATCACCCTCGATGACCTGAAGAACGGTCTCGCCAAGGCCGGCCTGCCCCTGAAGGAGGGCGACACCTTTATCTACTGGCAGGACTATTACGCGCGCCAACACGAGCCTAACTGGCTGCATGAGTTTGCCGGACTCGACTGGGACGCGACCCAGTGGCTGGCGGATCAGGGCGTCGTCAACATCGGCTGCGAATGCGCCAGCATCGACAACTCCGAGGCTATGCCGTTCGACGCCAATCCGGCCTTTCCGGCACATCGCGCCTGTCGCGACCGTGGCATGATTAATACGGAAAATCTCGCCAATCTCGAAGCCGTCGTCGGCAAGCGTTTTCTCTATATCGGCCTGCCGCTGCGCTTGGTCGGCGGCACTGGCTGTCCGATCCGTGCCGTCGCCCTTCTTGAAGACTGATCGCGAGCAGCGCAAGCGGCCGCCCGACACAAAGGTTGCAAATGACCCAACTGATCCTCAGCGGGCTTGCTCTGGGCTGCATCTACAGCCTAGTCGCGCTGGGCTATCACATCACTTTTGTGACCAGTAAAACGCTGAACTTTTCCCAGGGTTCGGCGATGATGCTGGGCGCTGTCATCATGCTGATCGTGACGGTCGATTTCGGCTATCCCGCCTTCGTCGGGATTGTCGTCGCCATCGCCGCGCTGGGCGTATTCGGCGTGCTGCTGGAGCGGCTGGCGGTCCGCCCATTCGCCAATCGCGGATCGATGGCCTGGGTTCTCAGCACTTTGGCGGTCGGCATCGTCGTCGAGAACGTCGTGCAATTGGTATTCGGCAAGTCACCACGCGGCATCGAAAGTTCGCTGGTCGCACAGCCGATCACGTTTGCAGGCGCAGGCATCTATCCGCTCGAGCTGATCATCCCCGCCGTCGTACTGGTCACCGTATTCGCCGCGCGCATGCTGTACGCCAGATCGATGGTGGGTCGCGCGCTGCGAGCCACCGCCTATGACCGCGAAGCGGCGCTGGCGATGGGCATCGACGTCAACATGATGATCGGCCTGTCCTATGCGCTGAGTTCGATGCTGGCGGCGATCGGTGGCGTGCTGCTTGGGCCGCTGATCGGCGTGAGCGGTAGCATGGGATTCCTGATTGGCCTCAAGGCATTCGCGGTGGCGATCATCGGCGGCCTCCAGCATCCGGTCGGCATTCTGATCGCCGGCCTAGGCTACGGCATCGCCGAAAATCTGGTCGGCGGCTATTTCGGCTCGTCGGCCAAGGAAATCTTTGGCTTCGGCCTCGTCATTCTCGTGCTCTTCCTGCGTCCGTCCGGACTGTTCGGTCGAACCAAGCTCCGGCGGATCTAAACATGCTTGCCAACATCGGGCGCTGGAATTGGGTGATCCTGGCGGCGCTTTCCGTCGTGGCGGCCTGGTTCCTGCCGGCTTACATCGGCCGCTACTACACGCAGATGCTGTCGCTGTGCGCGATCTTCGTCATCGCGAGCCATGGCCTCAATCTGCTGGCGGGGTATGTCGGCCAGGTTTCGCTGGGCCATGCCGCATTCTATGCTATCGGCGCCTATACCGGCGCGCTGATGGCGACAAAACTTGGTTTCGGGTTTTGGTCCGCCATGCCCTTCTCGATCGCGATGGCGGCGCTGGCCGGATTCGTGATCGCGTTGCCGTCGTTCAAGCTAGATGGTCCCTATCTTTCTATGGTGACGATTGCGTTCGGCATCATCGTTCACAGCATCCTGACGGAATGGTCCGACCTGACCGGCGGCACGCAAGGCGTGCTCAACATTCCGCGGCCGTCGCTTTTCGGACAGCGGCTGCCGATCGAAAAGCAGTTCGTCGTCATCGTCGCCATTGCAGCCCTGGTCATGCTGCTGATGCGCAACCTCATTCGCTCGCCCTGGGGCCGCAATTTCGTCGCCGTGCGAGAAAATCCGATCGCGGCAGAAGCGATCGGGCTCAGCACCCAGCGGGTCAAGACGGTCGCCTTCACCATCAGCGCCGCGTTAGTTGGCCTCGCAGGTCACCTGTTCGCCTTTCTGCAAGCCTTCATCAGCCCCGAAGCGTTCGAATTCGATACCTCGATCTTCTTTCTGACTAGCGTCATCTTCGGCGGCGCCGGAACCATTCTCGGACCGCTCGCCGGCGCGCCCATCATGACGTTCCTGCCCGAACTGCTGCAGGGCTTTCAGGACTACCGCCTCATTATCTACGGCGTCCTGATCGTCGTCTCGCTTTATGCTCTTCCCATGGGCATCGTCGGAACGGTCTTCCGCAGGCAGGCCTCGCTTCCCGACCTGATGATCAGCCGCAACTCGCACGTACCCACGACGGTGGCCGCCCTGCCCGTTCGCGACGTCAGCCAAGACGCGCCGGTCACTCTGCAGAATGTCCACATGACCTTCGGCGGCGTGCAAGCGCTGAAGGGAATTGGCTTCACCGTCGCGCCCGGATCGGTGCATGCGCTGATCGGTCCCAACGGCGCGGGCAAGACCGTGCTGCTCAACGTGCTGTGCGGATTCTACGCGCCGACTTCCGGCGCGGTCACCCTTGGCGACGACGCCATCACGGGGCTCACGCCTTACGCGATTGCCCGACGCGGCATTGCGCGCACATTCCAAACGCCGCAGCTGTTTGGCGAAATGACGGTGCTGCAGAATGTCCTCGCCGGCTTTCCGGGACAGGGCCACTATGGCCTGTTCAATGCGCTGCTGCGGATGCCGCGCCTGATGGCCGAAGAGGCCAAACGCGATGCGAAGGCGCGGAACCTTCTGGCCTTCGCTGGCTACGATGGCAATCTGAGAGCCAAGGCGAATTCGCTACCGCTTGGTCACCAGCGCCTCGTCGAAATCGCCCGTGCGCTGGCGCTCGCGCCGCGCCTTATCGTGATGGACGAGCCGGCTGCCGGATTGAATCCCAAGGAGGTCGACGATCTCGACCACCTGATTGCGCGCATGCGCAGGTGCAACATCGCGGTGCTACTGGTCGAACATCACATGGATCTGGTGATGGCAATCTCCGACCGCGTCACCGTGCTCGACCACGGCGAGAAGCTTGCCGAGGGAACCCCTGCGGAGATCCAGGCCGATCCCCGCGTCATCGCAGCCTATCTCGGCGACGAGGAGGTCAACTAGCGTCAGCCGGCTTCACTTCCGTTTGTATTCAAAGGACAACGTCTTGCTCAAGGTTCGCAACCTTCAAGTTCGATACGGCGCCGTCGAAGCTATTCGCGGCGTTAACATCGACGTGCGCGAAGGTGAGATGGTGGCACTGATTGGCAGCAATGGTGCCGGCAAAAGTACCTTCCTGAAAGCGATCTCCGGCATCCTGCGGCCAAGCTCAGGCAGCGTCTCGTTTGGCGGCGCGGAACTCGCCGGCGCGCCCGCGCACAAGATGGTGGCGCAGGGCATGATGCTGGTGCCGGAGGGACGTCGGCTGTTCGGCGATCAGAGCGTGATCGACAATCTGTATCTCGGCGGCTATCGCCGCCGGCCGCCGGGCGGAATCGCCGAACTGCGCGGCATGGCCGAAGAATATCTCAAGCGCTTCCCGATCCTGCGCGAGCGGCAGCATCTTCCGGCCGGCGAGCTCAGCGGCGGCCAACAGCAGATGCTGGCGATCTCGCGCGGGATGATGGCCTCGCCGCGGCTGCTGCTGCTCGATGAACCGTCACTCGGATTGGCGCCGCTGATCGTCAAGCAGATATTCGAGATCATCAACGAGCTGCGCCGCGCGGGAAAGACTATCCTGCTGGTCGAGCAGATGGCCAATCTCGCCCTAAAGGCCGCCGACCGCGCCTATGTGCTCGAACGAGGCGAAGTCGTCCTCGAAGGAAGCGCCAAGGAACTACTTTCACATCCGCGGGTAACCAGCGGCTACCTCGGTCGCCGGGCCGTCGAACGTTCCAACCCGACAAGCGTGGTTCAACGCGCGCAATCCCCCAGCACAGCAAAGGACACCGACAATGAATGACGATCTGGCTTCGCCTAAGATGCTTTCTTCCCGTCGTACCGCCCTGAAGCTCGGCGCTGCAGCCACGCTTGCGTTGGGCATCCGCCCCTCATCCGCGATGGCACAGACTGGTCCGATCAAGATCGGCCTTTCGGCGGCATTCTCCGGCCCCAACGCCCAGGCCGGACAGACCATCCAGCTCGGCGCCGATCTTGCCATCGATGAGATCAACGCCGCCGGCGGCGTGCTTGGGCGGCCGTTTGCGCTGGTCACCCGCGACAACGAGCACAAGCTTGACCGCGGCGTCTCCCAGGCGCGCGAACTCGTCGAGCGAGAGGGCTGCGCGGCGATCCTGGGCTCGCAGGGCAGTTTCATCGGCGTCGCTGTGATCGACACAATGAATGAATTGCAGGTACCATGGTTCGGCACCTCGGTCGGCGGCGTCGGCATCATCGAGAATGGCCGCAAGCCGAACTACATGTTTCGCGTTGCGACCAATGACCGCGACGTTGCCAAATTCCTGGTCGGCTACGGCGTCGACAAGGGTGGCAGCAAAAAGATCGGCATCCTTGTCGAGGATACCGGCTGGGGAGTCCCGGCGATCGACGATCTCAAGGCGGCCCTGAAATCACACAACCTCGAAGCTGTCTCGGTCGACAAGCTGAAAGTCGGCGACGTCGACTTTACGCCGCAGATGCAGCGCGCCAGCAAGGCCGAAGCCGAAACGATCCTGACCTTCACTAACGGCCCGGAAATGGCCAATGCGCTCAAGGCCGCCAACAAGATCGGTTACAAGCCCAAGGTGATCGGCGCCTGGGGTCTCGCCGGCGCGACCTTCCCATCGCTCGCCGGCCCGCTCGGCAACGGCGTGATGGTCATGCAGACCTTCACCTTCGTCAACAACGACAAGCCGAAGGCGCAGGCGCTGTTCAAGCGCCTGACCGCCAAAAACTCCGTCAGGGACCCGGCGGAGATTCCGTTCCCGAGCTATGTCGGCAATACCTATGACGCCGTGCACATGATCGCCCTGGCGATCAAGAAAGCCGGCGCCACCGACGGGCCCAAGATGCTCGCCGCGCTGGAAAATCTCGGCGACTACCAGGGCCTCATCAAAAACTACGCAAACCCGTTCTCGCCTACCGACCATGAAGCGCTGAACCCGCAGGATTACGCCATGACCGTCTGGAACGGGACACGGCTCGAACTGACCACCTGACGCGCATCGGCGACGCCCTGCGGCGGAGCACTGCCGCAGGGCGCAATCTATCACCATCGGACTGCACGACCACACCCACGAATGTCAGCCGCGTCGTCATCGAGGATCCCGGCATGAATCTTCGAGAGCTCAATTATTTCATCGCCGTGGGCGAGGCCGAGAGCGTCACCAAGGCGTCGCTCAATCTGCGGATTTCGCAGCCTGCACTCACACGTCATCTCAAGCATCTCGAAATGCGCGTTGGCGCGCGGCTGACCCAGCGCAATGGGCGCGGCATCGCCCTAACGGATTTGGGCCGGCAATTTCTCGGACGAATCAAGCCGCTGATCGCAGAACTTCAGCTCGCCGAAACGGAACTGACCAACGAGGCTTGCCCCGAACCTCTGAGACTCTCCATGGGGCTTCCATCCTCGCTCGGCAGACTCGCCGACCGCTTCATTGAGCGCATGCAAACGCAATGGCCGGCGTCCCAACTGCAGGTGGTCGATGGCTGGTCGCGCTTCGTCGTCGACTGGATCCTGTCCGGCCAGCTCGATCTCGGCATCGTCTACGACTATAACTGCCACAACACCGCGCTTGAGCTCGTGCCGCTGGTCCTCGAAGAGCACTTTCTGGTCGGCCCCGCGGGCGACCAGTACGCCGGCAGGGGTGAGATATCGCTCGCCGACGCGGCGCGACTGCCGCTGATCCTACCCAGTCGCCCGCATGGCTTGCGGCTCGCCGCAGACAAGCATTTCGAAGCGCTCGGATCCCCGGTCAAGCCTGTCGTGGAACTCGATTCGATCCCGACGATCAAGAAACTGATTGAACGCGGCTCCGGTTATTCGATTCTCTCGCAGAGCGAGATCATCTTCAACAACGCGACGTCTCTTGAAGCCGCAAGGATCGTCGATCCGCCATTCCTCCGCACGCTGAGCCTGGCATGGCGCCGCGATTCAGCGAAACGGAAGAGTCTCCTCGCCATGTCGAAAGTAATGCATTCTGAAGTACAGTCGATCGTCGATGAAGGGCTTTGGGGCAGAGCCATCGGGTGCGGCAACGCGAATTAACGCATCGAAGACCTCTCTGCTTTGCTGACCGACTCGACTTCACCATCGACACAGAGATTATCGCCGACTTGCGCGCGGCGCGCACCGCTGAACGACGCAACGCGAAAGGTCGACGAAGCCTCGGCAACCCGATCAAGACCCGCACCTCTTTCAACTTTCGATATCTGCTTTCCAATACGCAGATCGGCACCCCCTCCAAGCACTGCAACCAAAAGCTATTGTCTAGCGATTTCCGAGCGCCCGGTGGCGGCGTCGCTGAAGAGCTAGATACTTCCGTATGTACAGGTTTCTTAGCTAATCTTTGGCAATCGTTCACGGTACCAAATTCCGCTAACGAGCCAGAAGCCGGCGACCGGCCAGTATTCATACGGCCAAAAGCGCGCTAGTAAAGGGCGATGATTTCACTGGATGACCTGCGTTTCTTTACGCTTATTGCCAAATCTTCATCACTCGTTGAGGTGGCACGTTCGTTGGATGTGACGCCCCCCGCGGTGACCCAGCGCCTCCAGCAATTGGAAGCACGGATCGGCGTGCGCCTCGTTAATCGTTCAACGAGAAGTCTGTCCCTGACGGCCGAGGGATCGCTGCTGGTAGAACGCAGTCAGAACATTATTACGGAAATCGACGATATCACCGAGACACTGACGTCGAGAAAGAAGACGGTTGCAGGACACCTACGCATCGCGGCTCCGTTCGGCTTTGGCCGCCGGTTCGTTGCACCCGCGGCCGCCGTCTTCCGCAGGCAGCATACTTCAACCTCCGTTACGCTTGAACTCTCCAATGACCCACTCCAAGGCGCGTCCAACGACAGCGACGTTATCGTCCACATCGGACAGTTAAAGGACTCGCGGCGGTCGATGCTGAAGCTGGCGCCCAACAACCGAGTCCTGTGTGCCTCCCCCGAATATCTTGCGCGCAACGGTCACCCTGTACGACCAGAGGATTTGCGAAATTTTGAATGCGCGGTACTTCGTGAGAACGACGAAGACGTGACGCTTTGGCGACTGACTTCAGACAGTCATCAGCCGGCCGCCGTGCGTGTGAACCCAGCGATTGCCAGTAACGACGGCGAGGTGGTGCGAAATTGGGGGCTTGCCGGCCTGGGTATCATTCTCCGTTCTGAATGGGACGTCGCCGATGATCTGAAAGCCGGCACGCTGGTGCGGATCTTACCGAATTGGCGCCCAGCTCCAGCGGACATCGTCGCCCTTTTTGCAACCCGAAGGGGCAGGACCGCTCGTGCTGCTCGCTTTGTCGAGATTTTACAGCGGAGCTTGACACCGGTTCCTTGGCGCAGGTAGGCCGGTGCTCATAATTAAGCGCCAGCTTAATTATTAAAATATCTGCTGTGCGTTGCGGTAATGCCCAGCGCCAGCGAAGATACGGAGACATTTTCGTGAGGAATCATGCTCCAAGAGTTGCGCGACCTGACATCAGCGATGCCCGAACGCATCGAAAACCTCGACACCCCCTGCCTTCTTCTCGACCGCGGGCGGCTTGACGCGAACGTGGACCGCCTACGCAAACGTCTATCGGATTTTGGCGTTGGATTCCGTCCACATTTGAAAACGGCGAAGTCGGTGGAAGTCGCGATGCGGGTGATGCCGACGGCTTTGGGACCTGCGACGGTATCTACGCTGAAGGAAGCGGAGGTGTTCGCCTGCGCAGGTGTCACCGATTTGATTTACGCCGTGGGGATCGCGCCATCCAAGCTCGACCGCGTCGTGAGGCTGCGCCGTGCCGGCGTTGATATCGCAGTGGTCTTGGACTCGCCGGAGCAGGCGCGCGCCTTGTGCGATGCCTCGCGCGCAGCGAATATCCGCATCCCGGCGCTGATCGAGATCGACTGCGACGGACATCGTTCCGGCTTGCTGCCGGATGACCAGCGCAATCTCATTGTCATCGGCAGAATACTGAACGAAGGTGCCGAATTGAGGGGCGTACTCACCCACGCCGGCGACAGTTATGGCGCGCGCGGCATCGCTGAATTCGAGGCTCATGCCGAGCGCGAGCGCGCAGCGGCCGTGGCGGCCGCGGAGATTTTGCGTGCGGCCGCGCTGCCATGCGGCGTTGTCAGTGTCGGCTCGACCCCGACGGCGCTGTATGGCCGCGATTACTCGGGCGTAACCGAAGTGCGCGCCGGCGTATTTATGTTTTTTGATCTGGTCCAAGCTGGGGTCGGTGACTGCACCATCGACAATATCGCACTCTCCGTTTTGTCGACGGTGATCGGGCACCAGAACGACCGCGGCTGGACAATCATTGATGCCGGTTGGATGGCGATGTCGCGAGACAGAGGAACGGCCGGGCAGACCGTCGATCAGGGCTATGGTGTAGTGTGTGACCTCGAGGGGCGCCCCTATCCGGATCACATCGTCATTCAGGCCAACCAGGAACACGGAATTATTGCCAGGCGCCCCGGCAGCGTAGCGGCGACGCCTAACCTGCCGGTCGGTGCCAAAGTGCGCATCCTCCCCAATCACGCTTGCGCCACCGCCGCTCAGCATGAAGGTTATGCCCTCATACAGGAAGGTTCAAATCTTGTGCATGGCTACTGGCCGCGTTTCGGGGGGTGGTAATGTCTAACGTAAACTCCCCGATCCGCGCAATTCCCACCGCTGCCGCGTTGGTGCCGGGCGGGCATTATTCGCAGGCAGTCGTGCATGGCGGGCTGGTCTATGTCTCCGGTCAGCTTCCTGTTGTTTCTGGACAAGCCCACGACTCGGACGCGCCCTTCGAAACGCAGGTTCGTCGTGCTATCGACAATCTTGCAACCGTCCTCATCGCCTCCGGGTCTTCCATCGAACGGATATTAAAGCTATCCGCTTATGTCGTCGGTGTCGAAAACTGGGCTGCATTCAATTCGGTCTATGCGCAGATGCTCGGCGCTGCGCGCCCGGCGCGTTCGGTTATACCGGTCCCGGACTTGCATTATGGCTATCTTGTCGAAATCGACGCTATCGCTGCTCAAGGAGAAGGCAATGATTAACGGCGCAAGGCCCATCACCGACAGTCTGCGCGTGCAGGTCCGCGAGGAGTTGCCGGAATACATTCAGATCCAAGACGCGGAATTGCGCGAAAAGGTGATCGAGGCTTGGGCCATCGCACTGGCGCGAAGCAGTTTCCAATCGATTCGCGAAATTCAAGCCGCTGGTAATCCGAATTCCATGGTGCTGACGCGCGGCGATCAGACCGATCACATTCGCGGCGTCACTCGCCTTGCCATCGTCATGGCTGACGAAATCATCGCCTCAAACCCTGACATCCCGGTACAGCGTGACATCGTCGTTGCCGGCGGACTTTGCCACGACATCGGAAAGCCGTGGGAATTTGACCCGGAAAACCAAAAGCGTTGGCGCCAGGCACCGCGCGCTACCGGACTGCCTTCTCTCCGCCACTCAGTTTATGGCGCCCACATCTGCCTGAGCGCCGGTTTGCCAGAAGAGGTTGCCCATATTGCCGCGGCTCATTCCGGAGAGGGCGAACTCCTGGTGCGGAGTCTTGAAAACACCATCGTCCACTTCGCTGACATCGCCTACTGGAGCACCATGCTGGCCGGTGGCGTTATCGATCCGAACACGATTGCAGGAAAATATAAGAGGCCGCTTTCTATGTAGTTACGGGATGCCTCGTTCGACTCGCAAAACTCCGCTGGCGACCAAAAGCAGAATAGCGTTCAAGGAGAGAAATCCCGTCGGGCCCACTCAAACAACAGAGGAAATTTCATGTTCGAGAAGCTTCGATTTGGCCTTGCTCTGGCAATCTGTACGCCGGGTTTCCTCGCGTCATTGCCCGCGCGGGCTGATACCGGCGAGCTTCGCATCGCGAAGCAGTATGGCCTCGCTTATTTGCCGCTCCTCGTCATGGAGAGCGAGAAGTTATATGAGAAGCGCGCAGCTGAACTCGGGATTGCGACCAAGCCGCTTTTCATGACTCTGGGAAACAATACGGCGGTAAATGAAGCACTAATCTCCGGCAGCATCGACGTCATCACCAACGGGCCGCCCGGCTTCCTGATTTTTTGGGCGCGCACCAAGGGCACGAAAAACGAAATCCGCGGTATTGCACCGCTACTCAGCCAGTCGAGTTGGTTGAATACGCGTGACCCCAATATCAAGTCGATCCGCGACTTTACGGATAAGGATCGCATTGCGCTTTCCGCAGTAAAGACGTCGGGTCCGGCGATATTGTTGCAGATGGCAGCGGCGAAAGCTTTCGGCGAAAAGGAATACGGCAAGCTGGATCCACTTACCGTTTCATTGCCGCATCCTGATGGCATGAACATGCTACTTGCAGGCAAGACTGAAATTACGGCGCACTTCACCGCACCGCCGTACCAGAACATCGAAGCCGGGAAGCCGGGTATCCACACCATCCTGACCTCCGAGGACGTGATGGGAGGTCCGTCCACATTCAATTTGCTTTTCACAACGGCTAAGCTGGAGCAAAGCAATCCAAAAGCGATTGAAGCTCTGGTGAAGGCGCTTGGCGATGCCCAGTTCTTTATCAAGAATAACAAAGACAAAGCGGCAGAAATCTTTATGACCGCGGGCAGCGGCTCCAGTATGTCGAAGGCTGAAGTTCTATCCCTGCTAAACGATCCCGGTATTCAGTATACGCTGACGCCACAAAAAATGATGACCTATGCAACCTTCATGGCGCACAGTGGGACACTGAAGGTAACGCCAGGTAGCTGGAAGGATCTGTTTTTCCCTTATGTTCACGATCAACCTGGCGATTGAGTGTGTCGTTCACTACCCGCAACATCATATTCCAAAAGCGGCCGGAGTTAGTCCCGATGTCGGAAGAACATTCGCATGAGCTTGTCCGCGTCCGAGACGTGACGCTGCAATACAAAACGCCGGCACATCTCGTCACGGCGACCTACCAGGTTAGTTGTACGGTAAAGCGCGGGGACAGATATGTCATCCTCGGGCCGTCGGGCTGCGGAAAATCGACCTTGCTCAAGGCCATCGGCGGCTTCATCCGCCCCGTCGCTGGTTCTATCGTCGTAAACGGTCGCGAAGTTCACGAGCCGGGACCGGATCGCATGATGGTGTTTCAGGAGTTTGAACAGCTCATGCCTTGGAAGAGCGTGCTACATAACGTGATGTTCCCAATGCGAGTCTCCGGGAAGTTCAAGGGCGATGAGGCTCGCGACCGTGCGCTCGCGGCGATCGACAAGGTCAACCTAACCAAGTTCAGGGACGCTTACCCGCACACACTTTCTGGCGGAATGAAGATGCGGGTGGCTATTGCTCGCGCCATGGCGATGGAGCCCGACGTTCTTTTGATGGATGAACCTTTCGCGGCGCTGGACGCACTCACGCGGCGCAGGATGCAGGAAGAACTTCTCGCGCTGTGGGATCAACTGCGCTTCACGGTGCTATTCGTTACTCACTCCATAGAGGAAGCGATCGTGGTTGGCTCCCGCATTCTTATCCTATCGCCGCATCCGGGACGGGTGCGCGCGGAGTTGGAAGCCGGCGCTCTTAGTTACAAAGACGTCGATAGCGTGGAGTTCGGCGCGTTGTCGAAGCGCATTCACACCTTGCTGTTCGGTGACGAAGAAATTCGCGTGGCAGCAACGACCCGGCACGGATGACACCATGACAGTCCATCATTATACAGGTCCAACCGCGGGCATTTTTGTACCTCTGCCACGCGCCGATTTCGAATACGATCTTGTGGATGCAAGCGACATAGGTGACGTTCAGCGTAAACTTCCGTTCTGGGAGCGTTTGGCGAATAACGATGCTGCCCGTCGGTTCGCCGTCCTGGCTGGCTTCCTTCTGCTGTGGGAGGGATACGCGCTCTTGGTCGATAACCCGCTACTGTTTCCACGATTCAGCGAAACGTTTTCGGTATTCCTGCAAGACCTGCTCGATGGAAGGCTAATCGATCGCACATTAACTTCCATGCAGCCGCTACTCATCGGCTACGCCGGCGGAATTATATTGGCAGCCATCCTGACCACCTTGGCGGTTTCCTCACGCATCGGCGCGGATCTGTTGTCAACGCTAACCGCGATGTTCAACCCGCTGCCGGCCATCGCTGTTCTGCCTCTAGCCTTGATTTGGTTTGGGCTTGGCATGCCATCTTTGGTATTCGTTATCATTCATTCGGTGTTGTGGGCGGTGGCGCTGAACACGCTAAGCGGCTTCCGGTCGGTGCCCGAGACGTTGCGGCTATCGGGTAAGAACTGCGGACTCAGCGGGGTCCGCTACGTGGCACTACTGCTGATACCGGCAGCATTTCCAGCCATTTTGGCTGGACTGAAGATCGGCTGGGCCTTTGCTTGGCGCACGCTTATAGCGGCGGAACTCGTATTCGGCGTCTCGTCCCGCTCCGGTGGCCTCGGTTGGTACATATATGAAGCGCGCTCGGAGTTAGATACAGCGAGAGTGTTTGCGGGCCTTTTATCCGTCATTTTGATCGGTCTTTTCGTCGAATCCGTGATCTTCCGTGCCATCGAATATCGCACGATTCAGCGCTGGGGCATGGAGAAATGAGCTCAACGGTTCCTCGTCATCGATAGAAGGGTTGCTTTAAATTGTGGTCGATGCCGGATTACCGGTCGTCTTCTGCCATATACCACTCGCCGTGATTGCCTTGGTTGCGATCCACCGGCGCTCTGAATCAGCATTGTTAGTATTGGGCGCCTTGGCAGGTTTCGTACAGTTGCTCGATGCCGGTGTCGGCCTATTCCAGCACGATCTCGGGAAATCCATCGGGCCACTCGTCATTGCGGCACTTCAATTGTTTGCAGTGTACCTGTTGAGCAGGTCTGCACGAACTAGCGTGGACTAGCGCCCTCGTCGCTTAAGCTGATGCGTGCTCCATATAATCTTGTTGCTTTGAGCTCCCTCGCCTGAGGATGCAGCACTCCGCTTGAGTCGTCGCGGGGACATCATCGCAATCCCGCATTCGAGCTTTCTAGCGCGTCCTTGAGCTGCGCAGATTCCATTACATCTCGATCCCATCAAGGATGCCGATGACGTTTGGTCAGAATGTTATCCCGCTGACACAGCGGGATACGCTCGCCACAGACGGTCAGAGGACCCCACCAGTAATTCTGGGGAGAGATCGCTGCGAACCTGTCGCCTGGACGCAACGAAATCGGGCGCCACGGAGGATTCGATCATGGCATAATGCTGAAATCAACGTTGCGCCATCGATCCTATTCCCGCGGGATCCAGACCGCCAGTTCGTTACCGCCCGGCTCGCGGAAATGGAAGCGCCGCCCGCCGGGGAAATCAAATTGCGGCCGCGTGATCACTCCACCCGCAGCGACAACACGTCGTTCCGCGTCGTCGATATTCTCGGTACGGATGATCGCCATGGTTGTCGCTACCCTTTCAGGTGCTTGGTCAATGCCTCCATCGATACCAGCGCCATCGAGTGCATCATACGTCGGTCCATAACTGACAATTCCCCAGCTAAAAGCCCCTTTAAAAAAGGCACTCGTCTGCGCGCGGTCGGTGCTTGGAAACTCGATGTAATCGATTTTATCGGTCATTGCTTGTCTCCGCATGTCCTGTCTTGCCAGAGTCGACAAAGACCTCGTTCAAGTGGACTAACCAGATTGCGGTTTCATTAACGATTCCACAGAATAGTCCCAACGGGCGGAAGTATGCAGCGTTTTACCACAATTTCGATGCGTCATTTGCGCACTCGACTCCTTTCCTTCGTCTGCTGCACAAAGCGCCGGTACCGACCTCTCGGGCTTGAAGGGCACGTTTTCGTGCAAGTTCTACTGCTGCGAGAGAGGAGCATCATACAATGACTATTCTCGTGACAGGCAGCGCGGGCCATCTTGGCGAAGCCGTGATGTGTGTTCTACGCAGTTCAAATTGTCCGGCCCTTGGTATCGACATTCATTCGTCGGCATATACCCATCGCGTGGGGTCGATTACTGATCGCGCCTTCCTGCGCGATATCTTCCGAAACAACATTCGCTCCGTCATCCGCCTCAGCCTTGCACAAACCGCATGTTGTGACGCATTCGCACCAGGAATTGCTCGACACCAATTTGACTGGAACACTTGCGCTTCTTGAAACTGCGGCCGAAGCAAGCGTCGATGGCTTCGTATTCACCAGCACGACGAGCGCCTTCGGGTCCGCTCTGAGCCCGGATCTGGGCTCGCCCGCCGCCTGGATTACGGAAGACGAGGCGCCAATCCCAAAGAATATTTACGGCGCGTCCAAGCTCGGCGCAGAGCACCTGTGCGAGATGTTTGCGCGCAAACGGAGAATACCCGTCATTATCTTGCGGACATCGCGCTTCTTCCCCGAAGAGGACGATGCCACCAACATACGCGATCGTTTCCACCCTGATAATGTGCGATTAAACGAACTGCTTTCGCAGGGTCGATCTGGACGATGTCGTTCAGGCTCACTTGCTTGCTGCGCAACACGCACCTCATCTGGGATTCGGCCGCTTCATCATCTCGGCGCCATCTCCGTTCAGTCCAGATGATCTCAACGCGTTGCGGCACGACTCGGCCACGGTGGTCTGGCAGCTCTTTCCCGAGGCTCAGTCGCTATATGCGGATATGCAGTGGTCGATGTTCGATGAGATCGACCGGGTGTATGTAAGCCAACTTGCTGTGTCACGTTTAAATTGGAAGCCCCGCTGGAATTTCATAGAAGCCCTGCGGCTCGTCCGAGATGGTAACGACTTTCGCAGTCCGCTGGCCCGTGCAGTCGGAAGCAAGGGCTTTCACACTGTCCGGTTTTCAGATGGTCCGTATCCTGTCGATGTTCAGCGGCAATAAATGTCTCACATTATGTCCACTTTGCGCCCGATTGTGTTGAAGAAGTCGGCGAGTTGGCTGTTGGCGTGTGCACGGGAATCCGGCGCGCATGAGTTTGCCCCGGCTCAGGCAGGCGTTGGAGCAGGCAGCGGGATCAGCTTCGCCAGCTTTCGGAGGTTCTGAGCGGTAGCAGCAAGCAGGAACTCGTCGTGAGCGCCGCAAGGGCCTCTCAGACGAAGCCGATCGAGGCGCAGGATGCGCTTCAAATGCGCGAACAGCATCTCGATCTTTTTGCGTTCACGCCGCGACGTTACATAGGCCTCCGTCCTGGCAATCCCGCGCGCCACGTCCCGGGCGCTCTCATAGATCGAACGCGGCACTTTGCGGGCTGGCATCTTCGGACAACACCGTGGCTTGAGCTCGCAGATGTCGCAGTCCCGCTTGCTGGCGCGATAGAGAAGCGTCGCTCCGTCATTCACCAGGGTCCCGGTTGAAGCCAACATCTTGCCTGCCGGGCAGAGATAGATGTCGGTCTCCGGATCGTAGGTAAAGTCGTCGCGGGCGAACGTTCCATCCTCGCGAGCCGACTTGTCAAACACAGGTATATGCGGCTCGATTGCGCGCTCGTCGACCAGCCAACCCAGCATCTCGGCTGATCCATAAGCGCTGTCGGCAGCCAGACGCTGGGGATGGATGCCGAAGCGGTCCTCAGTACGTTCGATCATGGTGCGTGCCGCACCAACCTCGGCCTGCCGGATAGCGCGTGTCGTCTCGACATCGACGATGACAGCGGCCTTCAGATCGATGAGGTAATTGTCGGCGTAGGCAAAGAAGGCATGGCCTTTGTGAGCCCCGGTCCATTGCGCGGCCGGATCGGATCTGGAGATGAACTTTGGCACCGTCTCGCTCGCTGCGCCCCAGGCCGCTTCGTCCAGCGTGTCGAGGTACTCGCGGACGGATCGGCGTGTCCGGGCGAGCGCTTCCCAGTCATGGTCGTCGGTCCCCGCGGCTGAACGCTGCTTGTTGGCGTCGGCGGCGATCAGACTGGCATCCACGGCAAAGGCCGTCCCGTCGACCAGGCCCTCCGCCATGCAGCGCCGCACCACGGTCTCGAACAGCTTGCGCAGCAGATCGCAATCGCGGAAGCGACCGTGTCTGTTCTTTGAGAAGGTCGAATGATCTGGCACCTCGCCGTCGAGGCCGAGCCGGCAGAACCACCGATAGGCGAGATTGAGGTGGACCTCTTCGCACAACCGGCGCTCCGATCGGATGCCGTAGCAGTAGCCGACCAGCAGCATCCGCACGAGCAGCTCGGGATCGATCGAAGGCCGGCCTGTGAAGCTGTAAAACGGGGCCAGCTCGCTTCGAATGCCCGACAGATCGACGAACCGATCGATTGCCCTCAGCAGGTGGGAAGCTGGAACGTGGCGCTCAAGTGAGAACTCGTAGAACAGAGCCGCCTGATCAGTCTGCTTTGGACCCATCATCGATTCAGCCTCCGCCGATACCGAGATTGAATCAGCGATGGAGCTCCGCTTCAACGGGTGAGTTTTTCAACAAAATCCGCCTGAAGCAGATATCGAACCTGTCGTACCGACGATGGCTTGCGCTGATCGTGAGCGCAACAAGCAGCGCGCTCAGATTATTCAAACATTCCTATCACCCACTCAACGCTCTCACTCACAACAGAAACTCTCGTCGAGGAATGCCTGCACGGCGCCAAACAACTGGAAACGATTTTTCTCCATGATGAGCGTATGCGTGCCCTCTCCGATTTCGACCCAGCGACGATACGGCGCTGAAGTCAGCAGCGAGAAGTAGGTGCGGGCCATATCAAGCGGAAGGTCCTGATCCCAATCGGCATGGACGAGCAGCACCGGCACCGTGATCTGCCCCGGATCGTAGATCGATTTGCCTTGCGACCACACCTCGCGGCTATCCTGCACCGTTCCGTTAGGTGCGCGCAGCTTCTTCGGCATCTGCGCATTTCCCCACGGATCGGTTGCGAACGTCGCCTCGGCCCAGGCCTCGAACCAGCCGGGCGGAATCAGCGTTGCTTTCTTGTCCTCCGGAACACCGGTCAACCATCGGCCCTTGGTGTTCTCAATGGAAACAACGCGGTACGCGCCAAGATCGCCGCCCAAATCCGATAGACTCGGCGTCGTGCGGATCCATTGCGGCGCGTACAGAACGAGCTTGTTGACCTTGTCATTGTTCGCGGCTGTGAACGCGCCCATGAGCGTCGTGCCCCAGGACCATCCGATCAGACTGATCTTCTTCAGGTTGCGCCGATCAAGAATGAAGTCAACAGCACTTCCGACATCACGAACGGCAACGTCAGCCCGAACGATAGGCGCATTCGTCTGCGCCGGCTGATCCATTTCGGGCGGCCGCACGGAGGCACCATAGCCGCGGACGTCCACCAGATAACCGTCGTAGCCATGACTAGCGATATACTCCATCCACGACAGATCATTGAGCCTGAGATCGAATGCAGTTTCGGCCGGGTACGTCGATCCATGAACGAAGAGAACCGTCTTCTCCGCCGAGAACTCGGTCATACTACGCGGCCGCTTGTTCCGCACATAGAGCTTGATCCCGGCGGTATCGCTGTCGATCATAAACTCGTCGACCGACATTTCTCTCTCAAGGACGTTCTTAGGCAAGGTCACAGCGCACTCCAATCGATTTTAACGCAACGAGAAATCCCGCAGGCTATGGCTTCTTGATCAGCGGACAGCGGCTTGCGGACAACGGTGCAAATGCTTCCGCACCCGCAATGTGACCGCGTTCGGTGTAATAATCCCACGGATACTTTGAATCTTTCGGCGATTTGACTTGGAACAGATACATGTCGTGGACCATGACCCCGTCCTCGCGAACGATGCCACCTTTGGTCAAGGCATCGTTGACTTGCGTCTTGCGCATCTGGGCCATCACGGCAGTAGTATCATCGGTGTCGATGGCGTCGATGGCTTTGAGATAATGCAGCACTGCCGAGTACATCGAGGCATTGACCATGTTCGGCATTTTCTTGACGCGCTCGTAGAAACGCTTCGCGAAAGCGCGCGTTTCATCATTCATGTCCCAATAGAACCCTTCGCTCAGGTACATATTCTGCCCGGATTGCAGTCCAAGGCCGTGAACGTCATTGATGACGGTCGCGAATCCGACGAGGCTTTGACTGGCTGGCATGCCGAACTCGTTTGCTTGCTTAATGGCGTTGACAGTGTCCGTTCCCGCGCTTGCCAGTGCGATGACTTTGGAGCCCGACGCCTGAGCCTGCAAAAGGAACGACGCGAAATCGGGCGTGTTGCTCGGATGCTTGACGGAGCCAAGAACCTTGCCGCCCGCTTGCTTGATGATCGCGGACGCATCGCGCTCGGTAGACTGTCCGAAAGCGTAGTCGGCGGTCAGGAAGAACCAGCTATCCTTTCCATCGCGGATCATGGAGCGCACCACAGTGTTTGCCGTGGCAAACGTATCGTAGGTCCACTGCACGTTGGTATCCGTGCAATCCTCATTGCTGATGCGCGTCGAACCGGATCCCATCACGAAGGTGATCTTGTCTTTTGATTTTGCGAGCTTCATTACGGACAGCGCGACCGAACTGTTGACCAGATCGGCGATCAGATCGACGCCCTCCCTGTCGAACCACTCGCGCGCGATGGTCAGGCCGATATCGGGTTTGTTCTGATGATCCGCGCTGATGATTTCAATTTTACGGCCTTTGACCGTGCCGCCGAAGTCCTCAACCGCCAAGCGGGCCGCCAGCACCGAACCCGCGCCGGTGTTTTCGGAAAACTGACCTGCCATGTCGGTCAGAACGCCGATCTTGACCACATCTCCTGAAAATTTTTCATTCGCGCTGGCTACTGAGCCCGTAAGCAAAATCGCCGCAGCGCCAATAAGACAAAGAGAATTCCGTTTCATGACCGCCCATCCAATCAATGTTGCTGCAAACTCATACGCGTTCCAGCGTGCGCGGATTCCAGATGAATTCATCGCCCTTGCGTTCGACGTGTCCGGTAAAGCTGCCGGCGAAATGAGCCGGGAAAAGCTGCGAGCGATGTTCTGCACAGTGCTCAAGAACCCATGCACGCGACTGCCGCGCCAGTGCCTGGTCTTCGCAAAAACAGCTGTTCCAGTGAGGGTAGTAAATTTGCAACGGCTGATGCATGATATCGCCGCTGAATACACCTTCCTCGCCGCCAGACTCCAACCGGAAAGCGACGTGCCCAATACTGTGACCGGGCGTCGGCTCGACGAATAGTCCTGCGCCTATTTGCCCAAGACCATCAATCAATTCCATTTGGCCGGATTCGATGACCGGAAGAACGCTGTCTTCGTAGACGCCCGCGTTGAATCCTGATTGTCCGGCGGCGCCGGACCAATGCTGCTGTTCGGCTTTGGAAAAGACGTACTTGGCGTTGGGGAATGTGGGCACCCAGCGCCCGTTGTCGAGCCGCGTATTCCAGCCGCAATGGTCGGCATGAAGATGGGTGCAAAGCACATAGTCAACATCCTGCGGAGCCACACCCGCGGCCCGAAGCCGGTTCAGAAACGGCAGATCGAGCTGATGAAAACGCGGCAATTGCGGCCGGTTCTTGTGATTGCCGGCGCAGCTGTCGATCAGGATGACATGATGCTTTGTCCGCACCACCCACGTGTGGATACTCGCGATAAACTTGCCCTGAGCCTCATCGAAGAAGTCCGGGACCATCCAGTTGCGATGCCGCTCAAGCACATCGGGCGTCCAGTCCGGAAACAGAAAATCCGGAGCGAATCCCGGACCGCATTGCTCCTCGACCCGCGTGACCGTAACGTCGCCAACTGCGTGGGTTTGCTTTGCAAAAAGGGCCATCTAGACTGTGCCGCCTATGTTTCAGTTAGCCCCGCAGGGCCCGCCCGGCCCGACCTTTCGGTCCGCCGGGTAGACATCTGCAAGGTTATCGCGCGGAGCTTGGGTCAGGCCGGGGGCTTTTTGAAATCGGCAAACGATATAGGTGGCATAACCATGACCGAGTTCAGCGACATCGACCTCAATTTGCTGATTTCGCTCGATGCGTTGATCGACGAGGCCAACGTGACCCGCGCCGCGACCAGGCTGAACATCAGCCAGCCCGCGCTTTCCGCGAAGCTCACACGGCTGCGTCATATTTTCGGCGACCAGCTTCTCGTTCCATCCGAGACGGGGCGCGGCATGACGCCAACGGCGCGGGCACTAGCGATCAAAGAACCTCTGCATGTCATGCTCCGGGATCTTGAAGCCCTCGTTAAACAGTCCGCCGCATTCGATCCGAAAACGGCGGTACGATCTTTTTCTATCGCGGCGAACGACAACGCCATCGTCATGCTTGGACTGGATTTTCTGAGTCGGATGCAAAGGCTCGCCGGCCCCGGTATCCGCGTCGCCTTTCGCGGCCTCGCAATGGTGGATCAGACCACGGCTCTTCTTGAACGTGGTGAGATCGATCTGCTGATCGGAACCGAACGCAGCATCCCGCCGGGAATGAAGGCGTCGAAACTGTTCACGGACCGTTATGCAATGGCACAGCGGAAGAATCACCCGCGAGGGCCGCTGCCGCCGACAATCGATGAATATTGTGCTGCAGAACACGTACTCGTCTCATCGAGCGGCCAAAGCTTCCACGGCTTCGTCGACGACCGCTTGAAGGAACTCGGGAAGAACCGGAAGGTCGTTCTTTCAGTTCACCAGTACAATCTGGCGCCGATCGTGGTCGCAGGCAGCGATTACATCTGCACCCTTCCCACACGATTCTTGTCGCACTTCGTCGACCGGCTCGATCGTTTCGCCCTGCCGTTTGAGACACCAAGCTTTAGTCTGCTTGCGGCCTGGCATCCGCGAAGCCAGGCAGACCCCGCCCATATCTGGTTGCGCCACCAACTATCGGCGGCGGCCGAGCACCACGAGTAGGCTCGGTGAGAATGCGTCCTAAGGACTAGCCCGCCGGGCAATGACGTGGCGTGGGCGCCGGACAGCTGTTCGAGCTGGTTACGACGCCGGCCGGGACCCAACCTGCAAAACTTTTTTAACGCTGAATTGTTGGGCTCATTCGGAGAATTTCTGCACCTATTGTTGCTTGACTGTAGTAACGGGTGGCCTTGTCGCATGCCAATGACACCAGCTAGACTTTGGCCTCCGGCGTAATCGTTGGCTCCTTGCCCGGTCTGGGTCGGTCATCAAGCGCCATCAACGGCCCATCGGCCAGCGCCCGCTCGATGCAGCGTTGGACCGTCTGATGATGCACCCCCACCCGCTGTCCGACAAAAAAAGACGGCTTTTTGCGATAAGCTCGGAGCATCTGCGCACTCCGCACCCGGCTCGGTGCGAGACCGCGAGAGGGCCGTCAAACGCGCAACGTCCTCATCTGTCATCACCACTTCAAGTGCCTGCCGCCATGTTTTCATGATGTCGCTCCTCGTTCAGCTCTTCTCAAACGAGGAATCCGCCAACATACTTCTGGTTCCATAGATGCCGGCTTCTCGACGCCGCTTTCATGGAATCGGTCGTCTAGACAGGTGCTGGGACAGATTTGGCGGAGCGCGTATCCTTCGCGCTCCGCCAACGATTTGATCAATGCGTGATCCGCAATCACGCCCAGTCACACATATCAGTTGAAAGGAAAATACCTCATACTGAGCAGCACGGCGTCCTGCTTGGCCTTTGGCGCAAAGCCCGCGGCATCCTTGAAGGTTTCATTGCTGAGATGCATGTACTGGAATCCGGTTCGCACGAGGCCCGCTTCACCCTGATAGAGGCTGTACCAGGCACCCACAGTCAGCTCGCCCACAGCCTTGACGATCGCATTACACGTCGCACCATTTGTTACAACGCACGCCGCGTTGCTTGTACCGGTCGAAAAGTCGTTTGCAAACGTCCCTGTCGCCCCTGAAATGCTCTCGTATCCTGCAAAGCCATAGATATCGAGCCTGGGAGTGGCATGTCCGACCAGGCCAATTTGAGCCACGGTGCTCTTAAGAGGAACGAAGTCGCCGTTGGCACGGAAGGCCACGTCGCCGAGGTAAGCTGCGCTGTAACGGGCCGTGCCATTCCCGTAGATGACACTGCCTTGCAGATCCAGAAGCTTTGGAATGATTGGAAGAGAGGCGGCGGCACCGCCCCCCCCAGCGAACTTCGTATGCCCCTGACCCACGCTTGTGGCGGCCACATTCATGCGATCGTGAAGGAAGCGCGCGACCCCGAATAGCTCATAGTGCCCGAATGACGTATCCGAGGCCGCCTTTGCAACAATGTCAGGTGCGACGTCCGAACTGGTCGACGTACCGAGAACTGAGTTAGCGGTAAATGAAGCTGCCGCCGTCGCTGGAACGGTGCCGATTGATGTAAGCTGCGCGTTCTCAACTGACAGGGCGAAGAAGAAACGGTTGTCGAAGTCCTTGACGATTCGAAGGCTGGCCTGACGGATGTTGCCGGCAGTTCCCACCGTCTGTGAAAGATCGATGACCGGCGCTACTTTTTCCTTGCCCGGCGAAAGGCCGGAAGAAAGCGGAGTTATAAGCGAAAACTGCTGCCCCGCAAAGACGTGCCATCCCACGTTGGGTCGCTCGTAGCCAACCCATGCCTGGCGCAGGCGTGGTACATAGCTGTTCGATGATACTTGGCTGGACGTCGTTCCAGTACCGACGAAGTCCCCTTCGACAAAGGCGCGAAGGATCGTATCCTCGATCCCCTCGCTACTGACACCGACCGACATGCGCGTACCGCGCGCGCTGGCGCGGACATCCTGTTCACGGGCGTTGAGTGCACCGTTTTGAATGGTGGGAGATGTAGACCCTCCGACGAACGGGAGCTTAGTGAATGCGGACGACAAGTCTGATTGCACCGCGGGACTACGATAGACCCCGGCTCCTTCCACAAATCCGCCAAGCGTGATGGTTGTGCTGCCGATCGTCATTTGGCCTTTACCTGGAGAGGTCACCAGCGTCGTGCCCGGCTTCATCAGCGGAACCGCCGCTTTGGCGACAGGACTTTGTGCCAGTGCAGCTTGCCTTCTGCTGAGCGCATCCAGCCGTGCTTGGATCTGTCTGTTTTGCTCTTGAAGCCCTTGGATCTGCGCCCGTAGTTCCCGATCCGCCACATCATCGGCCTTCGCAGAACTTGAAAACATGGAAGCCAGAACAATCGCAAGAATGGACGAGCCAAGGAAAAGAGATTTCCTACCAATTTGAGCGACACAACTGCGAACTCTGCTGCGGTACTTGATCATGATGCTAGTTCCCCAGTAAAAAATGAGCACACTCTCCCACGCGAAACGAACGTTTCGCGCCAAACGCAGAAAATTAATGATTAGGACACCAGCCTTATGTCAGGCCCCGGCGAAGGAATCGACGATCGCAGTGGCGCCGATGTCTTCATTTCATCCGGAGCCGAAAACATGTCGACATCCATGTCCCTGTCTTTTGTTTCGGGACCGACGTAGAGCGCGACAATGGTGACGCCGATCATGCAGACGAGCATGACAGCTACCGGCCAATAAGCGCCCCCTGCCCATCCGATGAGAGCTGAGCCCGCGAGTGGAGCAAGACCGCCGATAATCGCGGTGATTTCTCTCGCTATCGCGAACCCAGTGTAACGAACGCGAGCATCGAACAACTCGGCGAAATACGATGCCTGCGGTGCAGACATCATTTCCTTGCCGACAGCGAGGCACAGAACTAGCATGACGACGATCATCCAGTCCGAGCCCCATTGCAGGATCTCGAAAAACGGGAAGACCATCAACAACGAGAATACCGCTCCCATAAGATAAACGGTACGTCGACCAAGTCTGTCCGAGAGAGCGCCATAGGCCGGCGTTGCAAAGACCGCGAGACCCGATGCGATTGCCACACCGATCAGAAACAGCCCCTTATCCTTGTGCAATTGATTGACCGCGTAGGCCAGGACAGCCGTCTGGTAGACATAAGCGACACCGTTGTCGGCGAACCGGGCGCCAATGGCGATCCACAAACTTTTCTTGTGAGTCCGCATCACCTCTTTCAGCGGGCTCTTCGACGCTCCGCCTTCGCTTTTCAGCTTCGCGAATACTGGCGTTTCCATCACCCGCAGGCGAATGAAAAGACCGACGACAACTGCGACGATGCTGAAGAGAAACGGAATTCGCCAACCGTAGCTCAGAAAGGCGGCTGATGACATTGAACGCTCGGCCAGCGCGAATGCGCCTGATGCCGCAAGGCCCCCCAGCGCCACACCGATCTGCGGCAGGCTCGAAAAGAATCCGCGACGTTTCTTCGGAGCGGTTTCGGCGCACATTAGAACGGCGCCGCCAAATTCGGCGCCTGCGCCAAATCCCTGAACTAACCGTAGAAGCACCAGCAAGACGGGGGCGGCCCAGCCAATCGCATGAGCATCCGGGACAAGGCCGATGAGCGTGGTGGCGGTGCCCATCAACAGCAACGTCATGATCAGGACATTCTTTCGGCCTATCCGATCGCCGAGAATGCCAAAAAAGATGCCGCCGTACGGTCGCACAATGAAGCCGACAGAAAATGTTGCGAATGACGCGAGCGTCCCACCGAACGTGCCGAGGCCGGGGAAAGAAAAGCGGACCGAAGATGAGAGCAGATGCCAATCCGTAGAGATAATAGTCGTACCACTCCAGCGCCGTTCCGATGACACTTGCAGCAGTTATCTTTCTAAGTTGCTTCGCCGTTTCCGTTTCGGAAAGGTCATTACTCATGATAATCCTCCGTTGTCGAAATTTCTTTTCTTATTTTTGGGCGCAGGAACCCACGTTCCGAAAACTGCAGATGCAGTCGGCCAGGCAGCTCTTGGATTTTGGTAGTTCAGCCGTTCCGTCTACGACGAGAGACGGCGCAGCGATCGCTATTCCAGTGCAGCTTCGGTTACGGTCGATCTCGCGGCCACATAATTCATGAGCCCACCGTGCCCAAGAATGCTGAGCACAATAGGCGCTGGCACAATGCCTTGGAGATACGTCTTACCTTGGTCGAACGAGAGGCGCCCGGCTTTGACATCGATCCAACCGTCACCGCCCTGCGCGGGATCTTCGATATCCGCCTTCAGGACCAGCAAAGGCAAACCGATGTTCACCGCGTTGCGATAGAAAATTCGTGAGAACGACTTTGCTACGACGCAGGCTAGTCCGAGTCCCTTCAGACCGAGTGGCGCATGCTCGCGCGACGACCCGCAACCAAAATTGCGGCCGCCCATCACAATGCTGCCGCGTGCAATACGCTGCGGCCAGCTCGGATCGACCCCCGATAACGCGTGCTGGCCAAGCTCCTCCGCCGTCCGTAAAGCCAGATAACGTGTCGGCATGATCTGGTCGGTGTCGACATCATCACCGAAAAACCAGGTTCGTCCCTGTTGCCACATACCTCGCTCCCTTTTCAGAGATCGTCGGGGCTCGCGATGACGCCCTTAATGGCGCTCGCTGCCGCGATCACGGGGTTGCACAGATAGGTCTCGCTTTTCAAAGAGCCTTGCCGTCCCGGGAAGTTACGATTCGAGGTAGCGAGGCAAACCTCACCCTCGGCGAGAACGCCTGCTTGCGCTCCAATGCACGGACCGCAGGTCGGCATCGAGAAAGCAGCACCCGCTTCCAGAAATATTTGCGCAAGCCCCTCTTCCACCGCCTGCTTGTGGATCTGTGCCGTCGAAGGAATCACAATGACCCGCAAGTTTTCCGCAACCTTGCGTCCCTTAAGGATCGCCGCGGCCTCGCGCAAATCATGCATCCACCCATTAGTGCAGGATCCGATATAGACCTGATCGAGA
This sequence comes from Nitrobacteraceae bacterium AZCC 2146, assembly GCA_036924855.1. Classification (NCBI taxonomy): domain Bacteria; kingdom Pseudomonadati; phylum Pseudomonadota; class Alphaproteobacteria; order Hyphomicrobiales; family Nitrobacteraceae; species Nitrobacteraceae bacterium AZCC 2146. Next base: position 1,434,207 of record JBAGRP010000001.1, read on the forward strand.
TGTTTACCCCTCACGTCGCGCCAGGACGTGGTATTGGAGGGCAGGAATGGCGCCGAGACGACTGGCTCCAATTCATCGATATTGATGATGATCTCCTCTGAAACCTCCGCGTTGGGATCACCGTGCACCAGTTCAAAAGAACGACTAGCTAGTTTTCTGACGTAAGCGAGTGTTTTCGCGTCGGGCTGACAGATCGCATTCTGGCCGCCAGCCTCGATTGCCATATTGGACATTGAAAGCCGAGACTCTACCTCAAGGGCATCGATCGGCTCGCCAACGAATTCCATCGCCGCGTTGTCGGCACCGGCGACACCAATCTTCCCAATCGTGTGCAGGATCAAATCCTTTCCCGTCACCCATTTCTTGAGGTTTCCGACATACCGATAGCGAATGGTCCGCGGCACTTCGAGCCAGGTACGACCCGTGGCAAGGATCGCTGCAATGTCCGTCGACCCCATGCCCGTCGCGTAACAGCCAAGAGCCCCGGCCATGCACGCATGGGAGTTGCCTCCAACAATCAACTCGCCCGGCAACGTCTTGCCAAGCTCGATGCCAAGCGAATTGTGAATCGCGGCGCTGCCCATCTCGTAGAGCTTGATGCCGTATTTCCGGCTGAGCTGGCGGATTAACTTGAGCACCTCCGCCGTTTCGATGCTCCGAGCCGGCGCGTTGACCATCGCGGTAATGAATACACGATCGGTGTCGAACACCGCCTTGACCCCATGGCTCTCCAGGAGACCAAGGGTGATCGGCGAGCCGAGATCATCCGACCATGTCTGGTCGACCGCGACCTCGACGTAGTCGCCCGGCTTCACGCTGTCCCGCCCGGCATGCCGGGCAATAATCTTCTCGGTGATCGTCTGCGCCATCGTGGTCATTCCGCCGCAACGCCGCGCACTGACACAGCCCCCATGCTCTCGATCTCGGGCAGCATGACGCGGGTATCTGCGATAGTCTCGAGAGACTTCAGGCGCGACACGAGACAGGTTGCATCGGATTGTGAAACGATAAGAGCGAGCAGATCTCTTGCCTTTTCCTCGATTCGCGATGCCGGCAGCGGATTGACCCATTCTCCCTGAGGCATGTCGGCAGTGCCCCTTACGCGATGGCCATCGCGTGTCTCGACTTCAACTTCGGCGGTCCACTTATCCGGAAAGCCCTCATTGAACTTCTTCTCCTCTACAACCTCCACCTTCTGCATCAGAGCCCGAATGGATGGATCGGCAAGCCGTTCTTCGGTGAAAGCCTCTAGCCCGACGCGCCGATGGATAATTGCGTTCGCCACCATGAAATGGGCGCTGAACTTTGCCTTGTAGGCGCTCGCAGGATTTGCGTCGTCAATGGTGAGTACGGAGTTGGTCGGCAACTTGACTACAACTCGCTTCACGTTGTCGGCAGTAAGGTTATTCTCGTTGGCGAGACGCAATGTCTGATCAATTGTAACATGACCATGTCGGCAACAGGCGTGAAGCTTGTAGCCGTTTTCGATGACCTTGAAATAGCTGCCGAGCCGATCGGTGATACGGTTCCAGTCCACTTCGTCGGAAAGCGTTGCCACAAAGCCGCGCTCGCCTTCGATGATATCGAGTGAGCCGTTAAAACCGTGAGAGGCCAGAGTAGCCGCCATCACACCATTCATGCAGGACTTGCCAGGATGCAGAACCTTGGTGTCATCGCCTTTCTTCAGGTATTGCCAAAGCCCAGCCGCCTGGCTACCTGCGTTACCGAGCGCCCATTGTGTCTGCTCGACGGATAGATTCATGAGCTTGGCGCAAGCTGCCGCCGCACCAAAGGTGCCAACAGTGCCGGTCGAGTGGAATTTTTCGTAGTGCGATGCAGCTATTGCCTCGCCGATACGGTACTGGACATCGAACCCGGCGACGAGAGCTTCAATGAGCCGCATTCCGTCGACCCTCAATTTCTGTGCAACGGCAACGGCAGCACCGACCATCGCAACACCGCCATGGACAATCGACGGAAGATGGATGTCATCCAGTTCGATCGAGTGCGAAGCGGCGCCATTAGCAAATGCCGCCCAGGTCGCCGACGTCATTGAACCATCGTTAAACAGCGTCGCTTCCGGTTTCGCCTCTTCGGCGCGCGCCACCGCTGCGGAAGATGCTCCCTGCCGCGTCGTACGACTGCCGACGGATGCAACCGCCACCCAGTCGATTAGAGCTGTTTTTGCTGCAGCGATAACTTCCAGCGGGAGCTCGTCGTAATGAAGGTTTACCACGTATTCGGCGAGAAGCCTGGTGGCTTGCGGCGCGTTTGCCTGATCTTGCGCTGATATCGTCATGACTCGTTCCTCAAAATTCGGACATGGAACCACGGTAGGAGAAATGCCTGAGTTCATCAGGCTCTACTCCGTCGAAAGGTTGCAGCCTTCGCGTTTCGTAGTTTCGTTTTTCGATCAGCCCGTCTTGTCTGATCGATCAAGTTTCATTCGGTAAGCAAAGCGGTCAGCGGGATGAAGGCCGACAGTGGTCAAAAACAGCCAACCACTAGCATCCCGGTAGCGTCTGAGAATTCGAAGAGCAGGAGCTCCCTCAGGAGCACCCAAAGCAACAGACTGCGCTTTCGAAACGATCGCACCCTGCAACTCCTGCTCAATGCTGTCGGTGCGAATGCCGCTATGCTTCGACAAGAGATCACAAAGAGCAGTGGTTTCCTCGCCGAGATAGCGTCTGATCGATGCCAATTCTTCGGCAACATACGCCACGTTGCAACATATTGGCCGGTCGACCTTGGCCGGATCAATACGTAGACTGCTGATTCGCAGCCAGCGCGAACCCGGCGCCGCCCCAAGCACATCCGCCATTGCCGTATCGGCAACAAAATCGTCGATGGAACCTACGACGCGACGCGTATCGCGCGCATAGTGGATCAGTTCCTCTGCTGTCAAAACCGACTGACCGAAGCCGGCGGGTGGGCGGGGCTCCAGCACAAGCGTGCCGGCTCCTCGACGGCGTTCGACGAGCCCCTCTCGCTCGAGCATGTTCAATGCAGCACGCACTGTCGCGCGGGATACGCCATGAACTTCAGCTAGTTCATGCTCACCCGGGAGAAAGCTCCCCGGACGATGCTTCCCTGATGAAATCGCGCGGTGCAGATTGCGCGCGAGATCGGCATAAAGTGTGGCTTGCACGATGGCGGTCCCTATATTCGATCCACATGTACGCACAACTTACATGTTCGTACAAGTCAAAAAGTATCAGCGTCCAAGTCTTTTCGTCAGTTTTTCGGGCTATGTCCCCTAAAAGCTCTCAACTTTGGAAACGCCATGCGAGCCCTCGTCTCAGGATCATTCCAGTAGTCAGCGAAGACGTTTGCGCCACGGATCAGGAGTTCGCCGGTCTCGCGCCGTTGACGCGGTGCATCAACAGACGGGGCGTTCCCTGTAGATCGCCGAAATTCAATAGATTGCCGGGTAAGCACCGGTATTTTACTGCACGAGCTTAAGCTTCATTTTCCACTGCCTGAGAGACGAATAGTTATTGAAAGCCCCACACCGCCGGATGAGCGCAAATGAAACAACATCTCGATCGCTGGAGTGGCTTTGAGCCTCTCCCCCAAATCAATCACAGCAGTGCGAGCGCAGGTTGCCGCGGCATCGAATTTCAGGAAATCACTACGCCACAATTTGGTACATTCGATATGGGCGACCGCGGCGCGCCGCCTTCCATACCGGGCGATCCCTTTGGCATTCCCGGGACCGCCTACCTGCCCTGCCCTGCCCGCAATGCGAGCCAAAAGATGGGGCCGCATCGTCAACATTTCTTCCGGCGCGGCGCGCGGTGCCGGCTCGATCGGCCCCCACTACAACGCATCGAAAGCCGGCATCGAAGGCCTCACCCGCGGCTACGCCGCGCGCCTGGTGAAGGAAGGGATCACGGTCGCGCCGTCGCTGATCGAGACGGACGTGATGGGCCGTAAACAGGACCTAGTCGCACGAATTCCGCTGGGTCGGTTCGGCGCTTCAGAAGAGGTTGCCCAGGCGGTCATGTCACTCGTCGGCAATGGATACATGACGGGACAGACCATCGCACTCAGCGGGGGCGACCTTCAACTAGTCGGCATAGGCGACGTTGCGTCGCCCCCAGCGTGAACCTCGAAGTTGGCGAACAACGCGCTCTGGCTCTGGTAGATGGCGATGCAGCCACTGTTGCAAATGTCCATCTCCGCGAGACTTCCGCAGATCACACCGATAGTCCAGATGCCGCGTTCCAGCGGAAAACGCGAGCGCCGGGCCATCGCGGCCGCGCCTTACGGCGCATCGGTGTCCTTGAACCGGGTATCGCAGGCATATCCTGAGCAAGTGCTGGAAGAGCCCATGCTGCAAGACCAAGAGCGGTCATTTCCTTTGACCGCGGGCGTAGCCTTGCAGGACAGCGGCGAGGATCGAGAGCCCCGCTCCAAAAAGGCTCACCGCGCCCCAACCGCCTTGGTTCCAGGCGACCGTTGCACCTGCTGATCCCAGCGAGCCGCCCACGAACATTCCCGTCATGAAGATCGTGTTGAGTCGTCCGCGCGCTTCCGGATGGAGCGCAAAGACCACATGCTGGTTCGAAACCATCGCGCTCGTCACTCCAAAATCCAGGATGACGACACCGACAACCAGCCCGATCAAGCCTCGCCAGATCCCAAATATGATCCACGATGCACATGCGATCGCCGAACCAACCAAAGCCACCAGCTGCGGCCCCCGACGATCTGCAAGTCGGCCGGCAACTGGAGCGGCGAAGATACCGACGGCGCCTACGACACCGAAGAGGCCCGCGACGTCTGCTCCAAGAGCAAAACGTGGCTCTTGGAGGTGGAGGGCAAGGATCGTCCAAAAAGCCGTGAAAGACGCAAACAGCGCGGCCTGCACGAGGGTGGCGGAACGAAGCGACGGCTCGGTTTGCCACAGGTACGCTATGGATCTCAGTGCTTTGCTGTACGGCATCGCGACGTAGGGATGGTTGCGAGGAAGCACCATTGCCATGGCTGAGCCGGCGATGACGGCCAAGGGCGAGCCCACCCAGAACATCTCACGCCATCCCGCGTGCATCGCGACGAACCCGGCCAATGTCCGGCTGAACAACAGACCGCATAGCAACCCGGACATGATCGTTCCGACGGTCTGGCCCCGTCGTTCCGGTGATGCCAGAGACGCTGCGAACGGAATGATTTGCTGCGCGACGGTCGAGGTCGCTCCGACCACCAGGGATGCAGCGACAAGTGTCCACGCGGTCGGCGCAACGGCCGCGAGGACAAGGGCAACCGCCAGTAAGCCGAATTGAAAAATGATGAGCCGCCGCCGATCCATGATGTCACCCAACGGAACGAGAAGGAATAGACCCGCTGCGTAGCCCATCTGGGTGGCGGTCGGGATCAGTTCCGTAGCCGGTTGGCCGGGGAATTCGGCGTGTATCACTCCGAGCATCGGTTGGTTGTAGTAGATGTTCGCCACGGCGACGCCGGTCGCCGCCGCCATCACGAAGGTAAGCGTGCGACCAAAGGGCTTTGGGCCCGCATCTACAAAGGGTGGAGCAAGCTCAGACATCGTAGAACCTCGCGAGATTTAATGGAGATCCAGATCTAGCTTTGCATCGAATTTCGTTGTAGTAGTGCCATCCGAGAAGCCCTCATAACGGATTTTGATATAGTGGACACCGCCGCTGTCGCTGTTCTGGTTGATGCCGCCTTGGTGGGAAGCCTCGCGGGGGCCGCGCGCAGACTAGGTATCTCGCCGATGGTCGCAACGCGAAGACTGGCGGCCCTGGAGGAGAATCTCGGCGTGCGCCTGTTTCATCGGACGACGCGTTCGATGTCACTGACACCTGAAGGCGAAGCGTTTTTGCCCTATGCTCAGGCGCTGGTTGAGGGAGAGCTTGCCGCAAGGGCTAACCTTCGAGCGGCCAAAGAGGGCGTGTCTGGCACCCTCCGGGTCAACACGTCGACAGCCTTCGGAAGAAAGTTGATCACGCCCATCATTCCACGATTACTGGCGAGTCACCCGGCGTTAAGAATCGACCTCGAACTCAGCGACAGCGTCGTCGACATCACCGCCTCCGGAACGGACCTGGCGGTCCGCTTTGCGGAGCCCCGCGAAAACAGCATGGTCGCCCGATCCCTCGGCGTCAGTCCCCGCGTCCTGGTGGCGGCGCCAAGCTACATCGAGAAGCACGGTAAGCCCTCATCCGCCGCGGACCTCAGGGAACACGCTTGTTTGTCGCTTGCCGGGGCAAGTCGCTGGCCATTTAAGATAGCCGGACGCGAGCGCCAGATCCCTATTAATACGCGCTTTTCGGCAAGCAGTGCCGATACCCTTCACGACGCTTGCGTCCACGGCGCCGGCATCACGCTACTTTCTCATTGGAACGTTCGGGACGATCTGCAAGACGGCACGCTTTTGCGAATAGAATTGCACGACGCAACCTCTGACGATCATACGATCTGGGCAGTCTATCCAACCGCGCGTCTGGTGCTGCCCAAGGTCAGGATGTTCATCACGGAGCTCGAAATCCTCCTGGCCGACGCTAGTCACCCACAAACCGAACATGCGTGATGATGGCATCCAGGCAATGACGCCGGTAGTGCTCGATTTCCTCAGACGCCTTGAGCACCCACCGACCGGCCGCAGCAGGCGAACGTGAATCAGGTCGCAGACCGTTTCTGGTAGAATTCGAGCGCGTAGAGTCTGAGTGCGGAAGACAGATTGCCTTGCTGCCGGTTCTTGTCGATCTCCCCAACAAGCTCCGACAGCGTCATGTTTCGCCCGGTAGCGATCTCCTTCATGGCGAACCAGAACGGTTCTTCCATGCTGACACTCGTCTTGTGGCCATTCATCACGACCGACCGCTTTACAACGGGCGATTTCATCGCAACTCCTGGTTTGCCTCGTCCCTAATGGTATTTCTACATTTCGGGCACCCTATGCAGCGCTCCTTCCTCGACGCCGGCGGTGTCCCGAACGTCGAGCAGCGGAACTCCGAAATTTTTCCGGTAATGCGCGAGAACGAAAACCCGGAGCACCGCGAAGAGGTCTTCCTTCCCCGCATCGCCGACCACTTGCGCCACCAGACGGTCGAGAGTGGTGCCGCGCGGGATCGCCATCTACTCGATGCAATCCCAAAAATCATATTCAAGGCTCACGCATGCCTTGCGCCCGCGTCCCCCTTCGCTCGCGCAGCAATGCGCCTTCGTCGAGCATCGCGCGTGCAGGCTCATTGGCGAACACAATCCGGTCGTTCGTCCCCACCAGCAAGACGCCCGCTTCGACATTGTCGAGGGTTTCGGTCAGGACCGCCTGCGTCTTTTTACTCTGATCGACCAACCGGCCGATCGAGACCACGCGCTGAAAAAATGAGGCACGAGCAATTCCAGCCGGTGCCTTGCTGCGGCATAGGCGAGGCCGTGGCTCTCTGTCAGGCGAATACTGATCATCGAGGAGCTCGCCGCGCCCTTTTCCCAATTTGAGCTAACGGCATCGACGATTCCCTGCGGCTTGAGCCATTCGCTGTAGAAGCGGGACTTGTGCAATTCTGCGAACGACATCACGTCGGGTGACGTGTACACCACGCCAGCACCGAAGAAAGTGGCTGCCGGAAACAGCGGATTCATCGGCAGATATTTTCCGAAGTATAGCTGCGTATAGTGTGGATCCTCGTTGAACAAATGGAGCGCGGCGGATCGCTCAGCAGCGGCGGCGTGTCAAAATAACGCGGCCGAAGAGCCTCCCACGAACGCGCAGGAACGCTCCAGCGCGCGCGTCCACAAGGTCGGATCAAGCGCGGCTTCGTAGATGTCGCCGATCAGCTCCGAGAGCGTTGAGGCTTCAGAGTTCACGGCTTGACTCACTTGGCGGCTCGAATCCGGCAACCAATTTCACAAGCTAGCCCTGCCCATTGGTGCCGGTCTTGCGGAACACATTGTGGAGATGGGTCTTTACGGTCGCCCGCGATATTCCAAGAGATCAGCCAATGCCCTGATGCCACTGACCTTCATGACGGCATCGAGCACACGGACTTCGCTGGCCGTGAGCTTTTAGTGCTTTGCCAGCCTCTCCAGGCGGGCGGCCTCTCCCGCATCCGATTTCATCACCGGTGCGGAGATTCGAATAGACGGCGGAGCGGCGCTAGGCCAGCGAAGCTGAGCCAGCGTACTCAGTTTGAACGTGCGCTTTTAACCGTAGACTGGTGTTAAGGCACTCTTCTCCAATTCGCCGACTTGCAAATCAGTCCACCGATGATGCAGCCCGAGGTGCTGAGGGTAGATCCTTCGACAGACATCTTGCCTGAATAGATCGAACCGTTGTCAGGATTGGCGGCTTTACCGGTCCAGAAGTTAGCGCCGTCGGGCCGCATGTCGAAGAATAAACGCTGCCCGACTTTGGCTTTCGAATCCGAACCGGACTTTAACCACACGATGTTTCCGCAGATGGCGTCGCCACACGGTTCAAACTTAACTCGTACGTTACCATTGTCGCGCAACCAGGTCCCGAAGACGTCGTCGGCGCGACCCGAACTCGTGGTCAGCAGCCATGCTGCCAAAGCCAGGCAGAAACGCATAGCGTTCATCACTTTCTCCGTGTTTTGCTACCGATCAACGGACATCGGCGAGATGCATATCGCTCAGGGTTGTCGAAAGGCTGCGTACGATGACGTCCGTGATCGCTCTATGCAGGTTTTCATTTCGCACGGGTTCGCCGGTGCCGGGCGAGTAACTGTCGTCGACTTGCCTGGTGGGACCCGGGAGCTTGACCTCTACCGCATCGTCCAACGGCGCCGCGCTCCTTTTTTCAATCACATCGAACGTCTTTCCGTCGAAAACTCTGATTTCGTAGAGTGCATGGATCTGGTTGTAAGATGCCAGCACTGTCCCGTAGGTGATGAAGCCTATCCCTTCAACCTTTCGGGCACCGCGGCCGAAATTCGATTTTGCCTTGGTGATAACGATGTAGGCGTCGAGCCCTTGCGGGGACACTTCAGTCTGAACCAGCTTCTTGAATGGATCGCCACGAACGAGATTGACGGGTGCAACCGGAGAATCCTTGACCGCCGCAAAGGCGGCTCGGTTGTAACGGATCGGCTGCACCTGAAAACGTCCGTTCAATGCCGTGGTTGCTTGCTGGACAATCAGGTCATCGAGTCCCCAGGCCCCGATCGGGAAGCTTTGACTGGGGTCGTTGTTCAGGCCGGTCAGCCCCGCCCTTGCGAAGCTCATCTCGTCGCCGACCGCCGAGATGATGCCGACGGTCTTGACCGCCTGCAGTTTCGTCTCGCCAGTTTGAAACATGGCACAGGCGCTGATGTTAAGGGCAACAAGAAGTATTGTCGCGAAGTTTAGGTGTCGATTCCTGCGATGCATGGCGTTCTATCGAATTTTGAAGTCGAATGCATAGGAGGCGCCAATGCCGACCGTCGTTTGGTTCGGGGAACCCCGAAGCGTCACCAGCGGGCTGTTGGCCGCATCGCCGAGCAGCCGCTCGTACTCAACATAGGCGTGAGCTTCCCATTGCGGATTTATCCGATAGGACACTTGCGCGCCGGCACCGTAAGAGTGCGCGCCGCCCTTGGCGTTGAAGACCGGCAATCCTGACGCGATCGCCTGCACGGCATCGATGCCAAAATAGGGCGCAGTCGCGTTGGTGCTCTCCCAGGTGAAGCGTGGGCCGGCCGAGAGGGTGAGGCGCTGGATGACCGGGACGATGACGTCCGCCGACAGATCGGCAACGACACCGTGATGGCCTCCAATGCCCTGGCGGAGTTCGCCGCGCGTGCGGAACCAGTCGACCGGATAGTATTCGACGAAGCCGCCGAGCTCGACCGTGGTCTTGACGTCGCCGAGGCCATTGAGTTCGGAATAGTTGCTGGCCTTTCGCGACGACACGAACTTGGCGGCGGGGCCGGCCCGCAGGTTGCCGAAGTCGATCAGGGCGATGCTTGCGCTGTCGCGGGGCCCACGAAACTGCTCCGTGGAGCCGGCACGACGAATGGAAAAAATCGGGACCGGGCTGAGCATGCTCCGTTTAGCACCCTCGAAATCCGGTTTGTAGTCGCCACCCACGCCGACCATGACGGTCCAGTTGCCAGAGACCGATGGCAGGAGGGGCAATTCAAAAGGCGGAGCTGGCAACGTGAACGCTGTTTGCGCGGATGCGGGATCGGGGAAGACCGCGATGGCGCCAAATGCGGCAAGCAACGGGGCCGAAAAGGCTCCGCGCACGGTCTTGACCGCAGAAGAGCGGAGAAAAGCCTGGACGACATGGTTCATGGAGGCCCCTGACCCACCCTGGCCTTTTCAGCAGGGTCGGCTCGTGTTGTTTCGATTGACTAGGTGACCCGCCAACATTGCCCCAAGATTGCTTCCGGCGAAGCAAACGTCATCTTTTGAGGTGGGAAGCTTCAGCAAAGCGGCGATTGAAGCCTTCGATCCGCCATAGTTTGCGGCGGTATGGCTTGGTCGCGCGGGGCAATATCGTATTTTGCGTAGACGCAATTGAAAGCGTATCTGCCGGATGGGCTTGTCGTGCGGCTTCCGCTACTTTCGCGCCTGCGCAATTAATTCTATTCCCGGCGGGGCTTTTGACCAGGAGTACTGGTGAGCACCGAGGCTGTAGCCGCGGTTGAAGAGCGCAATCATATAGCGCTGATCGAACGGTTCGTCGCCGGCGTAACTGAAGTCTGCGGGAATACTGGCAAGATTGAAGTCGATGCCGTCATGTTTGGTGGCGGCATAGATGCGATACAAATCCCCAACTCCCTGATTTTTGATAAGAGTCGATATCGAACGCCGGGTTACCGAAAGAATTTCCTCATCGACCGATTTCCACTCCGGATCAACCTTTCCATTCCGGATCACATAAAGTCGCGGCCTCAATCCGTCCCCCGGTTTTCGATCGGATGGAAACAATGTAACCACCGAGGGGGCGAGGAAAACCTGCCGCGTAACTCCCCCGTCTACGTGCAATTCATCATAAACCTGCTGCCCGACGCGCACTTGGATTCGGACTGGCGGAAATAACCCAGGAAGCGTCGCCGATGCCAGCAGGATCTTGCGAAACAGTCCCTTGGCATCGCTACCAGGGGTCATCGCAATTCGTCCCATATCCCACATGACCGGCCTTTGAGCGTCGAGATTAGTCGTACCGATAAGCAAGATTCGACCCTTCATGCGCTCTCGTGCGATTTCCTCGAGAAGAGTGTCGTCGACATACTTATCGATCAGGCGGGATAGCGGCTTGTCGTCGGCCAAGGCGGAGCCCCCAATTATCCCCTTCACATTGTAGGTGAAGATGTCTTTTCGCCCGTATTTGGTAAAAAGCTCGCGCAATTGATTGTCATGTTCGCGCCCAAGGAAGGCGAAAGGAGCGATGAGTGCGCCTGAGCTCACACCCGTGACCAAGTCGAATGAAGGCCGAGTGCCGGCGTCGCTCCAACCGACCAGCAGTCCGGCGCCGAAAGCGCCGTCCTCGGCACCACCGGATATCGCGAGGAGGTTGGACGCAGACTGATGGCTTCTTGCTTCCAGTCCTAGTCGAGCTCCAGTTGTTGGCACCTCAATTCTGACGATCGCCTCGATATCTCGCGGCGACGCGTCACCCCAAAAGCGAATGTTGCGAAAGCCCTCCAATTCGATCTGACCGGTGTGCGTTTCGGGTAAGACATTGCGTGGAGGAAGCGTCGCGCAACCGGCGACTAAAACGACCGTACAGCCGACACTTAGTCGGCTCAGCGTCTGCCTGAAATGACGCCAAGCACCACGCCACCGGTCAGGTCGTGAGGCGGCCGTTGCAGGCCGACTCCGCTCTGCGATCAGTCTCGCCCTGAATAGCGCGACGGATCGTCTCCGCGAAAAAATGCCAATGCTGCTGCCGACGTTGCGGTTACTGAAGGTCTGACCAAGGCGTCGCTCTACGACCCGCAATCGGTCCTCGACCTTAGTGCGAAAATCGTCGGCAAATGATCGCTGCTCATCGTATGTCATCAAGAACGATTCATTCGAACGAGCGCGCGCTTATTTCCAGTCGCGCTTTGTGAGCGCTTCTTGTCGTCGCACTATCTTACTGCACCCGGAAGCTGAGACGGTTCAATGACGGAATTCAGGAATCATCGCGGCGCCAAAGAGAGAGCGACTTTCAATTTTCCAAAGTTGCCGTGCCGCGCAATCCTCTAAGTGACTATTGGATAGATTGACTGGTGAAGTCGAAACGACAAGATGATCCACCAAAATTGCCCCAAGATTGCTTCCGCGAGGCCGGACCGTCGCCTCTCGCGAGCCTCGAGAGGATTCCGTTTTATGAATTCGGGGCCTTCATACGGCGTGGAATAATGGTGCAGCCACCGCCGAATAGCGGTGACCGCACCACTCCAGAGTCTGTCGAGGGGACATCGACAGCGCTGGGATCACGAGCAGTTGTGCTTCTGGACATTATTGGAAGGGATAGCTCTTGTGGTTTGATTGGAAATGGCAAGGTAATCCGCCAACATTGCCCCAAGATTGCACCCGGCGAAGCAAACCGTCACCTACCGTGAGCCCCAGAATGGGCGGTCCTTCGAGACTTGCCTTCGCGTAACAGATTGCCGTAAGGGGAAGCACCCGGGCCGGATCGATGCGCCAAGTGCGACCAGCGGGCGATGCCGCGATCCGCATGATCCATCGACCAGCCACCAGCCATACCGAGGAAGACCGATGCGCTCCCTTGTGATCGAAGACGAACCACAGATCGGGGCCTATCTCGGCCGTTTGCTCGGGCAGTTCAATGGGATCGTCGATATCGTCGGATCCCTTTCGCATGCTCAGCAAGCGCTTGGCAATTTCAAGTACGATCTGGCGATCGTCGACCGGATGCTGCCCGATGGCGACGCGCTCGACGTCGTCGCGGCGCTGAGCCAATTGCCGGAAAGGCCTGCCATCATCATGCTGACCGCCAAGGACGCCAAGGAAGACGTGATCGATGGGCTGAACAGCGGAGCAGACGATTATCTGGGCAAGCCCTTTGAACCGCAGGAATTCATCGCCAGGGTGCGGGCTGTGCTGCGACGGCCCCGGCTCCTCGTTCCATCGGTCCTGGCGTTTGGAAACGTCGAACTAAACGTCGGCACCAATGAGGCCACTGTGGCCGACAAGAAGGTCCTGCTGAGGCGGCGCGAAGCCTTGATCCTCGAAGCGCTGCTGATGCGGCGGGACCGCGTCATCGCGCGCGACGCCCTGATCGAGGCGATCTACGGGTTCGATGACGAGATCGAGTCCAATACGCTCGAGGCGCAGGTGTCCCGGCTCCGCAAAAAGCTGGCCGAGCTTGGCGGCGACGTTGAGATCCGCAGCATGCGGGGCATCGGCTACATTCTCAGGATGGCGCAAACCCGATGAAGTCGATCACCAGGACGCTGACGCTTTCGCTCAGCGTGGCTGCAACGGCAATCTTCCTCGTCTTGCTCAGTATCGTGATCTGGCTGGATGTGGCGCGCGAACGTGAGCAAACCTTTTGCCAGGCAGCCGCGGCTATCCTCAACCGCGCCACGGTCGTCGATCCGAGCCATGGACTGACTATCCGTTCCACAGACAGTATCGGGGAGTTGAAATCCACCAGCCCAAACCTCTGGTACGTCGTGTCCTACGACCGTCTGATGACCGAGTTCGGACGCGAACTCAGACCGGCCCTACCCTTCTCGCTCCCCTATACCGGGCCGATCGGTTTCTCGGTGCTCAATACGCTTGACCAGAAGAGCTCCTTCTGCCTGGCCGTGGTCCAAAGAGGTGCTTCCGAACTGGTTATGATGATCGGAGGTGCGCAAGTTGGGTTCGACCAGATCGTAAGGTCGTTCGTCGTCCGCAACTTTTTCTCCGTTTTTCTGCTTGCCATCGCCCTCGCCTCGACCGTCGCGACCGGCGCGTTCCTGTCTGCGCGCTTCGTGGCCCGCAGCATCGAACGCGTCACCAGACTAGCGCTGGCAATCGAGCCGACGGCGCCGCAGGCGTCGATTTCGCTCGATGAGGTCCCGGTCGAGCTCAAGCCGTTGGCCACGGCGCTCAACCGCGCTTTCCATGAGATCGATGCCTATATCCAAAGGCAACGCCGGTTCCTTGGCAATGCGGCCCATCAGCTCCGAACCCCACTGACCCTGTTGCGCGCGAAGATCGAGGACGTGACCCAACCTGCCTTGAAGGTCGAGCTGGTGCGCGATGTTCGTCGCCTCTCGTCGCTGGTCTCAGCCATGCTTGACCTGGCGCGGATACAAAATCATGCGATCGAAAAGCGGCCCATTAATTTGGCGGCTGTGACGCGGGACGTCCTTGCGGATTTCAGCCCCTCCGCGCTGGACGCTGGAATCGAGCTCTCGCTGGAGCAGGTCGAGGAAGGCCCCCTCGTGGTGCAAGGCGTCGAAGCTGCGGTTCGGAGCGCCTTGGCTAACCTGGTCGGCAATGCATTGGTGCATGCGCATGGCGCCGGACGCGTCGTGGCCAACCTCGATCGCGGGAGCGTGTCTATCTGCGACGATGGGGCTGGAATCTCTCCAAGCTCCGAACGCATCGAGCTATTCCAAACGGGTAACCCTTCAAAAGAGGGGTCCGGACTCGGCCTATCTATCGTTCAGGAGATCATGGCAGCCCACGGAGGGACGCTGATCATCACATCGACTCCAGGACGCGGAACGATGGCCGCCCTCCGTTTTCCCGAGGCTTCTGATGCAACGCCCGACAAATCCGGATCCGGCAACATTGAGGCAACGTAGTCGGAGCTCTCTACGGCAGCGCCATCGCGAGCAATGAAGATCGCGCCCGGTCGCCGTTGATAAAGACGACGCCGCGCGTAGCGTGTTCACCAAGCTCCCGCGGTAGAACCACATCTGATTTATCCGGCTGAATAGGCTTTTCAACCGGCTCTAAAGGACGATTTTTGCATACCTGCACAATGTACGGTTCGATAGTCGCCAAGGCTCTCGCTGCCCGCGGGAGCATATCGACGTGAAGTCGCCCTAAGCAGATAACAAGTCAGACTGACCAAAGAACGGGTGAGGTCGATATCCACCGGACGCGATGGCGTACGCCATCCAACTGCCTGGTTAGTCGTGGGATTTGACAAGCCCCGTTTGAACGAAGGCCAGCGAAATGGCGCCCCCCTCTGTAGGGATAGCGCTACTGAATGCCCGAAGCCCTGCGGTCAGAAGACAGGCAATGCTGCGGCAATCTACCGACGACCTAAGTGCATCGTGCGATGGCCGGAAGCTGCGAAGGATCCAGTTTTGTCGCACGACCATTTTTCGCGCGCGGCGCGAAGGCACTGAGAAAGGCTCTCTGACATGCAATTCAAGATTATCCCGACCATAGGGCCACGCTATTGGGTCAGTATGATGATCGCCAGCATCTGTGGAGCGAATCTGGGTGATTTCATACGCGACGGGCACAAGTTGAGCGACATGGGCGGCCTTTTGATGCTTGCATTGATTTTCGCGGTCATTGTGCTGGCAAATCGATGGAGCAGGCGTGGAAATGAAGCTCTGTATTGGTTGGCAATCCTCGTTGTTCGAGCCGCCGCGACCAACTTGGCCGACCTCGGAATCGGCCGCATTCATCTGGGCTACATCACGGTCTCGGCTTGCCTGGCCGCGCTCCTGGTTGCGATTCTAGCCTTGCGCCGCGCGTCATCCTTACAGCCGATGACATGCGAGCTCCCACGCACGAATGGCCTCTACTGGTTGGCCATGCTGACAGCCGGAACGCTCGGCACTGTGCTCGGTGACGGCATAGGTCACATGATCCACCCGATCACGGTCGGAGTACCGATCTCCGCCATAATCGCGACCGGGGCCGTTGCCCTTATTCTCGCGCGGAAAACGCGCCTCGACACGGTATCCGCCGGGGCCGCAAGCTATTGGGCGGCGATCGTGGCGATCCGCACCTGGGGCACCAACTTCGGCGATATCGCGGCCTTCTTTCTGTCGCTTCCCCTTAGCACGATGCTTAGCGGTCTGCTGCTGGCAGGCACGCTGATTGTGTGGCGCGAGCCGAGCAATCCCATAATCCCGGCAGCCACCTAGCCCGCCTCCTCGGTCGCACCGATAATCACGGCTCCGACCGCAGCCATCGACATCAGCATCGCAATCGAAAAAGGTGTGCTGGCCCGGGCGGCGGATATCGCTCTTCGTGCGGTCGTATCAGGCAGATTTCTACACCGCCGATGGTAGTGGGACGGATCATCATCAGGTCGTCCATCGACGCCCGAGGGGTCCCCCTGTAGCGCGCGCTACAGTCTGAAAATGGCGCTTTGATATGGCATTCGCGAAAATTTCGTAGCTTCCCAATGGTTTGCGAAGTCAGAATCCGAGACCTGGTCACGCGGCATGCCGCCCCGAGCGTTGTGGGAGGAGCAAAATCAACAGGACCATCACCGCCGCCAGCGAGGCTGACGCCGTGTATCGGCTAAGCGCCAGCCCGCCATGGTCGAGCGGCTTGTCGAGGAAGTCGCCTACCGTGGCGCCAAGTGGCCGGGTGAGCACGAACGCGATCCAAAACAGGACGGTACGCGAAACGTTCGTCCAGAAATACGCTGCGACAGTGACCGCAAGCCCGGCGGCAAAAACCAGCGCGCCTCCGGCATAACCGAGCCCCGTCGAATCGGCCATCCAGTCGCCGAGCGCGGTGCCCAAGGTCTGCGAAAATAGGATAGTGATCCAATAAAAGATCTGGGCTCGCTTCGAATTGATCGACCCGATCGAAACCGTTCCTAGTGTACGAAACCAGATCAGCAGCGAAGCGATGAGCAGTGCGGCGAGAAGTGACGAGCCCCCAAGATAACCGATCCTGAGCGAGCGATCGACGAAATCAGCGAGCGTGGTTCCGACCGTTGTAGTTGCGACAATCACCGTCCAATACAGAAACGGATGAAAGCGCTTTGCGCTGATCTGCGTAGCTACGGCAGCGGCGAAGATCGTAGCGAAGATCGCCGTCCCGGCCAGGTAGCCGAGATTCATCGACATGGTCACGGCGTCGCCACCGGTCTCGCCGAGGGTCGTCGCAAGTATCTTGATAATCCAGAACCCCAAGGTGACTTCAGGAACCTTAGTGGTCTCCTGGGTGTGGACCGGCTCTTTGTGATATTGATGCATGCTGCTTCACTTCCGTTGGACGGCGACGGCGGAGCACGTTGTCGCCGTCGGCCCTACCTGGCACATGTCAAAGGCAACGCCGCACATCGTCAGGATTTCTCCACTGAACCCATGACGGACAACAGTTCCGTGACGGCCTGCTTGCACTTTGCCGCATCCGGCGTGCTGGCGCGCAGCGCTTCGAGCGCACGGTCAATCGCCTTGTCGACAGTGTGCCAGTCGGCGGCGGCGCGTGGCTTCAGGGCGGCCTCCGCATCGTCCCACTGGGTCTCGAGGTCCTTGATGCGCGTTTTGGCGCCCGCCAGATCGCCCTTGTCGATCAGCGCGGAGACGTCGACGACGATGGCGCGGAACGGCGTCAAATCGCCGAGCTTCGACTTCGCCGCTTCGGCGAGCGGCACGAACGCGATGGGCGCATTTGTATGCAGGCGCGGCTCGCTCGCTGAAATCGCCAGAAGGCCGACGGTCAGCGCCAAAACTACTCGCTTCATGGGTATTCTCCTCTTCGCTTGCCCGCACGCGATCGCCCGGGCTTTTGGGGTGGAAGCTCAAATTGGAAATCATCGCGTCGGATCGGCGTTGCTCGCGCGCTCGCCTTCGAAGGTCACCCATGCGACGAGTGCGACGATCACAGTGAGAAACGCGAGGCTGGTGTAGATCGTGCCGAGACCCGCGCCGCCGTAGTTGCGGGACTGCGAAAGCAAGTCGCCCAGCGAAGCGCCGAGGGGGCGCGTGAGGATGTAGGCCAGCCAGAAAGTGAGAACCGGGTTTGCGCCGAGATAGTAGGCGAAAGCGATGAGCGCGATCAGCGCGGAGAACACGAGGACACCCAATTGGAAACCAAGGCCGAGGGCCTCGGTCGCCAGATCGCCTGCCGCTGTTCCGAGCGCGAAAGTGAATAGAATCGCAGCCCAGTAAAAAAGCTCGCGCCGCGAGGTGACGATGGTGTGAATTGAAAGCGTCTGCTCAACGCCGTACCAGGCGGCGAAGATCGCGGCCAAGATACAGGCAAACGCTGCTGTACTCAGGTAGAGGCTGATCTCCAGTTTGTCGGTGAGCAAGTCGGTAATCTGCGTACCGACGACGCTGACCAGGACTACCGTCAGCCAATAGATCCAGGGAACGTAGCTTCGTGCGCGCAGCTGAAGGGCCAGCGCGACCACGAGGAAACCGACCGTGATCGCGGCAGTCGTGCTTGCGCCGAGGCCGACATGCACGGCAAGATAATCGGCCCCGGTCTCGCCGACGGTGGTCGACAGGATTTTGATGAGCCAGAAGATCGCGGCGACTTCAGGGACCTTATTAAGCAACAGTGCGAAGCTCGGGTTCGCGGTGACGGGCACGTCGTATCTCCTTGAAGGAAATTGCGGGCAACTCGAAAGCGATGCCGGACCATGGCGACGCCAACTTAGGCGCACCTTAGAGGGAGAGTTTTTTGACGGGCCGCGACAATGTGTTGAGCCACGCGAAAGCGCCTGTTCATCGCTTCCGTTCTAAGTCTGCGCTAAGTCGGGGAATGGAGAACCGATGACCTTTCCGGATCGGAACAACCACCGTGCATGACAAAACGGCAGCCTGGCGTAGGGTCGAAATGTGGAGGCGAACGTTGCCTTTGGCATCCCGGATGAGGGATCGAGCATGCGGGTTCTGCTGATCGAGGACGACAAGATGGTAGGCGCAGCCGTCGAGCAGGCGCTCAGGGACGCGGCCTACGCAGTTGACTGGGTGACCGACGGCGAGACCGCTATCCATGCGGCAGAGAACGAGGCCTATGAGGTGGCATTGCTCGATCTTGGGCTGCCGGTGGCGGATGGTCGTGAGGTGCTGCGCCGGCTTCGCTCGCTTGGCCGGAAGCTTCCCGTGATCATTGTGACCGCGCGGGATGGCATCGACGACCGGATCGATGGCCTCGATCTTGGTGCGGACGATTATCTGGTAAAACCGTTCGAGATCCGCGAATTGCTGGCGCGCATGCGCGCAGTGCTTCGCCGCGAAGGCAGTGGTTCACCCGCCCTGCTTACCAATGGCAAGCTTCACCTTGATCCGGCAACACGGGAAGCCGGCTTCCTCGGGGAGACATCGCTGCTTACCGCCCGCGAGTTCGCCTTGCTTTCTGCGCTATTGACGCGGCCGGGTACGATCCTGTCGCGCAGTGAGCTCGAACGGCAAATCTACGGCTGGAATGAAGAAGTCGAGAGCAACGCGATCGAGTTTTTGATCCATATGATCCGAAAGAAGCTGGGCGCCATGGCCATCCGAAATGTGCGCGGCGTAGGGTGGATGGTGGATCGCCCGTCATGACAAAGTCCCTGCGCACGCGTCTCTTCGTCGGGTTGACCGCAGTCATCCTGTTGGCGGGCTGTGTTGGTGGCGTGTTTGCCTACATCTGGGCATTCGATGAGGCGATCGAGATGCAGGATTCGATCCTGATACAGATCGGCAGCCTTGCGCAGAACGGCAGCATCAAGAGTGACCAATCACTTCACGGCGTTGATGCGGACGCAGAGGTCATGTTCATGGAATTGGGAACGGCTCCTCATGGCTCGGCCGAGGACCGTCAACTCTGGAGCTTCCAGGACGGCTTGCACGTGGCGTCGCGCAACGGTCGATCGATGCGGGTACTATTGCGAACGCGGCCCGATGGAAGTCGATTTGCCGTGGCGCAAGGCACGGCCATACGAGACGAGATAGCGAGCAACATGGCGCTTCGTACGCTCCTCCCGATCGCCGCGCTCATTCCGTGCCTTCTGCTGGTTACGGCTTTGGTCATCGCGAGGTCGCTGCGTCCGATGGTGCGACTGGCCGGCGATCTCGACGTCAGGCGTGCCGACGACATGACCCCGATTCCGTGGGCGGGTACACCCAGCGAGCTCCATCCGTTCATCGCGTCGATCAACGGGTTGCTGGAGCGAATGAGGCTGATGATGGATCAGCAACGGCGTTTCGTCGCCGATGCGGCGCACGAATTGCGGACTCCCATCACCGCACTCAGTCTGCAAGCAGAGAATCTTGATCCGGTTGACCTCCCTGAGGAAGCGCGCCAACGTCTGGTCGCGCTCAAGCAGGGCATGCGTCGCACCAAGCATCTGCTTGAACAACTGCTCGCGCTGGCGCGACATGAGGTGGGCCCGTCCAGTAAAGCCGCAGTGGTGCCGTTGGACCGCATCGTGAAGGACCTGGTGGCCGACTTGCTGCCGGACGCTGCTCGCAAGGGAATAGATCTTGGCTTCGAGCTTATCGAGCCGATCGCGACGAGGGGCGAACCTGTCGTGATCGCAACGATGATCAGGAACTTGATTGACAATGCCGTGCGCTTCACTCCCCAGGGCGGCCGTGTCGATATCGGGGTCTATCGTGCGGGTGAACAGGCCATTCTACAAGTCGAGGACACGGGTCCGGGTATTTTGCCAAGCGATCTCAATCGCATATTCGAACCGTTCTTCCGCGGTAGCCGGCCAACGGAGGACGGAACAGGACTTGGCCTGTCGATCGTAAAGCGCATCGTCGACCGGCTCGGAGGTTCAGTTGTGCTGGAGAATGTTTCCGGTCCAGCTTCGACTGGCCTTCGAGCGACCGTCCGTTTCCCCGCATCAAATGCCGGTTTCGGGCCAGTCCGCATGGATGCCCCAGACTAGGTACCGGCGTCGAACTCTTGCAGCGAACCAATCAGCGCTGGCCCGGTCTTGCCACGTTTGAAAGAAGGACGCCGAGACACCCAAACAGGAGGATGGCGCCCGCCGCCAATGGAACGTCCGGGATCAGCATTGCCACGATTCCGGCGAGTGCGACGATCGCAATGATCGCAAGCGCAAGCGCGCCGTCGTCGACGAACAACCCAGCCAGCTCTCGCAACATGTTGGCCAGCGCGGTCACGACAAAACCTCCGCCCGCGGGCGACGCGCCAGGACAACCGCCGCGCCGCTGACAGCCAGAAACATTACCGCAAACGCGACGATCGCGAAATCCGCGCCAGGCCAGGCCACGCCGAGACCTTCACCGGTCCAAAACACGCCAAATGCCGACAGCATGATGCCGACAGCGAATTTGAGCGTGTTTTCCGGAACCCGCGCCAACGGCCGATGCACGATCAAGCCCACGGCAGCGACGAACAGACAGGCCGCAACGGCGCCTGCGCTCGCAGGAATGAGCATTCCGCGACCAGCACCGAGCGCAATCACGATGAACACGACCTCGAGTCCTTCGAGAAGGACCGCCTTGAAGGTCGTCAGCGCCGCGATCCAATCGAGCCGCGCCTCGTTGCGGCGGGCCTGCTCGCGCAATTCCGCCGTTTCGGTCGCAAAGGCCATCGCCTCGTCATGCAGCGGGATCACGCCGGCCGCACGTAGGATCGCCTTTCGCAGCCAGCGCATGCCGAACAGCAGCAGCAGGACTCCGATCACGAACTGCAGGAGCCGCAGCGGAACATGGCCGAGCAAGGGTCCGAGCGCCACCACGATCAGGGCCAGTACCGCAAGGCCGGCGAGCGCGCCAAGACCCGCTGGACGCCAGCCGCGAACGGTGGCGACGGCCAGCACGATGGTCAGCGCTTCGACCGCCTCGACCAGCGAAGCCAGGAACGCGGCTGCCATTGCCGGCCAGATGAGTGCCAAACTACTTGTCACACGATGCCTCCGCGAGCCCGCATTTTCTGTTGTATGTATATTGAACGTGCAGCATCGATTTACTGCCGATTGAGAGGTGCATCGCCGTCCGTCAGGGTCTGCATAAAGCTCACGAGCGCGTCCTCCTCTGCGTCAGACAGGCCGAGGTGCCCAACCTTGCTCGTGTTCATGTTGTCGGTCGACTCCGGCGCAGGCCAGCATGTCGTACCTTCGCCGGGATCGTGCGGTTTGCAGCGCGACAGCACGTCGCGCGTGTTGTAGAAATGTACGATCTGCTTCAGGCTCGTGAAGTATCCGTTGTGCCCGTAGGCCTTCACGAAGGCGGGATATGGGCGCTTGTCCACGTTGCGCAGTGTCGGCACCTGAATTCGCGCCTGATTGTCTGGCGCCAATTTCAGCCATCGTTGATCCACCGCGGAGGGTTGGCTGAGTAGATGTCCGTTGCTGAGAAAAGTACCGACACCGCCATCGACGAATGACGATCCTAGCGGATTGGCGACATAGCCCAGCGCGTCGGGCCGATTTTCCCCATAATAAGGAAGCCTCGGGTTGGCGGGAGTGCCGATATTGCTGGCGGTGAAGTCGGTAAACAGCGGATCCTCGCCAGGTCCGCCGTCACGGTGACATTCGTTGCATCGCGCCTGACCGCGGAACAGATCGTATCCCTGTTGCTCCTGCGTCGTGAACTGTGCCTTGTTGGCGCGCACCGCATCGAATTTCGAGGTGAACGCCGTGACCTCAGCCGAGGCCTCGTAGCCGGCGATGGATTGCGCCATCTGATCGAAGGTGGTGCCGACCCGCCCGCGATCAACCGGGCTAAGATGAACCGGCAAGAGATCGCCGGCGGTCGCCGGCCCGGGCCGCTCGCAAACCCGCTCCACGTTATCAGGCCACGCGATCGCGAAGGCTTGCGGTCCCCATACACCTTCAAAGAGGGCGCGATAGGGCCGCTGCGAAGCGCGGTAGATCGCGCAGGCCACGTCAGGTAGGCCCATTTCCACCGGGTTGGTAGGCGGTCCTTCGGCCTGTTCCGCGGCCGGGTTGCCCAGCCGGCGGCCGGTCGCACGCATGTCCCAGAAATTGCCCCCGACGAGATCGCCCTGCGCGGAATTGTAATGCAGAACCGGCGAAAGCGGCGCGTAGGCATGCGACTGCGGCTTGCGATTGCTAAAGCGGGTTCGCACCGATCCGGGATAGGAGCCAGTGGTCCGGTTCAGCTCCGACACCGGGCCCGTAAAGCCGGTCTCAGGCATATGGCAGAACGCACAGGCTTCGTTGCGGTTTACCGAGAGTTGCTTGTCGTACAGCATCAACTTGCCCAGCAACTCGACTTGCTGGACCTGATTATCCGGCGGCCCGGCAAGCCGCTCGATCGCCGCTGCCTCGATGCGGTCGATCTCGGCCTCGAGTTGGGCAATCTCTTGCTGCGCCCGAGGCGAGAGCGGTGCGTTGCTCTCCTCCGCGCCCAGCGCGTTTGCGCCCATGGAGGTGAGGATTATGATCGCTGCAAACGACAACACCGCGCGCGGCCTCCTGCGCGCGGCTGGATCACTAAATCGCATGGCGGACCCCTTTGCTGGAACCGGCGTTTTGGTTCGCGACTGGTTCGCTGCGTTCCAGCTTCAATAACGGCGGCAAATGCGCTGCAAGAACGGCTCGATCTTGCTGTCTGAACCACGTCAAATAGCATGCGCTTGCGGTCATGAGAAATATTCCGATAGCGCCCACGAAGATTTGAACCCAAAGCGAATTCAGGCTCAGTTCGATCGCGGCATGGGCACAAAATGACAGGACGATGCCAAGGCAAAAGACTGGTAGCGAGTTCCGGCCACACTGGATTAGCGGTGCCAGCGCGCGCCATTGCAGAATAGGCGAATCCACCGGCAGGAGCCGCGTGACGACAACAGCGAGAGCAATGAGATGCACCACCCGGTAGGGCGCGAGATTGGTCTTATCGTTGGGATCGAACGGCTCCAGCATCCAATGTGGAATCAAACCGACGAGGTCTGGTGCGCGAATGGCTATCGTCACAACGAAAGCAAAGATGATGTAGGCGATCGCCAGCCAGAATGCCGCCCTGGTTCGAATGATCGATTGAATGGCTTTGGCGCCGCCCAAGGCGATCCAGGCCCCCAGGAAAAACAGCAGCTGCCAGGTGAACGGATTAAAATACCAAAGGCCGGATGGAGAGGCCGGAAGATTCCAGCCAAAATGCCTTGTGGCAAAATACAGGACCAGCGAGCCAACCAGTGTCAGCGTCGGTTTGCGAACCATGAGCCACAAGGCCGGAGCGAATGCTCCCAACAGCAGAATATAGAGAGGAAGCACGTCCAGATTGACGGGTTTGTATCTCAGAGCCAGCGTCTGGCTAAGTTGCCAGAGCGGCTTGCTGATGAAAACAGCGACGTTGAACTGGTTCAGGTCATCCGGATCGTGAAACTCGCGCGAGACGCAGGCAATAACCGCGATATAGATGACGACCACGATGATGTGAGCGGCATATAGCGTGAAAGCGCGTTTTGCTAACCTCAGCGCGGCCGCCATGTAGCCCCGCTCAATCATTACTCTTCCGAATACAAACGCGGCCGTATAGCCGGATACGAACACAAATAAGTCGGCGGCATCGCTAAAGCCGTAATTCTTGCTTGTGATCCAGCTCAACACTTCGTCCGGAATGTGGTCGAGAAAAATCGCCCAATTCGCCAGGCCGCGAAACAGGTCCAGCCTGACGTCTCGTCCGGCGAGAGGAAGATTTGCGCAAACCCGCATGGAGCGCGCCCTACTACTGCGACGTTTTCGAAGCAGATGCGGTTGCGGTAACGGGCGGCGTCGCGGCTGCTACGCGGACCGTGTCGCCTGTTGTCAATGTTTCCGGGGGACTATTGATAATCCGATCGGACGGTGTCAGGCCGGCAACGACCTCCACACTGTCACCGAGATCGCGGCCCAGTTGCACGCTCTTCAGGACGACCTTGTTATTGCTGTCGAGCACCGCGACCTGCGTGCCCTGATTGCCGGTTACCAGCGCAGTCGAAGGAACCTTCACCAAATTCGCGTCAGTCGGAATTTCGAAGTGCACATTGCAGTAGCTGCCGCCAAAGAATTTTCCGGCTGCATTGTCGGCCTGAAGCTCGACCTGCATGCTGTGCGAACTCGCATTGATCGACTTGGAAATATGAGAGAGCGTCGCGTCGAATTGCACACCGGGGTATTGCGGCAATTCGAAAGTCGCTTTCATTCCTGGAGCAAGCCCTGCGGTGAACGATTGCGGCACCTGCACATAGATGCGTACGCGATGCAGGTCCGATACCTCGAATAACGGCTGACCGGAACCGCCCGAGTTGATCAGCATTCCGAGCTCCACACTTCGGGCCGTTACGACGCCGTCAAAAGGAGCCACTAGCGTCTTGAACGATTGCATGGCCTCGAGCTGCCGCACGTTGGCTACATTCGCGTCGACCACAGCTTCTTTCGCCTTGGCGTCGGCTGATGTCTGATCTGCAAGCTGCTGGGCAACGATCTGCTTTTGCAGCAGGACGTTGTTCCGGTCGGCGGTCAGCAATGCGATTTGATGATTGGCCCTTACACTCGCCAAAGTTGCCTTCGCCTGGCCCAACTGCTGATCGAGATCGGGAGCATCGATGGTGGCCAGCACCTGCCCAGCCTTGACGGGCGATCCGATGTCGTGGTCCCAGCTCTTCACGTAACCATTCACGCGCGCGAAGATCGCCGCGCGGTTGAAGGGTTGGATATTGCCTGGCAGCGTCAGCGTCTGGTGCGGGCTGCCGGGGATGGGCTGAGCGAGGGCAACGGTCGGGATGGCCTGCGCGCTCGTCCATTGCACGACTTCCTGCTTGCTCTGCGCGCGGTTCATGAAACCATAACCGACCACGACGCTCGCAAGGAGAACCGCGGCGGTGGCGGCCGTCAGGAGGCTTCGCCGACTTGGAGCTTTAATGTCTTCCGAGGGCATTTTGTTTGGTTCTCCGCTTAATGCGATGATGTGGTTACGGCGTCCGCCTGATTTGTGGTGTCAGGCTGCCAGGCGTGCACCAGGCTGAAGATGGTGGGCACCAAAAACAGGGTGGCGCAGGTGGCGAAGATCAGCCCGCCGATCACGGCGCGTCCCAGTGGTTGGTTCTGTCCGGCCTCGACCGCCATCGGCAGCATGCCGATGACCATGGCGAGCGCCGTCATCAGCACCGGGCGAAACCGCGAGCCGCCCGCTTCGAACGCGGCTTCCATGGCACCGACGCCCGCCGCCATCCGTTCACGGGCAAAGCTGATCACCAGAATGCTGTTGGCGGTTGCCACACCCATGCACATGATGGCGCCGGTGAGCGCCGGAACGGAAAGTGTCGTGCCGGTCCCGAACAGGATCCAGACGATGCCCGCCAAGGCCGTCGGCAGCGCCATGACGATGACGAAGGGATCGATCCAGGATTGGAAGTTGATGACGATCAAGAGGTAGATCAGCACGATCGCTGCCGCGAGACCGACGAAGAGCTGCTGATAGGCGCTTGTCATCGTGCTGACCTGGCCACGCAGCGCGACACTCGCACCCTTGGGCAGATCCTTTGCCGTGTCGCGGATCGCCTTTTGAATGTCAGCAGCGAGCGCACCTAGGTCCCTCCCCTGCGGCGTCGCAAAAATATCGATCACAGGCTGAACGTTGTAGTGCGACACGACGGCGTTGCTGTTGCTACGCTGGACCTGCGCCAGCCCGCCAAGCAGCTGGGTATTGGCGGCAGCCGCTGATGTCACCGGAATGTTTTGCAGACCGGTCATGGTATTGATATCGCGCTGCGGGGTCTGAACCGAGACCGCGTAGGAAACGCCGTTGGCCGGGTTCAGCCAATAGGTCGGGGCAGATTGCGAGCTACCCGACAGTGTCGTCAGCATGGCGGTGGCGACGTCCTTTTCGGTGAGGCCCGCAAGCGAGGTGAGCGAGCGGTCGACATTGACGTCAAGCGTCGGCTGCTGAAACGCCTGCTGGATGCGCGCATCGGCAATGCCCGGGATTGCCCTGATTTTTGTCAGCAATGAATTTGCATACTTCCGATTTGCGGCAAGGTCCCTGCCCGCAACCTGCAAGTCGATCGGCGCGGGCACACCGAAATTCAGGACTTGGCTGACGATATCGGCTGGCAGAAAGGCGAAGCTCGTGCCGGGGAACTGCTGCGGCAGCCTCTCGCGCATGGTCTTGATGTAATCGTCGGTCGGCGCGTGATTAGGCTTGAGGCTGATCAGGATGTCGGCGTCGCCGACGCCGATGGTGCCGGAGTTGTTATAGGCCATGTTGATGCCGCTGACCGTGAGTCCGATATTGCTCACGATGCCGTCGAGTTCGCCTGACGGAATGATGCCGTGAATGGCGGTCCCGACCTGGTCGGTCAGGCTGGTCGTTTCCTCGATCCGCGTTCCCGTCGGCGTCCGGGTATGAAGTTTTATCTGGCCGGCGTCCACGGTCGGGAAGAAGTCCTGGCCGAGATAGGGCGCAAGGCCGAATGACAAAATGCTGAAGACCAGAAATCCGGCGATCACCTTGACCCGGTTGCGCAGGCACAACTGCAGCAGGCCCTGATACCCGTTGCGGATGTTCTCGAACACATGTTCGAAGCCGCGCTGAAAGCCCGCAAGCGGATTGCGGCTGACCTTGGGCTGACAGCCCTCATCGGCCGTGACATGGACGTGTTGATTGCGCAGGAAATAGTTTGCCAGCGTCGGCACCAGGGTACGCGACAGCACATAGGAGGCCGCAAGCGCGAGCATCACCGCTTCGGCGAGCGGACGAAACAGGTAGCCGGCGACGCCGCCAAGCCCGAACATCGGCACGAAGGCGATGCAAATGCAGAGCAGCGACACGGTCGCCGGCACCACGATCTGCTGCGCGCCGTCGAGAATGGCGGGCTCGATCTCCTTGCCCTGCTCAAGATGCCAGTTGATGTTCTCAATGGTGACGGTGGCGTCGTCGACGAGAATTCCGACCGCGAGCGCCAGGCCGCCGAGCGTCATGACATTGATGGTCTCGCCCAGCAGCGAAAGGCCGGTCAACGCGGCCAATATAGCCAACGGGATGGAGAGCGTGATGATGAGGGTCGAGCGCCAGCTGCCGAGGAACAGCAGGATCATCGCCCCGGTCAGCGCTGCCGCGATCACGCCTTCCCTGATGACGCTGGACACCGCATCGGTCACGAAAACGGATTGATCGCCCACCGCGGTCAGTTTCAGGCTGCCCGGAAGCGTCTGCGATACCGAAGGCAGCAGGCTCTTAACGCCGTTGATGATGTCGAGCGTCGAACTCGCGCCCGCCTTCATGATGGTCAGCAGCACGGCGCTTACACCGTTGACGTGAACGGCGTTGGTTTGCGGCGGGCTGCCGTCATGTACATAAGCCACGTCACGCATATAGATGACGGTGCCGTTGACGGTCTTGATCGGAAGATCGTTGAAGGCTTCGACCGCTTTCGGCGAGTCGTTCAGGTTGACGGTATACTCGTATGTGCCAATTTTCTGGGTTCCGACCGGCGTGATCAGGTTCTGCAGCGAAAGCGCGTTGATGACGTCGTTGGCGGAAACGCCGTATTGATGCAGCGCCTGCTGATTGAGGTCGGCCTGCACCTGGCGCACCTTGCCACCGAACGGAAGCGGCAGCGCGGCACCTGGAACCGGAGCCAGCGCTGGGCGGATGAAATTCAGCGCCGAGTCGAATATCTGGGTTTCCGACATCTGGTCGCTTGAAAGCGCGAGCTGCAGAATGGGAACGCTCGAGGCATTAAAACTCAGGATCAGTGGCGGGGTGATGCCCGGCGGCATCTGCTTCAGCACCGTCTGCGACATGCCGTTGACCTGCGCCAGCGCGGCATTGATGTTCACGGTCGGCTGAAAGAAGATCTTGATGATCCCGTAGTTCACGATCGACTGGGACTCGATATGCTCGATGTCGTTGACGCTGTTGGGTAGCGACCGCTCGTAGAACGTGACGATGCGGCCGGCCATATCGTCGGCAGGCAGACCGGTGTAGCTGAAAACCACGCTGATGACGGGAATGTTGATGTTCGGGAAGATGTCGGTCGGCGTCCGCAGCGCCGACGCTGTGCCGAAGATCAGGATCAGCACCGCCATGACGACGAACGTATACGGCCGCCGCAAGGCGAGCCGAACGATTCCAATCATAGCGCTCTCCAATGTGAGACGATGTTGCCGTCGCCATAGCCGCCAACCCTTAGGGCCGCCTTAGCGCGCCGGTGCCCATGCCATTGCTCGGCTGAGGCGCACTGTTCCAACCGACAATCCCGAATCTAGGGTTGAGTTTCGCATTCGTAAAATGCATTCTCTTTATCCCCACATGTTCATTCTGAATGATGGGATGGAGTACCAATCGCTTGACCAAACCGGCTCCCAGACTGGGTGCGATCGACCTGAACCTGTTGGTGGTGTTCGACGCCATTATGAGGGACAGATCCGTCACGCGGGCAGGACTCCGACTGGGCCTCAGCCAGCCTGCGATGAGCCATGCCCTGACCCGATTGCGTCACATGCTGAAAGACGAGCTGTTTGTCCGCAGCCCAAACGGAATGGTGCCGACGCCGCGGGCCGAGGAACTCGCCACGCCGATCAGGATTGCACTCGACGGGCTGCAACAATCGCTGGAACCCATGAAGTTCGACCCGTCAATGGCGACGGCAACGTTCCGCATTGCCGTCGACAATTATGCGGCGATCGTTCTGGTTGCTCCGATTGCGGCACACGTTGCCAGGACTGCTCCCGGGGTGAGGCTGGATTTTCGGCCGAGCGGCACGTTAGACGTGCTCGAACGGCTTGATCGAAGCGAGCTGCATTTGGCGATGGGTCCTATAGGCGTCCAGGGCGAGCGGTTCTCCCGGCGGCGGTTGCTGCAGGATCAATTCGTCGTAGTGCATCGCAAGGGGCATCCGGCCGCGAAAACGAAGGAGTTCTCGACCGAGAAGCTGGCAACGCTGCCGCAACTGGAAATCTCGTCCGCTCAGTTCGGGCCCGATTTTGCCGAGACCGGCCCTGAAAGATCAAAGCTCGGCCCAAGAGCGGCGATGCGTGCGCCATTCTTGTCAGCGGCGCCGATTCTGGCGACATCGGACCTGGTATCGGTGCTTCCGCTCAACGTCGCCAAAAGCATGACAAGGTCCCACCAGCTTGTTTACCGCCGACTGTCACGTTCGCCGAAGCCGATCGACGCCGCCATGATTTGGCTGCGGCGGCTGGACAACCAGCCGGCACATGCGTGGCTGCGTGATGTCATCGGTCGCGTGACCGGTGACTTGCAGGACACCTGAGGGCGGACAACTCTCAATACGGCGCCTATTTCGTCACCAAGGCGAATGTCCGCTTTGCGCGGCGGTCGTTCCATAACCGCTCATCATGCGAATTCGCGAGCCAGCCTCAGCAAAGATCGACTTCAGCAATTGCCGGCTTGCCGCTACATCACTGGCATTCGGGCATACTATGCAACCCAACTGCCATAGAGCGGCATCGGCATGGGGAAGTGCGCGTGCTCAAGGAAGTGATCGGGCAATGTGCCGACGGCACCCTGCCCGCATTTCGTTTGATCGAAACGCTGTTCGGGGAAACCGCGGTCTCGGATGAGAAAGTACGAGCTGGCCGATTTCTACGCTGGGCTAGGCGTCGGTCATCCACTGCGACCGAGGGTGCCTCAACCGTCTACAAGAAAACGAATGGGAAGCAATTCTGTCTTCCCGTCGGCGGTCGGAATGAAGAGATCGTCCAGGCCATAAAATGGATATTCCATCGCCCAAAACGGATTGGAATTTGCGCCAAAGAACTGATGGTGCATCTCCGTTCCCTATTGGGCGCCTGAAGGATGTGAACCGCTGCAACGGCGCTGATGAGGTTGCCCAAGCTCACTTGCGAGGAATGCGTTCACGGGGTTTACCGAGCGTCCACGCTCAGCAACTCCAGTCTTGAAACGAGCGTCCGAACTCGCATACACTCAATTCATTCCTTGGGGACAGGCAGACTCCCCGTCAGACCTCTCAGTCCAAGCTCTGCGCGACACACGATCCTTCGTGGAGAAGGCGCGTGGACACCGAACGACAACTTCCTCTCCATCAGACTGTCGCAATCCTCTCGCGCGGCAACGCTTCCGCACGCCGGGATACGACGCCGCAAAACAGCCGCTTCGTCCGCGTCTTCGAGGCGCTCGCTGCCGTCGGCATCGAGGCACAACCAGCCATCTACGATGAAACTTTCGCCGATGCGGTCCGCAACCAATTGCTTGGGGTGGCCGGCGTCCTCGTCTGGGTCGATCCGATACACCAGGGCAAAACGCGGGTGGCGCTCGATGAGCTGCTGCGAGAGGTTGCAGCGCTACGCCAATGGGTGAGCGCCCATCCCGATGTCATCCTGAAGATGGGCGTCAAGGAGGTGCTTTACCGAACGCGCCACTTGGGCTGGGGCGCCGATACGCATCGCTACGACAGTGCAGCTGCCTTCCTAGCGGAATTCCCTTCGCGCTTGCGGGCCGGAGGCCCACGCGTGCTCAAACAAAATCGCGGGAATGGAGGCCAAGGTGTCTGGAAAGTGGAGGCCTTGCCGGAAGCGGCGACCGTTCGGGTGCTCCACGCGCAGCGCGGAAGCCTGCCCGAGGACATACCGCTCGATGACTTCATCGGCCGATGCGAGCCATATTTCGGATGGGGCGGCTGCATCATCGATCAGGCGTTCCAGCCGCGTCTCCCCGATGGGATGATCCGTTGCTACATGAGCGGACCGAAAGTCGCGGGCTTTGGGCACCAACTGGTCAACGCCCTGATCCCGCCGCCGTCGGCAGGTCCGGATTCTCCGGAAGCTCAATCCGGTCCACGCATCATGCACGGCCCAGAAGCCCCGCAGTTCCAGGCGCTGCGAAGGTTGATGGAGGAAGAGTGGACGCCACAGATGATGGAAACACTGGATATCGATGAGATGTCCCTGCCGGTAATCTGGGACGCGGATTTTCTCTTCGGCCCGCGCGACGCGACCGGTGCTGACACCTACGTCCTTTGCGAAATCAACGCGAGCTCCTGCTTCGCGATCCCCGATCAGGCACCCGCGGCGATCGCACTGACCGTCAAGGATCGGCTTCTGCAAAACGTAGGTGTGGGATCCGGTCGATAAGAGCGCAGGAAGTTGTCGCAGCATTGGCACAGCGTCACCCTGCCCCGCAGAGGTCCTTGGCGGGGAGAGTCTCTTGGACCATCGCCCCTCCGAGAGCCCCGCGGTAATCGTAAAGCGTTTAAAACTTCGCAACGGAGGGCTTTGGGGCGTCAACAGTGTGACAAAATGCCTTCGCGCTGCCATTGCGGTATCCCGGCGACAAGGCCGGTGCCGTGCTCGGGACGGCACTTGCCATCAAGATGATCGTCTATGTCGGCGTGGCTCCCATCGTCGGCGGTTTAGCCAATCTGCTGCCGCGTCGTGCCTTCTTGGTTTCGATGGACCTCACGCGCGCCGCCGTGGCGCTGGCGCTACCGTTCGTCGACCAGGCCTGGCAGGTGTACTTGCTGATCTTCGTGCTGCAGTCGGCCTCCGCGGCGTTCACGCCAACCTTCCAGGCAACCATTCCGGACGTGCTTCCGGACGAGGCGCCCAGTACACCCGTGCGCTGTCCCTGTCCCGGCTGGCCTACGACATGGAGAGCCTTGTCAGCCCGATCCTGGCGACGGCGCTACTGACCGTCATCACCTTCAACCTTTTGTTCGTCGGGACTGTGATCGGTTTCTTCTGTTCGGCCGCCCTGGTGCTGTCCGTGACCATTCCTCAGCCGCAGGCGTCGGAGCGCAAGCGCGGGATCTACGACAACACCACGCGCGGGATCCGCATCTCCTTGCGACGCCTCGGCTGCGTGGCCTGCTGGCGCTCAACCTCTCCGTTGCCGCAGCGGGTGCGATGGTAATCGTCAACACCGTGGTGCTGGTCGGCGGGATGCTGCAGGGATCGGACACCGACGTGGCCATCGCTCTGGCGTGTTTTGGTGGCGGGTCGATGATGGCAGCACTTTTGCTGCCAAGATTGCTGGATCGCGTGCCGGATCGCCCGGTCATGCTCTCGGCGGCAGGGCTGCCCGCGGCGGCACTTCTCTGCTTCGCCCTGTTGGTGTCCACATCTGTGACCAAGGAGTGGGTCTGGCCCGGCTTACTGTCGACGTGGGCGGTGCTTGGCGTCGCCTACTCGGCCGTCATGACCCCATCCGGACGTTTGCTGCGACGCTCGGCACATGCAGCCGACCGTCCGGCGGTCTTTGCCGCTCAGTTCGCCCTTTCGCACGCTTGCTGGCTTTTGACTTATCCACTTGCTGGCCGGCTTGGCTCGACGGCGGGATTGGTGCCGACGTTGCTGGTGCTTAGCGCGATCACGTTCTCTGGCGTCCTGCTCGCTCGCACGGTGTGGCCTGTGTCGGACGACGATGTAGTTCCGCATCGCCATCCTGATCTGCCGTCGGACCATCCTCACGTCCATGGCGAGCATGCGGGACACGCGCACGCGTTTGTGATCGACGATCTACATCACCGATGGCCTTAATCACTCGGGGGCGCACCGCTTGACAGGGCGCGGCGGTTCAGGTTGAGATCACCCCATGGGGATCGCGATCTCCCCACGAGGCGACAGCTAAAGTATCGCGTCCCGTTCACAACGAGGGCGCAGCTATGTCGTCATACACCTCCATTTCCGTTGATAAACTTTCAAGGCTGATCGGCACCGCCAACACGCCGGCGTTAATCGACGTTCGGACGGACGAAGATTTCGCCGCCGATCCCCGCATCATCCCCGGGGCCCTGCGCCGTCCACACGAAACCGCTGCAGATTGGGCAAAATCCTTTGCAGGCCGGTCCGCAATCGTCATCTGCCGCAAGGGTCAGAAGCTCAGCGAGGGCGTTGCTGCGTGGCTCCGCATCGAAGGTGTGGCCGCGGAAACCCTCGACGGCGGCTTCGAAGCCTGGAAGGCGGCGAAGCTGCAGTTGGTGCCCGTCGCCAAGCTGCCGCCGAGGGATGCGCTAGGCCGTACCGTCTGGGTCACCCGATCACGTCCAAAGATCGATCGCATTGCCTGCCCGTGGCTGATACGGCGCTTCATCGATCCGGATGCGGTGTTCCTGTTTGTCTCCCCGTCGGAAGTCGAAGCCGTCGGCGAGCGGTTCGGCGCAGTTCCCTTCGACATCGAGAACGTGTTCTGGAGCCACCGTGGCGAACGCTGCACTTTCGACGTGATGATCGACGAGTTCGGGCTTTCGACGCCGCCGCTCGAGCGCCTGGCGACGATGGTGCGTGCGGCCGACACGGGACGGCCCGAACTGTCTCCGGAAGCCCCCGGCCTCATGGCCGCCTCGCTGGGGCTTTCCCGCATGTTCGACGACGACCTCATGCAACTGGACGCCGGGATGCTGGTCTACGACGCCTTCTATCGATGGTGCCGCGATGCGACGGGCGAAACCCACAACTGGCCGACCAGCAAGGGACAATCCTGATGACCGACGTTCCCGCTGATCGAGCGATCGCTTCCGGCGGACTTTCTCACGGCATCAGCTTCGGAGAGGCATTCCGCGTCTGGCTGAAGATCGCGCTGCTCAGCTTCGGTGGCCCCGCCGGGCAGATCGCGGTCATGCACCGCATCCTGGTCGAAGAAAAGAACTGGATCTCGGAAAGCCGTTTCCTGCACGCGCTGAACTACTGCATGCTGTTGCCCGGGCCGGAGGCACAGCAGCTTGCGACCTATATCGGATGGCTCCTACATCGCACCGTCGGCGGCATCGTGGCGGGGTGTCTGTTCATCTTGCCGGGCGTCGTCAGCATCATGGCGCTAAGCTACGTCTACGCGGCTTACGGCAACGTCGGCTTCGTCGGGGCGCTGTTCTATGGGCTCAAAGCCGCGGTTCTCGCGATCGTCGTTCAGGCTGTCGTCCGCGTCGGCAAGCGGGCGCTGCGCAACAACGTGATGCGGGCGCTGGCAGCGGCGGCCTTCGTCGCAATTTTCTTCTTCAACGTGCCCTTCCCGCTGATCATTCTGGCCGCCGGCTTGATCGGGTATCTGGGCGCGCGGGCGGGACGTCCGGAGTTCGCGGCCGGTGGTGGCCACGGCGGCTCTAAATCAACAGCCGTCGTCGACAGTGTGATGGGCGACGAGTTGCCCGACCATGTGCGGCCTAGCGTCGGACGCGCGCTACGCGTGAGCGCTGTCTGGCTTCTATTGTGGCTCGTCCCGGTGTTCACCTTGCTTGCCGTCTACAGCGAGGCCAACGTTTTCAGCCAGATCGCCGTGTTCTTCAGCAAGATGGCAATGGTGACGTTCGGGGGCGCCTATGCGGTGCTGGCCTACGTGGCGCAGCAAGCCGTCGAACACTATCACTGGGTGCAGCCTCGCGAGATGCTGGACGGTCTCGGCATGGCGGAGACCACGCCCGGACCCCTCGTCATGGTGCTGCAGTTCGTGGGCTTCATGGCCGCATTTCGCGATCCCGGCTCGCTGTCGCCGATGGTGGCCGGAACGCTCGGCGGCCTTCTGGCGACCTGGGTCACCTTCACACCCTGCTTCCTCTGGATTTTCCTCGGCGCGCCCTTCATCGAGGTCATGAAGGGCAATAAGGCGCTCGCAGGCGCGCTGTCGGCGATCACGGCGGCGGTGGTTGGCGTCATCCTCAATCTGTCAATCTGGTTCGCCATTCATACGGTCTTCCGTGAGGTCCTGCCGGTCCGAAGCTTCGGCCTGTCGTTCGAGATGCCGGTCCTGGCCAGCGTCGATCCCGCAGCGCTTATCCTATCCTTGGTGGCGGCGACCGCGATCTTCCGTTTCAATATTGGAATGCTCACGGTGCTCGCTGGCGCATGCGTTGCCGGGCTTCTGGTCCACGCAGCGGGGGCGATCTAATGTCGGCGGCCGACCGGGTGGCGTGCGCCTGCGCCTTGATGCTTCTGATCTTCGCGGCATCGTCGAGCGCCAAGGCAGATACGTTTCGCAAGCTGACCGGCGGGCAGATCGCCTCAAAGCTCGGCGGTATGGAGTTCACGGACGACGTTCATTGGCGCGAAGTCTACGAACGAGGCGGCGCCCTGCGAAGCTACGACATGGGCAAAACCCGTATCGGCAAGTGGCGGGTCGCAGCGGACCGGGTGTGCGTTGATCGCGAAGGGACCGGCTCCGAAGATTGCTACCAGCTTTGGATCGAAGGCAATCGCGTGGAGATGCGGCGCGAGGCGGACGAGCGCGATCCGGCGCCGGGCATCCTTCGCAAGCCCACCGACCCGGTCAAGCCGAGGTCGGAAAACTGAACTGCAAAAAGGCTGGCGGGCACCAGAGGAGAGCCACATGAAACGATTCGCGACGAGCTTGTTGCTGACATCCATCCTGAGCGTCCCCGGCTTGGCGCGGGGGGCGGACATCGATTGGGGCAAAGTTGATGCGGCCTTGGGCAAGACCGCCACCGTGTCCGGAGGGGTGCACCGCTACGGTCTGCCTCGATCGGATCTCAAGGTCACTCTGGAAGGCGTGACGATCAAACCGGCTCTGGCCCTGGGCGGCTGGGTAGCGTTCGCTCCGATGCACGGTGAGGCGATGGTGATGGGAGATCTCGTCCTCCTTGAGACCGAAATCACGCCGGTGATGACCAAGCTGCTCGATGCCGGCCTGGAAATCACAGCCCTCCATAATCACATCCTTCGGGCCACGCCTTCAACGTTCTACATGCACGTCGGCGGTCACGGCGATCCAGCCAAAATGGCCGAAATCATTCATGCTGCCCTGTCCACCTCAAGCAAAACCCCGTTCGATCCGCCGCCTGCGTCGCCAGCGCCTCAGGCACCGATCGAACTGGATACCGGAAAATTAGACGAAACCCTCGGCGTCAAGGGCGTCGCGAACGGCGGGGTCTATCAATTCAACATCCCGCGACGTGATCCCATCGTCGAAGACGGAATGACGGTGAACGCAGCGCTCGGCGGGGCCAATGCGATCAACTTCCAGCCCACCGGCGGCGGCAAGGCCGCCATTACCGGCGACTTCCTGGTCACCGGCGGCGAGGTCAATCCTCTCATCCGTGCGCTGCGCGCCGGCGATATCGAGGTGACGGCGATCCATAGCCACATGCTGGACGAGAATCCGCGGCTCTTCTTTATTCATTTCTGGGCCAACGATGACGCTCAAAAACTAGCACGAAACGTCCGCACAGCACTCGAAAAAACGGCAATAGCAAAGAACTGAGCCGGTGTCCGATGCGTCTGTGCAGCCGAACGCCAATTCCCCCGGTATTCAAGGAGAACGTCATGAAGATCGCGACCAAGATCTCTGCCTTCACCATCTTGTCGACCGTTGCACTAACAACGGCAGCAACAGCCCAGCAGGCGCAGGAAGGCTCGATTGCAAATATCGATGAGCCGAAAGGCACGATCACCATTCTCCTGGCCCCTTCCGGAACGGTCGGTGCAAATGGTGCAAATTCGACACAAGACTTCCGATTGCAGGACGGATTGATGTTCAACGCGCTTCGCTACGGGGACAAGGTGACCTTCACCACCGCGATCTTGAACGGCGCGAAAACGATCACCAGCCTCAAAAAGGAGTGAGACCGATAAAAAAAATGTATTGCTTCCTCGGACAGCTTTAATCGTCGAACCGATCAACGATCGCGGGCGTCATCGGGTGCGCGACGTTGGAGATTTTCGCGATACACGTACTGGACGTCAGGACGTGTATCGCCAATCGCGAATGCCGTTATCGGTGGACGTGCCACACTGTTAGGCGCGTCCGACAGGACCTGAGGGAATCTTCTCCGGCATCCTGCCTCGATAGACCGATGTCAGCGAGCAGATGGTCATTGAGGTCGAGCAGTTCTGGACGGGAGCTCCGTCGCTCAAAATACCGAGGAAATTCCGTCAAACATCCAGAGATGGGCTGCCAAGACGGCTCCAGGCGTTGGAGCAACGTCGTTATGAGTTTCGAATGATTTATCGATGCAGAAGTCGCGTTGGCGCAAGACATGTTCCAACTCCGAACTGGAGAGAAACAACGCTTGGCCTCGAGGGCTCATCGGGTGGTTGTCGACGGCCCGAGAAAAAACCCTATCACTCCGGATAAGGTTTCTCAAGCAACGCATTAATGGGACCAGTCGCGGCTTATTCTGCAAGCGCGTTAATGCGACCACGCGGGCGCAGTCGTCGAATTGGCCTGACCTGCCCCTGCCCGTCAACGGGAACGCAGGCAAAGGGAAAAATTCTGGAAATCGTCTCCATCTGCTGTTCCGCTTTCTCGCGATCGGAAGACATTTGACAAACCTTCGCTGCAGGATGACGGTGCTACTTCCACCTCGGTTGCGATGGTGACAGTGATCGAAGATTCGAATCTGCTGAGGTCCACGTGGGCGCAATCGAGCCTTTGGTTGCCGCGAGCCGTTTGGGCGGGCCGTTTAATTAATCACGTCATCCTCGCAACGTGCAGGACTAGCGGTTAATTTATGCCGGGTCGGGGTTGTGCCCGACGACATAGCTTGCAGAAGGTCAGCCCCAAAATGAAGAAGTCTATCGTGAAGTCTCTTAGCGCAGCCGGAGGGCTCACAGCTCTCGTCTCTGGGTATTTTTGGTACCTTTCGGCAAATCTGCAAGTCGACATAGCAAAACAGCTCGTCGACCGTGACGTAGTCGAGAAGCTCAGTTTGTTGTCCGCCCAAGAAAACCTCTGGGCAGGCAGTCTCGCTGCTTTCTCCGGCGTCTGCATTGCCACTGCTCTGATGTTCGATTGAGCCTTCCCTGACCTAGGATCGTGACGACAAACAGAGGTTTGTGCCGATAAAAAGCTGGGCGTGAAACTGGGATGCGAACGTGCGCTCGTCTCACCGATTCAAGCGTTTGGCAAAGTCTTCAAACGTCAGGCTCTTCGGTTCCAACGAGATCATTAAAAGATGGAGCTGGCTTGTGCGACATCCCATCTGAGTGAATCGTAAGGGATCCCCAAATCATTGTGGATCTAATTCAGACTCCCTGCCGGTGCTTGAGATCCGGCAGGGATGTCGAAGGTGCTGTCGCTGGATTGGCGGGAACGGGTGCTGGGATGTCGGAATGGCAGGCGGCTTCGCGGTTTGGCGTGAGCGCTGCCAGCGCCAGCCGCTGGCGGACGCTGAAACGCAAACAGGGTAACGCGAAACCAGGTCCGCTCGGGGGCGACTGGCGCTCGAAACGCATCGAGGCGTACGCCGAGGTGATCCTGGCGCTTGTGGACGAAACCCGAGACATGACCTTGGAGTAGCTGCGCACCGCCCTGGCCGCCCCGAAGACATACGCCGGTTGCCCCGAGAACAGGTCCTTATCTCGGTCGATTCATAGCTCGCGAAGTCCTGAGATCCAGCGGCTATTCAAATCGCGGACACACAACACCCGATTTTTGCGATTGGTTGAGAGACCAATTCCGAAACGGGCTGCATAGTGCCACTGAGGCAGTCTTACCTCTCGGACAGCAGCATCGAAGCGGCGATTTCATCGGTTATCAGGACATGGCAGAGCCCCGCGGCTAGCGCCCCCCGTATAATCGGCACCTTGTGGGCGCCGCCTGCGGCGAGAACAAGCTCGGGCACCTTGCGAAGCTCTTCGATCGGCGGATTAATCGTGCGCGCCGCAATTGGATGATCTAAGGGCTTTCCCCGGACATCCAGATAGTGTCCGCAGATGTCGCCTACGGCTCCGGCCTCGCGAAGCGACCGCCAAAGGTCCCGAGAGATGACCTCGTATTCGAGGGCCTTGGACTGCTCGGAGAGATCCGTGGCACTGAGCAAAGCCATATCGACCTCGCTCACCATTCGCAGAACGGTCCCGAT
Source organism: Nitrobacteraceae bacterium AZCC 2146 (assembly GCA_036924855.1). Classification (NCBI taxonomy): domain Bacteria; kingdom Pseudomonadati; phylum Pseudomonadota; class Alphaproteobacteria; order Hyphomicrobiales; family Nitrobacteraceae; species Nitrobacteraceae bacterium AZCC 2146. Next base: position 1,473,753 of record JBAGRP010000001.1, read on the forward strand.
CGGCTCGCTGTTGACGAGCGCGTCGCGAAGCGCAGCTGTTTCAGCAAGCATGGGCGCCGTAACGTAGAAGCAAGTCGCATCCAGGGCGCGGGCGAACATCGCGGCATTGTCATAAGGATTGATGCGCGTGCTTCGGGCAAGCCCGCCGCAGAGCAGGACGACCGTGTTGCGGCTGTCCTGACGCCGCAGCGTGTTCTGTGCAGCAGCATTGATCGTACCGCCCCAGGTGATGCCGAGACTGGCGCCTTCTGCAAGATAGGTGGAGACATATTGTCCCGCCGCAGCGCCAACCACCGTGCGGACATCGGTTTTGGGATCGGGTGACGGCACGACGATCGCCCGGCGCAGGCCGAAACTCTCGACGAGGCGGCTTTCCAATGCAACGCCGGGGCTGACGGGGCCATTGATGGTGATCTGAACGAAACCGTTCGTCCGCGCATCGCTGAGGATGCGGTTTACGCGCTTGCGCGTGAGGCCGAGCCGCTGGGCGACCTCCTCCTGGGTCTGTCCTTCCTTGAAATAATGCCAGCAAACCCGCGCCATCAGCGCTGAATCCGCGTCTGGTGGTCCGCCATAATCGGATTCGTTCGTCTCCATACGCATCTTTCAGTTTGCACCTTCTGCGACACAGCACTCGCATTTGCCGCGAGTCAGTTCGCCGCCTTTGCCCGTCATACACACGAGTGCTCCGACGTCATAAAGGTGTCGCGGAACAAATGTACCCCATCGGCACAAATGATCTAACGGCGGGATATGCTGGATGGCAAGCGTTGTTATCGACCAGATCTGCAAGCGCTTCGGAAAGACCGATGTTCTGCGTGGCGTAAGCCTCGACGTGCCTGACGGTGCGTTCGTGGCGCTGCTCGGCCCTTCCGGCTGCGGCAAGACCACGCTGCTGCGCATCATCGCGGGGTTGGAAGCACAAGACAGCGGCAGCGTCAGCATAGGCGGCCAGGTGGTCGATCAGCTGCGGCCGCGCGCCCGCAACATCGCCATGGTGTTCCAATCCTATGCGCTCTATCCCTACATGACCGTCGCGCAGAATATAGGTCTGCCGCTCAGCATGCGGCGGTTGAGTCCGCCCCAGCGCCTGCCGCTCATCGGCCCCTTGTTGCCGAGCACGCGCGCAATCCGGCGGGCGATCGACGAAGACGTACGCAACACGGCGGCGGGGCTCGATCTGACCGGCCTGTTGAAGCGGCGGCCCGCCCAGCTCTCCGGCGGACAGCGTCAGCGCACCGCGCTCGCGCGCGCCATGGTACGCAATCCCGACGTGTTCCTGATGGACGAGCCGTTGTCGAATCTGGATGCGCAATTGCGCGCGGATGCGCGCGGCGAGATCACCGCGCTGCATCGACGCCTCGGCGCCACGATCATCTACGTGACCCACGATCAGACCGAAGCGATGACGATGGCCGATCATGTCGTCGTCATGCGGGGCGGCCATATCCTCCAGGCAGCCGCGCCACAAAAGATCTATGACGACCCTGCCAGTCTCGCGGTAGCGCGCTTCATCGGCACGGTCAGGCTGAACGAATTCCAGGGCGAGTTGCAGCGGGACTGCGAACTGCATATCGGCTCGCTCGTCGTGCGCATCAGCGCACCGAGCGCCTCCAATGGGCCGGTGCTCGTCGGTGTCCGGGCCGAAGACATGCGCATCGTCCCGGCCAAGCACGGCCTCCCGGCTCGCGTCCGCCGGCTCGAGCGGCACGGATCGGACACGATGCTGCATGTCGATGTGGAAGGCCAGGCCATGTCCGCCATCCTGCGGCTGGCGCCGCACGAGGCTGACCACTACGCGCCGGGCGCCCCGCTGCATATCGCCCCCTCACCCGCACGGATGATGCTGTTCAACGCGGATGGCGCGCGGATCGCCGCAGAGATCGCGGACATCGCCGCCGCGCCGACTCTGGTGCGCGCATGAGCTCTCACGCCGGCGCCCGGGCAGAGGCGATCGCGGCCTGGACGCTCGCACTGCCCGCGATGATCCTGAAATGGCTGCTGCTGATCGGCCCGGCGCTCGCGGTTATTCTGCTGTCCTTCACCGACTGGACGTTCGGTGCGCCCGAAGTCAATTGGGCCGGCACCGACAACTACGTAGCGATGCTGTCCGATCGAGTTTTTTGGACCAGCCTGCGTAACACGGCGATCTATGTCGGCGTCAGCGTGCCCGTCACGGTGGGCCTCGGCCTCGGCGTCGCCTTGCTGATCGAGAGCGGAACGTCCGGCCGAAGCATCTATCGCGCCATCTATTTCATGCCGGTCGCCAGTACGTTGCTGGCCATGGCCCTGGTCTGGGACTTCATGTTCCATCCCTCGGTCGGGCCGATCAACCAGATGCTGCGCATGGTCGGGCTGCCGACGACCGACTGGCTGAAGAATCCCGACACCGCGCTGCTCTCTCTGGCGGCGATCGGCGTTTGGCAGAATCTCGGACTGGCGATGGTGCTGTTTCTGGCCGGCATCAAGGGCATTCCACAGGAACTCTACGAGGCGCTTTCGGTCGATGGCGCCGAAAGCGGCTGGGAGCGTTTCTGGCGCGTCACCTGGCCGATGCTGGGCCCCGCGCTGGTCTTCGTCGTGGCCATCACCGCCATTCGCAGCTTCCAGGTTTTCGACACGGTCGCTGTCATCACCAAGGGCGGCCCGAACAAGGCGACCGAGGTCCTGCTCTACACGATGTATCAGGAGGGATTTGCCTTTCTGAGATCTGCTTACGCCGCCGCGCTGACGGTCGTTTTCCTGGCGCTGACCGTAACAATGACCTTGTTGCAGACATGGCTCCTCGATAGGCGGGCGCACTATGCTTAAAGCTTTCATCCGCCACGTATTACTGCTGATCGGCGCAGTTGCCATGCTGGCTCCGTTTGTCGTGATGATCTCGATTAGCCTGAAGCCGGCCAACGAGATCTTCGCGCCGCATTTCCAGTTCCTGCCGACGCATTGGGCGGCAATCAGCAACTATCACGAGGCGTTCACCCGCATTCCGCTCGCGCGCTTCATGCTGAACGGACTCATCGTCACCGCCGCGATCTTCTTCTTCCAGGCGCTGTTCGCCTTGCCGGCCGCTTATGCGCTGGCAAAACTACGCTGGCGCGGCCGCGACACGAGCTTCGCCCTGGTCCTGCTGGCGCTGCTGATCCCGCCGCAGGTTCCGGCGATCCCGCTCTATATCGGCCTTTGGCAACTTAATCTACTCGACACCTATGCAGCCCTGATCATTCCAAGCATGATCAGCGTGTTCGGCATTTTCCTGATGCGGCAATTCTTCCGCACCGTACCGAGCGACCTGATCCATGCCGCCAGGATCGACGGGCTATCGGAATTCTCCATCGTCTGGCGGATCATGCTGCCATCCGCCATTCCGGCGCTGTCGGCCTTCGGCGTGCTGTCGTTCATCACTCACTGGAACGACTATTTCTGGCCGCGCATCGCCCTGCAGCACGATTATCTGGCAACGCCCCCGCTCGGAATCTCGTTCTTCGCCAGCATCGAAGCCGGCTCCAATTTCGGCCCGTTGATGGCCGCGGCCTGCGTCTGCACGGTGCCCCTCACCATCGCCTTCCTCCTCGCCCAACGGACGTTCATCCAAGGCGTCACAATGACCGGCGTGAAATAGCCGAACCGCTCAACCGACACGGAGACAGTTATGAAGCTCACTCGCCGCTCCTTTCTGGCGACGACCACCGCCAGCCTCGTCATGCCCGCGATCGCCCGCGCCCAGGGCGCGCCCGTCGACCTGTCGATCCAGTTCGTCTCGCCGGGCGTCAACAAGGATCTGTTCGCGGAAATCTCGCGGCAGTTCATGGCGAAGCATCAGAACGTCAACATCGTCGTGCGGGCGCCCGAGGAAGAATATGAGGGCCTGCTGCAGAACAATCTGCGCGCCGCGATCACGCGCAGCCTGCCGGACATCGCCTTTCACGGGCTCAACCGGCAGCGCACCCTGCTCGAGCGTGACATCCCCGTTGATCTCGCTCCCTTCCTGAAAGCGGACGCCGAGACAGATTCGCTGGGCTATTCGGACAACCTGCTCAGCCTCGGCCGGATCGGCGGCAAGCAGATCGGCATCGGCTTCGAACTATCGACGCCGGTCTTCTATTACAACCTCGACCTCGTGCGCAAAGCCGGGGGCGATCCCGATGCTCTGCCCAAAACCTGGGATGAACTCATCAAGCTCGCAGCCGCGATCAATGCGCTGGGCGGCGATGTCCGCGGGCTGTTCTTCGACTGGACGATCACCGGCAACTGGTCCTGGCAATCGCTGGTGTTGAGCCATGGCGGCACGATGACGACGCCCGATGAAAGCCGCGTCGCGTTCGGCGATGCGCCCGGTCGTGCCGCGATCGCCGTGCTGCGCAGCATGGTCGATGACGGGAGGATGCCAAATCTGCGCCCCGAGACGGCGAGGAGCGATTTCATCACCGGCAGGCTCGGCATCATCATGCAATCAACCGCGCAACTCGGCCGCTACAATCGCGAGATCGGCGGCCGTTTCCCGCTGAAATGCGGTCGCTTCCCACTGGCCAGTTCGAGTGCTCGGCTGCCTGCCGGCGGCAATGCCGCCATGATGTTCACCCGTGACGCCGCCAGGCAGAAGCTCGCCTGGGAATTCATCAAGCTGGCCACGGGGCCGGTCGGCGCCACGCTGATGGTGAACGCCACCGGCTATTTTCCGGGCACCACGATTCCCGCGACGCGCGAGGACATGCTGGCGAAATTCTATCGCGACAATCCCAACCATCTCGTTGGCGTCAGCCAGCAGGATGTCATCACCGGCTGGTACGCCTTCCCCGGACAGAACGCCCTGAAGATCACCGACGTAATCAACGACGGGCTGCAAACTGTGGTCAGCCGCGAGCGGACCGCCGAGGCGGCAATGGATGCCATCGTGACAGACGTGCAGTCGCTGCTGCCGCGTCAGCGGAGCTGAGCCCATGACAACGCATATCGCCCTGATCTCGGACATCCATCTTTCGCGTCAGCGGCCCTATTTCCATGTGAACTGGGAAATCCTGCTCGAAGAGCTGGCGGCGGTCGCGCCCGAACTGGTGCTGGTCGCCGGCGACCTGTCGCTTGACGGGCCGCACCACTCCGACGACCTCGCATTCGCCCGCGCCCAGCTCGACCGGATGCCATGCCCATGGCTCGCCGTGCCGGGCAACCACGATGTCGGCAACAACCTGCCCGATGTTCGGGGCGAGACCACGGTGACGGGCGAGCGCGTGGCCACGTTCCGCAACCTGATCGGCCCGGATTTCTGGCTCCACGATGTTCCAGGCTGGCGGATCATCGGCCTGGACAGCCTGATCTGCGGCTCCGGTCTCGCGGCCGAGCAAGAACAGGCTGTCTTTCTGCGACAGGCGCTCGATACGACGGGCGGACGAAAAGTGGCGCTGATGTATCACAAGCCCTTCTGTCTCGACCGTCCTGACGAGACGGCGCCATCGCAGAGCTTCTGGTATCCTCAGAGCCGGGCGTTGCTCGGCGAGCACTTGAGCGAAGGGAGCCTGCATCTGCTCCTGTCGGGGCATCTCCACGAGAGCCGCGACCGCCTCATCGGCACAGCACGGCATATCTGGGCGCCCGGCGTCGCCTTCGTCTCAGATATGACGTGCGAGCATCAGGCGAACCGCGGCGGCCGCCGCCGCGTCGGCTGGATGGAGGTCCGGCTCGGAGATGAGGTGGTGGTCGCGCTGCACGAGCCGCTGGCGATGATGAACACCGACATCGGCAATTGGCTGACCACTGGCATTGGTCACTATGCCGTATTCGCAGGTCAGCGCCCTTATCTCGGCCTGGCTCCGGCCCCGGCATTCGAAGATGGCGAGAGCACCGGCGCACGATGATCCCTTGGTGAAGGCATGGTGGAAGCCGGCAAACACCTGGGAATACCCCCTCGTAGCCGGATAGTTCTGCGCGTGAGGGAGTGCGATCGGTGGCCGTGGTGATAACGTCATTTCGCTAGCCCGCCGCCGGGGAAGTTGACTAAGTTCGAAAGTCGCGAGCCGATAGCTTAGGGTTCATTGGAGCAAACGCCACGAAACCAATGAAGGTCATCGATGGATGCGAGACACCCTGGTCTCTGTACTTCACGGACATTGAATCGGCATCGCACATGGAAATGTCACCATTTGTGAAGAAGCGTTGTCAGGACGCGATCTTTCACCACTCGAAACTTTCGCACTGAGGTCTTAGTATGCGCCTAGCGACTGCGCCGATGCCGCGACACTTGGCGGGATACATGAACAACTTGTCTTGCCTTGGAAACGGAGCATTCTTTTCGGGCTGCAGTCCAACACACATGCTCTGCTTAGTTTCGCTCGAATCCCCCGCAAGAATTCTACTTGCAGATTCCGTCGATCTTCGAAAGTCGGTTTGCATCGGATTCGTGCCAGTTTCGGATATTTCCCTGCTCGGTCCGCTACTCAATTTTCCGGCTTAGTGCATCTTCAATTGCGAAAGCAATGTATTCAGCCCGCTGCTCCGAGCGACGATCCACCATCGATCGGGATCTCAGCACCAGTGATAAACCCCGAAGCTGGTGACGCCAGAAACAACGCTAAGCCCTTTATTTCTTTCGACTCCGCTACCCTGCCTAGCGGTATCCTTTTGGCCATCGCGTTGCCAACCACGTCTGTCTTCAGGCGGCCGCCGCCGATATTGGTCGCGAACGCGCCCGGTGCGATCGCGTTCACCGTGATGTTATAGCGCGCGAGCTCGAGCGCCGCCTGTCGAACGAGATGGGCGGCGCCGGCCTTCGCGGGCATGTACGGAGTACCTACCCAACATTGATTGCGAAACGACGCAACGGAAGTTGTAATGATGATGCGCCCCTTCCGTCGGATTTTCATATGAGCTGCCGCGCTCTGAATGGTGAGAAAAACGGAGCCTAGATTTACGGCGACGACCTGGTCCCATAAAGCGTCGGAGATCGCGTCAATTTCTCCGTCGGGATTACGGATTCCATCAAGTCCGAGAAAGCCGGGCCCGGCACCGATACCCGCGTTTCCGAACGCAATGTCGAGGACGCCAAAGTGGTCGACGACAGAGTCAACTGCAGCTCGAAACGCGCCGCGGTCGCTTACGTCGACCTGTCTGGCGATGCATTGCGATGACAACGGACCAAGTCGGTCCATTGCTTGCTGAAGGCCATTCTGGTCGATATCCAATAAAGCCACCCTAGCACCATTTTCTACCAGTACTTCGGCTATAGCGAGGCCGAGACCGCTGGCCGCGCCCGTTACCAACGCCACCTGCCCTGCGATGTCGAATAGGTTCTCCATATCCATCCACTCCAGGTCCAGCCAGCTCATCCGGCTGTCAGTCCGCCGTCGACGACAAGTTCGGCTCCGACCATGTACGAAGAATCGGGTCCCGCAAGAAAGCTCACGACACTTGCTATTTCTTCCGGCTTTCCCATTCGGCCGATCGGGTATCGCTCCAACATTCGAGCGCGGACCGTCTCAATGTCTTGTCCTGAACCCGGCGCTAACCGACTTTCAAAAAGCGGCGCGGTCAGGTTCGTATTGATAAGACCCGGGTAGACGGAGTTGACCCTGATCCCATATCCGCGTCGGGCGAAGTCAACGGCAATAGCCTTTGAAAACAGGCGTAAGCCGCCCTTGCTCGCCGAGTACGCGGGCATCCCGGGCGATCCCATCAGGGCAGATACGGAAGCTATATTGATGATTGATCCGCCGGACGAGCTGCGCCTGGCGCTCTCACGCATCGCGTCTAGCGACTCTTTGATGCCAAGAAATGCACCATTCAAGTTGACGTTTATGTCGGTATTCCATTCATCGATCGAGACCGTTTCGAGAGGCTTGATGTTCGCAACACCAGCATTGTTCACTAGAATGTCGAGGCTGCCTGCGGTGCGGAGCGATTCCGCAACGACTGACCGCCACTCCAACTGCTTTGTGACGTCGAGACGCAGCGCGAGTCCGCCTTTCCCGCTATTTTTGATCTGGTCGGCGACACGCGTTGCGTTGTCATAGTCGATGTCGGCGACGATGATGAACGCTCCGTCCCTGGAAAGGCGGCTGCAGATAGCCGATCCAATTCCTCCGCCCGCGCCCGTTACCAGAGCAACGCATCCATTCAAATCAAGCATTTTCTTTTCCTGGCGATCTCTTTATGTGGATGACTATTTCGTTGACTGCACAGTCAATGGCAGAGGCTCACGGGCTGGCGCTAGTCGGGCAACTTATTTCCCATCAATAACGGATCCGAACGGCTCGAACCGTTGACCGTTGAATCGGACAAGTTGAAGTTGGTCGATCGGCGAATAATCGGTTGGGCTCGTTTTGATCTTGATGCCCGGCAGATAGACGTTGATCTCCATGTCGAGACTGCTCATCTGCTTCATGATGTTGTCACGTGTGAGATTGTCACCACACTTCTTCAACACCTCCGCGAACGCCTTCGCGGCTCCGTAGCCAAAGACGGTCGTGCCGTTCTCCTGATCTCCTTCAGGGTAGTATTTGGTCATGAAGGCGCGAAACTCCTTGATGCCCTCATCGTTCTTCCACTGTGAATCTGCAGGATCCTTTAGATATACCGCGCTGATGATATCCTTGGACGCTTCCACGCCGGCAGCCGTCATCGTCGTAGACGTTGATGCCGATGCATTTCCAAGAAACTGCACCGGTCTCCATCCCAGTTCCGCAATCTTCTTAATTGCCTGGGCCGCGAATTTCGGTGTCGATAAGTTAATGAAGATATCGACGTTGGCTGTTTTGATCTGAACAACTTGCGAGTCGACCGAGGGTGTAGTCACTTCATAAGGTAATTCCAAAGCGATCTTCTTCGAAGCTTCCGGACCGAAAGCATCTCGAAGGCCTGCGAGATAGTCTTTTCCGGAATCGTCATTCTGGTAAAGAATCCCAATCTTCTTGTCGGGATACTTCTGCAAAATGTATCTTGCGTAGATTCGGGCTTCACTCTTGTAGCCAGGCCACCAAGCCATGCTCCAAGGGAAATGCTCAGGATCGTCGAATCTTGCCGCACCGCTGGATATGAAGAGGTGCGGCACCTTCTTTAGATTGGCATACTTCTGAATGGCTGAGTTCCCCGCCGTCCCGACGACGTTGAACAGTACGAACACCTCGTCGGACTCAATGAGTTTGCGTGCCTGCTCGACTGTCTTGGGAGGACTAAAGCCGTCGTCATAGGAGATGAAATTGATCTGACGCCCGTTGATCCCGCCATTGTCGTTGATCATCTTGAAATATGCGGCTTCAGTCTTCCCGATAGCAGCATAGGCCGATGCTGGCCCGCTATAGGGCATCACATTGCCGATCTTGATTTCCGTGTCGCTCACTCCAGTATCGTACTTCTTTTGGGCGGCTGCGACATTGCTGCCAAGCGCAACGAACAGCGCAGCCATCGCAAGATGCCTCCGCACGCGGGCAAGATCCCTCATGTGTGTCTCCTCCCTATTGCTTTTTTATAGTTCGCGCTCTCGGTATTCTGGCTAACTCGCGGCCTTTCTGAGCAACTCTCCGGGTTCGCCGAAAAATGACTCCAGGCGATCGACCGCGCTGGGGGCTTCGAAGAACAGCAGGTGTCCGCATCCTTCGAACGTTCCGATTTCGCTGTTCGGTAGGCACGACGCCCAGGCCTTGGATTGCTCGACAGGGATGACGCGATCCTTGTCACCCCAAAAGATGAGCGTCGGCGCGTGGATTCGTCGCAACCACCGCGCAAGCTTGGGATCATAATTTCGATCCCAGATAATGCGCGCGAGCGACGTCATTTCGCGGTAGCGAGCCACTTTCATATCGTTCGTCAGATTGACGGCTGGAATCCGCGCGAGGGCTTCGGGCGAGGAGACGATGTAGGAAGGCACCTGCTCCGCACGAATCGAAAACAGATCGGCCGTCGGATGTTCCGGGACCCTAAGTCCCGCTGGACAGGCCAATGCCAAACGCCGAACTCGGTGGCCGTTCATGATCGCGAACAGGCTTGCGATCCATCCGCCGAGTGAGTGCCCTATAAGGTCAAACGGTTGATCGAGATTCATCTGATCGAACAAGGCGGAGTAGTGAACCACGTAATCCAGGATCGAGTTTACGGCGCCGTCATCCTCGGATGCACCAAAGCCCGGATGAATCGGAATTATGAGCCTCCGATTATTGGACAATGGAAGAAGCTCCTTAAAGCCACTGGTGGTTCCCGCGCCGTGGAAATAAACGAGAGGATCCCCCTTGCCCGCTTCCAGAACCTGAACGCGAATGCCGTCGACGACGATGTCCCGAATGTCAAAGCTGTTCATTGGTGGCTCCCGCTATTCCGCCGCGATTTGAAATGAGGACGACGTGAGTTTCCTGACGCGCGGAATCACCTCCTCGGCGAACAGAGTGATGTTCTTCACGGCTTTCCAGTGCGGCATGTCGCCAACATGCAGATGCATGATGATCTTGCTGCTCTGGGCCTGCTCACACCAGAACGCGATACGTTCCGCGACCTGGTCGGGAGTTCCAAGCACTGTCCGATACACATTGGTCAGCATCTCCCACGTCATCTCGGAATCTTGAACGGGTCCCGACTCCAACCTCTTTCGCAATCGATCGACTGGCATGTAACCGGGCGGGGAATTGAAATGAGCGTCGGTTTTCAAGAGATTCTTGAAGTAGAAGAGGATGTGATCACGTCCTTCCTCGATTGCCTTCTCCTCGGTTTCGGCAACGAACGCCATCGCGGAAATGATGATCGAGTCCGAGTCGGGCTTGTGCCCAGCGCGGGTTGCCGTTGCGCGATAGCTTTCAAAGGATTTTAGTTGCGACGCGATAGGAGTGAAAACCTGCGAGTAGCCGTACCCCTTCTCCGCCGCATAGGTGAGAGTTTCTTCGGTACCGGAGCCAACAACATAGATTTTCGGATGCGGCTTCTGGTACGGGAGAGGAAATGTATTGAGATACTTGTACTGATAGAACTCGCCATCGTAACGAGTCGGGCCAGGCTGGGTCCAGGCCTGCATCAGAATATCCATTCCTTCGCGGAAACGTTCCCTTGCGAAGCTCGGATTGACCGGATTAACCCAATACTCCATGCCCGTGCCAAGAGGAAACGCGCACTCGAGACGCCCCCCGGACATCACATCAAGCATTGCATATTCTTCTGCGAGCCGGTGCGGGTAGGTCAAACCGATTGGGGTTCCGAAGACGCAGATCTTCGCCTTTTCCGTGAGAACCGCCAGAGCACCGGCGATGATCGAACAGGATGGCATCAGACTGTAGAAGGTCGAATGATGCTCATTCACGACAAGGCCATCATAGCCGAGCTTGTCCCCCAGCACGAGCTCGTCGATATATTCCTTGTAGAGCTTATGCCCCTTTTTCGGATCGAAGTGAGTGTTGGGAATGTCAACCCACTGTCCTTGGGGACGATCTGGCACGATGTCCGGATAAGGCATGAAGTGCATTAAATAGAACTGCAATGGATTCATTGCGGACATCGCCACCTCCCTGGTTTTAGGCGCCTTGAGGCGCTCACTTGTGCCAAGCTTTTCTGCAAGACATAGCATACTATGTTTACGCACCAAAAAAGGTCAAGCGAAAACCTTACGGTCGTCGCCCGTCAATAATTCCTTTTGCTGAGGTAACCCGTGATCCTACGGCTATTTTTGTCCGTAGCGTTCAACGTTGAGATTCTGAATCATGATCGCAGCCAGACGAAAGAACTGGGCGACCTCTTCAGAACTGAGACCCTTGGTCGCCAGTGCTTCGACTTCGCGGGCCTTTACTGACATGAGTTGGCTCAGCTTCCTGCCCTTCGCGGTCAGCTTGACGTGGGTTCGGCGCCCGTGATCGGGGTCTGGCGTTCGCTGAATGAGCCCGTCTCTTTCCATACGCCGAAGAGTGAGAGCCATCGTTGGTTGTTCAATGCCTATCAATCGGCACAGTTCACCTTGAGTCGACTCCGATAACTGCATCAGCCACGCGATGACCGGGTTTGCTGCAGGTAGCCCGCCATACGGCGCCGTGCGCTTCGACAAGCTCCACGTGATGTTTCGGCCCAACGTATTGACCGCAAGGCCGAGAATTTTGCGATCATCCAATGACGGAGTTTCGGCTGGAACATCAGCGACTTCTGCTTTCGTCATCTTGATTCCGAGGTTCGGCGCAGCGAGATGCCTTGGCGCGATCGAAGATTGTTTACAGACCAATCCCGCTTACGCAAGCCACTCCGCGCAGCCTTACCCGGCTTGGAAACATGCAGGTTCCGAAATATTCTAGCTTGAAGGGTCCCTCAGCACCGCATGCGGAGAGTATATGGGCGCCCCAAAGCGACTTTAACTGCCCCAGCCTCAGACGAGAACGGCATCGCGCCGGGAATCAGTCGTCAAGGAAATTGTCCTGCTTGACAGCATGACAGCAAACTCCAGCACCTGTCGGGACAGAATATTCAGCTGGGTTTCGACGCGAGGAGAAAGGCATTTACCGTCAGCGTCGAAAACTTTCTCGGTGGTAATAATTGTCACGCCGAGCGGCGTTGGCCAGCCGCGCAGCGCATGCACTACGGATCGCAAAGCGTTGAGGGTCGTGACGGCCCCTTGCTCGCCCGCTGCAGTTACAAGGCAACCCACCGGCCGGCCTTCCAGATAGGGTCTCTTATTGCCTCTCAATTCTTCCGTATAGTCGAGCGCATTCTTCACCAGCCCCGAAATCCCGCCGTGATAACCGGGCGTTCCCAGAATAATTCCGTCCGCTCGGCCCAGTTCGGTGGCAATTCGACTTGCCTTCAGCGTCGGTGTCCCGCTGCCCGGAACGTAGGGCGGGAGGTCGATATCGCTTCCGCACAACAGAAGCGTATCGGCTCCTTGTGCCGCAATCGTCCCTAGAACCAGAGACAGCGCACTTTCGGTCGACGAGCCCGCGCGCATCGTTCCGCCGAGCCCCACAATGTAGGGTCTTGTCATCGCTAATTCCCCCCATGGGTCGAATCCAGCCGTCACCTCGGCTTTGACTATATCATAGCATGCTATTATTATTACGCAAGTACTCGGTCAACTTGCCGAACCCGCGGCTTGGAGCACAACGAAATGGCGGCACACCGGCGGTGGCACGTGATGCGCTTCGCGCTTCCCGCGACCGTCGAGAGTTCTGGATAAATCGAGTGAGGAATATCGAGATGATAACACCTTCTGCGCCCGCAACGCGCATGCGCCTGGCGTCCGCCATCACAGCCTTGAATGTTTTGGTTGCGAGCGGGTTTTCGATCGCTGGACTTTTCAGGCCTGAGTACGTTCTGCCGGTTGGGTTTGTTCAAACACAGGCATCGTTCATTTTTGCTATGTACGCTGCCGCTCGAACGCTCCCGCTTGCCGTGATGGCGTTGGCAGCGATCTATCAACGCTCATCGTCAAGCCTAAAAGTTCTGGGTCTTCTCGCCGGCTTCATACAATTTGCTGATGGGGCGGTCGGCCTCTATCAACATGACATCGGAAAAACCATCGGGCCGCTGGTTATTGGCGCATTGCAAATGTATGCGGTCTCGATTCTGCGGAAGGATCGCTGAGAACGAATCACGCCTTGTCCAAAGGAGTCCACCACCCATCGAATGCTTCGTTTGACTGAGAGATCCCACCAACTGAGGTCACCCAATCTCTGGCGCTGTCGCCGTTTATACAAATAATAGGAAACTTTGGATCGACCTCCCTCCCAGCCGGACATCTGATCTCAACCAAGGTTAGCGATCCGCAACATGGCTGGCGCGCGCTGTCGGAAGTAGTCCGCCATGTCCAGAGCGAGTCTTTCCTGGAACGCCTCTCGTCCGCCTCAAACAAGGGTTTGAGAATGGCTTCGATATCGCGTTTTTACTTGCGGCTCTTGCAAGGGTATTGACGTCTGGATCGAAGGGCTTTATTAATGAGTGCGTAGGCGGTTTTTATATGCTGCCGGGCTGCCCGCGTGAGGGGGCGATCCGAACTCACGCCGTCTTTGCCGCGCAACTTGGATAGAAAACGATGGCCCGGCAGAGAGACGAGGAGAAGCGACGGGCAATCCTGCAAGCAGCGGCGAGCGTCATTGCCGAACAGGGGCTCGGCGCGCCAACCGCTAAAATTGCCCAGGTGGCCGGCGTCGCCGACGGAACGCTTTTTGTATACTTCTCCACGAAGGCCGATCTGTTCAACCAGCTCTATCTCGCCATCAAGGAGGAACTGATCACCGCCGTACTGGACGCCTTCCCCGCCAAGGGCAACCTGAAAGCAAGGCTCTTTCATATATGGAGGGAACGCACAAACTGGGGAGTTGCCCAGCCGGCAAAACGCCGAGCCTTGGCCCAACTCTCCGTGTCCGATTTGGTAACGGAGGATAGCCGCAAGGCTGGCGTGGATAGTGCTGCGGAGGTTCTCGCCGTCATCTCCAGTGCAAGTGCGCGCGGCCCACTCAAGACGGCGCCGGCATCTTTCATCGGCGCGCTGTTCGAGGCCATGGCAGCAACAACGATGGATTTCATGGCGAGCGAGCCAGATCGGGCACAGTTCTATTGTTCGATGGGTTTCGCCGCGGCTTGGAGCAGTTTGACCGGTAAATCGGAATAGTCCGGCCCGGCAGCCCCTAGGTTGCCATATTAAATGAGCGCCTGGGCAGTTAATATAGGAAAGAGTACATGTCTAGAATTTGGCTGGTAACAGGAAGTGGAAACGGACTGGGTCATGACATCGCCGATGCCGCACTGGCAGCGGGCAACCGAGTGCTCGCGACCGCGCGCGATACTAGCCAGTTAGCTGGCCTCGTGAAGAAATATGGCGATCAGGTCCACACGGCGCGGCTCGACGTGACGGATGAAGCACAAGCACAAGCCGCCGTCCAAACTGCAGTCTCTGTCTTTGGGGGGCTCGACGTTCTGGTCAACAACGCCGGCTATGGCGATATACGCCCCTTCGAGGAGATCAGTTCAACCGACTTCAAAAAATTGGTCGACACCGTGTTCTACGGCGTCGTGAATCTGACGCGGGCCGTCCTGCCCCTGATGCGCAAGCAGCGCAGCGGAACCATTATTCAAATATCCTCGGTGGGCGGACGTATTGCAACGCCAGGAAGCGCCGCCTATCACGCGGCGAAGTGGGCGGTCGGCGGCTTCACCGAGAGCTTGGCGCAGGAGACCGCGCCCTTCGGCGTTAAGGTGGCGGCCTTGGAGCCTGCGGGAATCCGGACAAATTGGGGCACACGCGCCACCCAGGATCGGCCGCCCATGCTTGCGGATTACGAGCCCTCGGTGGGTGCTGCTATCAAGTCTATGGCGGGACTTTGGGGGAACGAGCCGATCGACCCCGCCCGAATTGCGCAGGTCGCCTTGCGGATCGCTGATGCAGAGGCGGTGCCACCACATGTTCTGATCGGCAGCAGCGCGCTCAAATACTACGCTGATGTCGAAGGTGCACGCGCGAGCGATGCTGAACGCTGGCGAGAAATCAGCGTTTCAGCCGATTTCGGTGCAGCTCCGGTACCTGTTGCGCCCGCGCGTTAAGCGGGGGCAGCACGTCCGTTTCTCGCGATTTTCATCCGAGAACGGACGGTCTGCTTTCGGCGGGGTTTGTTGCAAAAATCGGCTGCAACGGATTGGGCGCTTAGGCTCGTCGCCCGCCTCAACCGGCCGCAGCGAAATCGGTGAACGCTTCGAGCGCGTCCGGATCGGTCATCGAATCCCGGCTGGCGACGCTCTCCGGCGGGCGGCCTTCGAGGATCTTCCGGACGGGGATCTCCATCTTCTTGCCCGACAACGTATAGGGAATCGCGGGCACCTCATGGATCTCGTCCGGAACGTGGCGCGGGCCGCAGACCCGCCGCAGAGCGTCCTTGAAGCGCTACGTGCGCACGCCGCCTCGCCGCACATGACGGCTTATGCCGCCGCGACGAAGGACCTGATCGCCAGCCGCGTCATCCACATCCTCGACGAGGCGTGAGTCATGGGCACTTATCGTCGGTGGACGACGACCAGCGCTTCTGATTCAGAGGGGGATAATGCAGGTCGCGCGGCACCTCTCTGTGGACTTCAATTGAAATGAAGCGATAGCGCTATGCGGACTCTATCAAAGACCGGTATCGACACTGCTTGCGCTCGTTGCATATCGACGCCCTAGCAGAGCGACGAGCAATCCCGCCAGCAACATCGGAATGGCAGCGATATAGAGGATGTGTTGCGCGCTCAGCTGGTAAGCCAACAAGGCACCGATTAGCAGCGGACCGCCGATGCCGCCCAACCGACCGATACCAAGCGCCCAGCCAACCCCAGTCGAACGGATCGGCGTCGGATAGAAGATCGCGGCAAGGGCGATGACACTCTTCTGTCCTCCACTGATGCAGAACCCTGCACAGAATGCCGTGGTCAGCAGAAGCCAGCTCGGACCTCCGATCGAAAACCCGAATAGCGCGACGAACAGCACGCCTGCTAAATAGACGGTCGCGAGCGACCGGTAAGCCCCGATCCGGTCCATAGCCGGCCCGATCACAAACGCGGCAACAATGCCGCCGATCGTAGTCAACGTCGTCGCGAGCGCCACTATGTTCAACGAGTACCCGACATTGGTGAGAATGGAAGGCAGCCAGCTCTGCAGCGCATAGAATTCCGCAAGGTTGAGCATGAACACCAGCCAGATGACGATCGTCCCGGCGGCTCGGCCGGATGAGAACAGACTGCCGACAGCACTTCTTTGTTCTTCCATTTCGGTGACGAAATGAGTTGGACTCTGTTCAGGCAGAGCGCCATCGACACGACGCACCACACGCCAAACGCTCTCCGGTTTGGCCTTCCTTCGGATCAGAAAATCCATCGACTCGGGCAGATAGATGAATGCCAGAATGGTAACGATCAGCGGCGCAGCCGAGCCGATCCAGAGCATCGATCGCCAGCCGTATTCCGGAATCGACCAGGCTGCGACCGCGCCAGCTGCAACAAATCCGAGCGAAAATCCGCAATAGATCGCCAGTACGAATGTCGCGCGCAACCGCGCGGGGCTGAATTCGGTTGTAAGTGCGATGGCGCTCGGGATCACCGAACCAAGCGCGATGCCGGTGACGAATCTGAGGACGATCAGTTCAGTGACATTGGTAGCGAATATCGTCGCGAAAGTGAGTATTGCGAAGGTAAACGTACTGATGATGACGAGCTTGCGGTGACCGAACCGGTCCGACAACGGCGAGACGAGGAGATAGCCGACCATCAGACCGGTTAGGGCCGACGAAAAAATCGGACCCAAAAGATCTTTTGACAGGCCCCATTCCTTGGCAATTGAGGGGGCCATGTAGCTGATGGCCTGGGTGTCGAAGCCGTCGAGAAACATGACGAGCCCGCACAATACGACGATGGCGTATTGCACAGCGCCGGTGCGGCGCGAATTAATGAACGACGGAACGTCGAAAGCAACCTCAGTGCTCATTTCCAAACCCTTTTTGGCCAAATTATTTTGGTCCGATATCATTTGACGGAAGCGAGGCGATAGCGCCGCGCCGTAGACATTATTGAATTGCCAGCGAGATCAGCCAGCGGACTCTAAAGTGGCTTCCAGTTGTGCATTGTCGGACTGACCGCTCGGCACAAATGCATCCGCGTAAAATCGGTCTTCCGGCAATCCCCCCAGCGCCGTGAATTCGCGGCGGGCAGCCTGGATCATCATCGGATTTCCACAGGCATAGACATGCCAGCCCGATAGGTTCGGGATATCGCCAAGTACCGCGGTGTGGACCAATCCGCGTCGTTCCTTCCAATCGGGATCCGGTTCGGAGAGCACGGGAATGAAGCTGAACCAGGGATAGCGGCTGGCCCATTTCTCGCACGTCTCGGCCAGATAGAGATCGGATCTGCTGCGTCCGCCCCAGTAGAAGCGAACCTCGCGGTTGAGGCGTCGTCGGATCATGTCATCGATGATCGACTTTAATGGCGCGAATCCGGTTCCGGTCGCCATAAAGACGAACCCCGCCTGATCATCCTCACGGACATGGAAATCGCCGAATGGAACTTCGATCTCCAGCTTGTCGTTCAGCTGTAACGACGCCAGTACTTTTTCGGAGAAGACGCCATCCGGAACATGCCGAATGTGCAACTGAACGCCGTCGCTCTCCTGCGGCGCGTTAGCCATCGAGAAGCTTCGCTCGTCGCCGTCCGGCATCTTGATCCGCAGATATTGCCCGGCCTTAAACTTCGCACGAATGCTGGCAGGAAACCGCAACTGAAGCACCGCGACATCGTCAGCCGGTCGCGATAGCCGAAAAACCCGCGCCATAACCTTTTTGCGCGCCAGCGGGTCATAGCGCTGGATTCGCCGCGGTCGGACGACGATATCGCTCGTCGGGTTAGCCGTGCAAAACAACACGCGCCCCGCGGGGCCGGCGATTTCCTTGGAACGCTGCCGTACCGAGCCCTTGCTCAG
Organism: Nitrobacteraceae bacterium AZCC 2146; assembly: GCA_036924855.1. NCBI lineage: Bacteria > Pseudomonadati > Pseudomonadota > Alphaproteobacteria > Hyphomicrobiales > Nitrobacteraceae > Nitrobacteraceae bacterium AZCC 2146. The sequence continues at coordinate 1,492,132 of JBAGRP010000001.1, forward strand.
CCAACCTTCGCAGGATGAGCATACGCCCTTTCTGCAGGAATACGGCATGGCGTAGCCGGCGCGCTCCGCCGCGGCGAGGATCGTCTCGCCTTCGTCACAGGAGAAATTGATGTCCGCGTTTTCGACCGAAATTTCAAACGTCATGGGACCGCGCTTTCCTTGAATTCGTTGGCGCCCGCGAGCAGCTGAATGCAGCGCAGAACTGGGCCGGGATCGGCAATACCCTTCCCTGCAATATCGAAGGCGCTGCCATGGCCGACGCTCGAGAACATCAGACGGGCACCGATCGACATCGCCGCTGAGTTTCGTCCTGCGAGTAGCTTGACCGGGATATGACCTTGATCGTGGTACATCGCGACGAAGGCATCGAAGCCTTGTTGGCCGAGCATCAGATCAGCGCCCACCGGGCCTTCGATGTTGATGCCTTCGGCCTTCAACCGTTCCACCAACGGCTTGACAATCCTGTCGTCATCGTCCCCGAACAGGCCACCCTCGCCGGCATGCGGATTGATGCCGAAAACGCCGATCTTTGCACGATGGATGCCGAGGTTGCGCAATGCATCGATCGTGGTTCGGATCGCGCGCTCGATCAACGCTGGCGTGATCCGCTCCAGCGCGCCAAACAATCGTTCATGCAGGGTCACATGCACGATACGCAGGCCGGCGCCGACCAGCATCAGGAACACTTCGTCCTCAGGCACCTTCTTCAGGCGTGCCAATAGGCTCGGGTATCCGGAAAATTTGATACCAGCAGCGTTGACGTTGGTCTCGGAATGCGGGCAGGCGACGATACTACGTGCGTGTCCTTCCGCCACAAGATCAAGCGCCGCCTTCACATAGGCGACCGTCGCGCGCCCCCCTTCCGCACAGCCCTTTCCCGGCTGGAAATCCCGCTCTGCCAACGCATCGACATGATGGTAACGAAGCACCCGCTTGTCACCGGCCTGGCTGTCGTGTTGAAGCAGTTGTCGACCGGGGGCGAACTTGTCCCCATAGAATCGAATGACGTGCTCGTCTCCCACGAGGATGGGAAACGCGCTTCCGTCCGCCTCGGCACATAGCGCCGCAGCCTTGACCGCAATTTCGGGGCCGATGCCATTCGGATCGCCGATGGTGAGTGCAACGACTTCGGACGTCATAACGGCAGCGCCAGCAGTGTGTCGATACGCGAACTGTCGCAGACCACCGTTCGCTCGTTCAGCTTGGCCGCCTCGTCCGCAATCTCGTACAGATCGAAATAGCGTCCGGTCGCGTAGATGGACGTATCGCCGTCTTGCAGAATTCGCGCCACCAGGAACGAGGTCTCGCTCCGTACCATTGGGCCTTCTTTCGATATGATCGAAGGCTGCCCGAGGATGTGGCGGTAGGATTGCCGCTCATAGATGTTTGCATCGCGCAGCGCCGATACCCGATCGGAGAGCATTCCCCGCGAATTGGCAAACACAATGCCGGCCTCAAGTCCGTCGCGATAGTTCGACGAGGTCGTGATCTTGTAGAGGCAAGGACCATGGAAGAAATTCGGCCACTCCTCAAGACGATCATCGTCAATGCAGCGGGCATAGTCCGCCTGCGTTTTGGTAATATACTGCTGAACGTTGTCACTCATCTCTCTATCCTCACAGACCCATATTCGCGCGATAGGCTTTCCAGAAGCCACGCACCGACGACTCGGTCACCCGGCTCTCGCTGCTTTTTGCTTCCGCACCACCCATCTCGAGAACGGCCCGCTCATCGCTGGCGCCTGCGATGCCGCGCTGCACGAATCCGCCGACGCAGCCATCTTCCATCGAGATGTAACCGGCCGGCCCCACCAGGTTGCCCTGCTTGATGCGCGTCAGGCGCTGCTCTGGCGTGTCGTCCGCAAAGCCCAGATAAGTCCAGTTCAGATCAGTCTTGTCGACGGCCCGCGGCACGATCTGGCGGACCGCGATCGCATTCTGAATCTGCTGAAGAACGAAGGTCGGAAACACCGACAGAATCTGCAGCGTGACGCCATCGTGATATTCGTCGAACCCCTGCAGCAATGTCGGATCGGCGAGTTTGTACTCACTTTCCGAACGCAACTGCTGCTTGGCGTATTCAACATCCTTTTCTGCATCGGGATCGATGGCGGAATAGCTGACGTGATGTCCGCCGCTTTCATCGACAATGATCCCGCCCTTCTGCGATAATCGATTTAGTTCGAACGTTGTGAAGAACAGATGCAAGATGCTGGCGTGATAGGAGTCCTTGACGTTCTCCATATACAGCTTCCAGTTGTTCGGAAGCACTTGGGTAAACCGCCCCAGCACCACAGGCGTCCGGCCGCCGAGCACACGTTCAATCCGCGTCAGAATTTCTTCGCCTAAATATTCCTCGATGGAAGGAACGTCCTCGGAGAATGAGCCGAAGATCAATCCGTGCAAAATAGCGATGCGCAGCTTGCGCGGACCGTGCTGTTCCATCTTGAACGAGTCGGGCATTCCGCCCTTGCCCTTGACGCCATCCTTGAAGGCGACGCCCGTCAGATTGCCCTGCGGATCATAATTCCAGGCATGATAGACGCAGCTAAAATCCTTTCGGTGTTTGCCGCGGTGCTCTAGGCAGATCAATGCGCCGCGATGGGCGCAGCGGTTTTCGAATGCATAAATCTCGCTATCGGAATCACGTGTAACGATCACCGGCGTATCGCCGACCTGCGTCGTCAGGAAATCTCCGGCTTCGGCCAACTCGACTTCGAGTGCCAGATAATGCCAGTTCGGCCCTTGAAAAATGCGCCGCTGTTCTTCGGCATAAATTTTCTGATCCTGGAACACCCAATAAGGAACGCGGGTCAGCCCCTCCGGCCAGCTTGCCGGACTGGATTCGTTGGGCGGCAACACAATCTTGTTCATGGGCGCGTCCTCTCGCAGCTTGACATTATTGCCAAGATGTTCGAATATCGAACATATACTTCAATTTCGAACACTTTGAACCGCTCTAAATGAGCTGTCAAGGCGAGGCCCCATGGCGACGACACTTCCGAGTGAGAAGCGCGAGGGCATGGCCGGGCTTGCGAAAGGCCTGGCCATCATCGAGGCATTCTCGGTCAACTCAGTGATGAGCGTTGCCGACGCGGCGCGCGCGTCCGGCGCGACACGCGCAGCGGCTCGCAGATGCCTCCTGACATTGGTCGAGCTGAATTATCTTGAACTGTCGGGACGGGAATTCCGGCCGCTGCCGAGACTCCGCCGTCTGGGCGGAATGACATCCGGCCGGGATCAACTCATTCGCATCGCGCTACCGCTTTTGGAGCGCGCCCGCGATGAACTGGCGGAATCTGTCTCACTTGCCGTACTGGACGATGATCAATCGCTATTCATCGCTCGCGCCGAGGCTCAGCATATCGTCTCGACCGGCGTCCGCGTCGGCGCCTATTTGCCGTTGTATTGTTCGGCGACCGGACGGGTCTTACTGGGCAGCCATGCGGATGCCGACATTCAGAAGCAGCTGCGGCGGAGTCCGATCGTTGCCCGCACCCCTCGCGGACTTACAGAGCTCCCTGATATTCTGGCGGCGATCAAGGAGGCAGCGCAGCATGGCTATGCGATCAGCGATGAGGAACTGGCGCTCGGCATCCGATCCCTGGCGGTCCCGGTGCTGGGATCAAACAATGAGATCGTAGCCGCTGTCAGCGTCAGCGCAGCATCGGCACGCGTCAAGGTCAGCGATCTGCGCAAACGATTTCTGCCACCGCTGTTAACCTGCGCAGGTCAGATCTCTCGTTCGCTGAAAGGCCTTCGCTGAGGTGTAGGAAGCTTCAAGCAGCGCTCGGGCTCGGACATTTCGAAGGGCGAGGATGGCGCGGCTTCCACCATCAAGCCACACTCTGCATCGCGGCCTACGGATTCCTGATCTCCGAAAGGGAGACGGTTCCCCCTCACCACCTCGTTCCACCGCGATGTTCCAAGCGCCTGCCATTCCCGAAGGTTATAGACCCAGAAGCTCCACCGCTGCGGCCCGAGCGGCACATGCCAAACTCGATTGCGACCATGCGCCGACGGATCGTTCTCGCCGTCGTGCAAAGCTTGCCGCGTGTCCTTGCTGCGCCGCGCCGATCAGGAACCTGGCAAAGTACAAAACTTTATGACGCAGTAAGAATAGTACTCTAGAAGGTAATGTCAGCTAACTGGACGACCATCGAAATGCCCCGGCACGCCGGCCTTCGACGATTCGAACCGAGTTGAAGCATCATCAATTCCAACTCTGGCAATGGTGCTTTCTATTCTCGTGTGTCCACCTTTATCGCCTGTTGTACGGGTGTTCTCCACGCGAATGGCACAACCAATACGCCCAGCAACGCGAACGCTGCCAGCATCGCCCATGCGTCATTAACGCTCCAAACAAAAGCAGCCTTTTCGATCATTGGTCGTACTAAGGCCTCTGTGTCCGGCGTTAGCGGGCCGGATAGTCCGCTCGCCAATAATCCCGGATCCAATCCAATCGCCGTGGCGGCGGTCGCATCTCCTGCTAGAAGCCGGGCGCTAAGGGCGTCAGCATGGATACTGGTTCGTCCGTACAGAAGCGTGTCGATCAGCGCGATGCCAATCGCACCGCCCAGATTACGCGCGAGATTGAAGAGACCGCTCGCATCCGGCACCTGCGTTTCAGATAGCGCCCCCAACGCCAAACGCGTCGGCGGCAAAAGGCAGAACATGATTGCAACGCCGCGAATGACCTGTGGCCAGAACATCTCGCTGAAGTCCGTATCTCGCGTCTCAAACATGCTCAGTCCCAGTCCAAGTGCAAACAGGGCGAAGCCCACCGCGGTCAGCAATCGGGCGTCAACGCGACGCTCCAGCGCAACTGCAATTGGCGCGATCGCAAGTTGAGCCACACCGGTGACCAGCATGGTCGAACCAATTTCCAATGCATCGTGTCCCCGGGCGAACGCAAGAAAAACCGGCATAAGATAAACAGAGCCGAATAGACCGATACCCAAGCAAAAGCTCAACACGCACCCGATTGCGAAAGAACGATCCCTAAATGTGGATAGTTCCACAACTGGATAGGCGGCTCGCAACGCTCTCCAAACGAAAAACCCGCCGGTGATAGCGCTGAGAGAAAACAAGCTTATGCAGATGGAGGAGAACCATCCATCTTGCGGAGACTGCTTGAGCCCGATCTCGAGGCTTGCGAGCGCGAACGCCATTAGAACCAGTGACAAGCCGTCGAATTTCGCACCTTCACTGAATTTCGTACTTTGCCGAGGCAAAAGATACGGCGTAACGACGCAAACAACCAATCCCGGAGCAACATTGATTAGAAACAACCAGTGCCAGGAATACGCCTGAGTAATCCAGCCACCGGCGACAGGTCCGACCGTCGGTGCAAGCACCGCCATGATTCCGGCAATCGTCGATGCAATGCCTTGCGTGCGCGGCCGGAATAAGATGAATACCGCGGCAAACACTGTTGGAATCAGCGTTCCTCCTGCGAATCCCTGCACCACTCGAAACGAAACAAGCATGGCGAAACTATCGCTTGCTGCACATCCGATCGATGCCAAGGTGAAAAGCCCGATGGCGGCGGTGAATAGCCAGCGCATCGAAAGTACACGCGTGAGCCAGCCAGTCATTGGAATGGCGATGATCTCAGCGATCAAATAGGACGTTTGGATCCAGCTCATCGCTTCGGGAGAAATCGCAAGGGCATTCTGGATTGTCGGCAGCGACGTCGCCACGACCTGAATGTCGAGGATCGCCATGAACATACCAAGGCACATCAAGCCAAAGCCGATCCATGTCCTGGTCCCCGCGAGGGGCAATTCGGTACGCATCATCGTCTCAGCTCCCCACACTGTTTGGCGAGCGCACGATTTTCTGCGTAAATGCGAATGGCGAGGATCAATGCATTCAGGGCCGTGTAAATGAGCGCCATGAGCGGCAGACCCAGTGTAAGAGGCAAAACCGCAATCTCACATGCAACCACCACATAATTCGGATGTGACAAGAACCGATAAGGACCCGTGGTCACCAGCTGAGAACCGGGCAGGACGATGATTCTCGTGGTCCATCTTGGACCGAGTGTCGCGATGACCCAGATCCGAAACACCTGAAGAACCACAAAAACGCCCAGTCCGGGCAAATTGACGGGCTGACGATCTCCCCACATCCACAGCGAGACCAGCCAAGCCCCGTGCATGGCAACAAGCCAAGGATAGTGACCGGCCCCAATTTCCAAGCCGCCCCGGTTTAGAAGCCAGTTAGTATTCTTGTGGGCAAGGACGAGTTCGCCGCAACGTTGCAGCGTCACAAAGCCGAGAAGAATTACAGCGAAGGTCACGCAGCCCGCCGCATCGCGACACAGCTTGCAGTGAAGCCGGGGCCCAGTGATGTCAGCAATGATCGAAACGGGACTTGGCCCGCGAGAACGCGCTCCAGCACGAACAAAACGGTCGGCGCCGACATATTTCCATAATCGGCAAGAATTTGCCGCTCGTGATCGAGCGAGCCTTGATTGAGCGAGAATGCGGATTCCAAGGCACTCACCACTTTGGTACCGCCGGGATGACACACGAATCGATCCACATCATCAAGCGTGAGATTCATTCGCTTGAGGATGCCAGTCACCGCCGCGTTCATGTTGGCAGCAGCAAAGGCGGGAATTGACCGGCGAAAAATGACGCCAAATCCTTCCGGATCGACTCTCCACCCCATGATATCGAGCGTGTCGGGCCAAAGGTGTTCCCCAGCGCCTTCAACTTGAACCGCCCCCGCGTCTCCGGCGCGCAGGACCACCGCTGCGGCACCATCGCCGAACAGACTGGTCGCAACGATGTTGGCCTTGGTCAGTTCATCTCGGCGAAAGGCAAGCGTACAGAGTTCAATCGCGACGAGCAGCACATTGGTGCCGGGCCGCGCCTGCGCCAGACGAGACGCAATCGACAAGCCCGACACACCGCCCGCACAGCCGAGACCAAACACGGGGACGCGAAAAACATCTGACCGAAACCCGATTTTGCCTGCAACGCGCGCCTCGAGGCTCGGCGTCGTAATTCCGGTCGAACAAACAGTGACAACGGTGTCTATTTCGTTCGGGACAAGACCGGCCCGCTCAATCGCTTTCTGCGCGACATCGATGAAGAGCTCCTCGCCTCCTTCCAGAAACGCTTGCGTCCTTTCAGGCCAGCCGCGGGGCTCAAAGTACCATTCAATCGGTTTGACGCCATAACGCTTTATCACACCGGTATTTTCGAAGACGCGCGAAAGACGTTCAAATTCCGGAAAGCGATCGCCGAATATTTGCCGGGAAACTTCCTCGACCTTCTTTTGCTTAAACTCGAAAGTCGGGACGGAAGTCGCCAAGGAAACCAGAGCCGTGGGAGATGTCATAAGAGTCGCTTCACTGCCAGAGGTGCCATGGCATACGAAACAACGAGATTGGCGCAATAGTCCGTCATCACGATGGAATGATGCTTCGTGGTCAGTCAACAAAACTTGAGCGGTGAGGCTGCAGCGCTCCGTCAGCGGGCGGACCAATGTCATGATTCTGTTAAGGACCTGCTCCGGCACATCCTTGATCTCGATGCGCTCGCTGAAGTTATCGACCATGACCAGTTTCAGCCTCGCGCCGTTGATCCGTTGCTGCCGCGGCAGGATCACCCGCAGCAGTACGTGACCGGCGGTTGCATGGGCGCCTCGAGATCGAGCGGATGCGGAGATCTGGACATCTATCGATCACAAACCGCCGGTGACCGACATTGTCGCGATGACGGGCGGGGTGGCAATCCTGGTCGAGATGGACCCACCAGACCTCGTGGCCGGTCGTTTCATTCGAGACCCAATGGACCGTACCGGTCGCGCCCACTGCAGCGAACGGCCAGACAATCTACCTGTTCAACGGGCTGCAGGATGCGAACGGTACGCATATCGTTCAGCCTGTGCCGCAATGGCGGCCCTCTCCTGCCCGGGGGCTGGTAGAGTGCGTGCTGACCTTGGAGGCCTACCCGTCATCTGTGTCACGTCTCGAAAGTATCCACCATGGACTTCCCAGGAAGGGGGGTTTATAGTATTTTCGACCTCTATCCTGAAGTTTAGAGGCTAGCAACCATCTTCCGGTGGCCATGGGACGAGTCAGCTACAGCCAGTCGCTAGAAAATCGCGCGCGTATCGTGAAGGTCGCAAGCGAGCTGTTTCGCGCAAACGGCGTCGAAGCCGTGACCATAGCGGACGTGATGAAGGCGGCCGGCATGACGCAGGGCGGTTTCTACACGCATTTCGAAACAAAGGATCATCTTGCAGCCGAGGCATGTACCCTCAGCTTTGTCACGTCCGTGGAAAATTGGCAGCGTGTGGCCGCCAAAAGCGCCAGCGACGGGCGCAGCGTATTATCGGAACTGGCTCGGTTCTACCTTGCGCCAAAAGAGCCTGCGCGCACGTGCCCCATGATAGCGTTCGCCTTCGATGCCGGCGCGCGCGAGCCAGATCATCCGCTGCGACAAGCCTATGAGGAGGGCGTTAAGTCTCTCTTTGACGCATTTTCGCAGATCGCATCGTCGAACGTAAGCCAATCGTCTCGGGACGAGACGTACTTGCTTTTTGCCGCGATGGTTGGCTCGAACATGCTTTCGCAAGGCGTCGATGCGGGACGCTGGACGAATACTTTCAAGAAGGTCGTCAGGTCAGCGGCGGAAACGCATTGAAACGCCGGCTTCGCGTTACGACGAAGCCATTCGGTTCGGATGAGCGGAGTTGAAACGCTGCTCACGTTCCGAGCGCATTTTCGGAGACATGAGGGGCCGCACGCCCGCGGCATCCACGGGCTTCGAACATGCGTGGCATACGAGACCGGGACTGGCATTGTGATCACACGAAATGTGCACATACTGCAAAGGCGGGGTCCCTCGATTGATCCACTTGTCTCCCCACGAGGTAAGCGCAACCAGCGCAGGCCATAAGTCAAATCCGCGCGCCGTAACGCCGTACTCAAATCGGACCGGTTTGGAGCTGTATTTTTGTCGCCGGATGATCTTGTGTTTTTCGAGGGCCTTCAACCGGACGGCCAGGGAATTTGACGACATCCCTGTCTGCGCCTGTATACCTTCGAAACGCCGGTTTCCGAGCATCAACTCCTTGATTATCAGAAGCGACCACGCGTCGCCGACTACGGCAAGAGCGCTCGCCAAAGAACACGTCAGATTTCCGAGTTCTGATTTTTTCACAATGCAGCCCTATAAACTCTAACCGTATGGAACGCATCGCCACCTGGAGCGATCTCGAGCATTTGGCCTCGGCTTTCGGAAGATCATTGCTGTTATATGCGAGTTTGGCTTTGGAGCAGCCAGAAGCTGAGCTTGATGGCCTGCGCACCAATCATGCAAACACAGCGATATTCTGCCTGCAAACCAGGGTTGGCTGACCGTTTCCGTCAGTTGCCTCAATCTTGTCGGCGAGGAGATCAATTGTCCAAGTCGTTGTACTGGTGGCGGGCAGTCGGTCAGTGCTACGAGCGCGGCAACAGAAGCGGGATTTGATTGATCGCGGTGGCGGTGGTGCATCCACACCGTAAAGGTTGATTGTTCAGCCTGGCTGAATAGGCCATGACCGGCCGCGAGCCGGCTATTGAAATGCTGAAAGGAGTTGGTTCCCGCTATCGGTACTAGAATCGCCGGACAACCATCCGGTGGCTTAACCTGCGGCGCAGCAAGTGCGGTATAATCTCAAGACGACGCCCTTGCGGCGCCCGTAGCAGAGCATTACGCGGGTTGCTAGACCAGCTTCAGTTGATAGATCGGCGCTCGTAAACACGGTCGATTTACCTCGACGCGACACCGCCGCTCGAATAGCGAGCGCGCCTGATACAGGTCCAAAAAATGCGAACTGTGCGGAGCGCAGCGGTGGAAGCTGGGCGATTTTCCGCTCGGCCCCTACAAGGCAAAATGCTGCGGCTAGCCACCATACATCGTACGGCCCTGGAGCTAATCTTCTGTTGCGGAAGCTGAAGTCGCGCCGGGGCTCTCGGTCACCGACGCCATGAGTTCAGTAAATGTTGGCATACCTGTGACCCTGCCGCGCGCACGTCATGTGAGCGAGCCGCTTCTTTAGCACGCAAATGCATTGACTAACTTCAAAACTTGAAGCTAGAATAGAGTTCAGTGGACCTGAATACAAGATCGCTGCATCAGATTCGGTCGACCGAGCTGATACCTGCGAGCAAAAAGAACGAGTTGGCCGGCCCGGCGGAGGAACGTGATGTGGGACTCGAGCTGGCTCGAGGCGAGTCTGATGCCCGAGGACGCGCGCCTCGTTCAAAGTGACATTAAGCCGGAAGACGTTCGGTATGGCCAACTCCTAATTCTGGCGATTGGACTTCCTCTAGTCGTTGTCGGTTACGCCGCTTGGTGGGCGGGAAAATGGCTTCTCGGTTGCTGATGACCAACATCAGATGAAAGCAAAATTGGGAGCATGAGCATGCTTGATCGTATTGTCGAAGCGAAGAAGATTGTAACCACGAAGAACGTGGTATGCGGCACCTGTGATGGCTTCTGCCCGGTCCAGGCAAACGTGGTAGATGGTCGCGTGGTCAAGGTGTCGACGCGCAACCACCCCATTCTCAAGGATGTGCTTTGCCTCAAGGGAGCCTTCGCACCGAAAGCGTTTGCTAATCCCGATCGCATTCTCTATCCGCTGAAAAGGGTCGGTGCTCGTGGTGAAGGAAAGTGGCAGCGCGTCAGCTGGGACGACGCGATGGACGATATCACGGACCGGTTGAAGGTCGTCATCGACCGCTATGGTCCCGAAGCGTTTGCAGTTGCGCACAGCGGGGGCTGGCTGCTCGGCGATAATGGGACGACCCGCCGCTTCATGAATCACATTGGGTCGCCCACCTTCATTACGGCTGTCGCCTACTGTGCCGGCAACACAGCTGCGGTAAATCGCTTCGTCTACGGCTGGTTTCCCCGTGCCGACATTCTCAATTCAAAATGTGTCGTTCTCATCGGCCATGACCCGCGCCGTCATAGCTGGACGATGACTTACAAAGCCGTGCGCATGGCTCAGGCCAACGGCGCAAAACTTATCGTTCAGGATCCCCGAAAGAGTGAGAATGCCGAGCGGGCCGACATTTGGTTGCCGTTGCGGGCCGGAACCGATGCCGCAATGCAGCTCGGGTGGCTCAACGTCATCATCGAGGAGGAACTCTACGACAAGGAGTTCGTTCGCGACTGGACGGTCGGCTTCGAACAATTGGCTGAACGCGCGCGCGAGTACCACCTCGACCGCGTATCGAGCATCACAGGGGTCGACGCTGAATTGATCCGGAAGGCGGCGCGCACCTATGCCACGGCCGAGTCCGCCAGCATTCCGTGGACGCCGATTACCGACCAGCAGGTCTCGAGCACGTCCGCGATCCGCTTGCAGGCCATGCTGCGCGCTATTACCGGCAACATCGACATCAAGGGTGGCGACCAGTTCGTTGGCTTCAATCCCTCGGTTCGATCGGACTCCGAGATTGAAGCTCATCATATGCTGCCTGAAGCGCAGAAAATGAAGCAGCTCGGCGCCGAGCACACGCCGGTCTATACCTATCGCGGCATGCGCCCGTTCGAAGATGCGTGCGAGAAGGTGTGGGGTATTCGTTACGCTAATCTGGTCAATGGCTGCTACATGGCCAACCCAATGCGCGTCTTCAAGGCAATGACCGATGGTGATCCCTATCCGGTCAAAGCGATGTTTGCGTTATCCAACAATACCCTCATGGCGTTCGCGAATACGCGCCGGGTCTACAACGCCATGATGAATCAGGATCTGATCGTCACTTACGAACATATGATGTCGCCAACGGCTGCGTTGTCTGACTACGTCCTGCCCGGTGATGCATGGCTGGAACGGCCCACGATGCAGGCCGGTATCAGCGAGCAGGCGATGGAGCCGCCGGGCGAATGCCGGAACATTGTGACGTTCTGGCACGAAGTTGCCAAGCGCATGGGCTTGGGCGAGCAGTTTCCCTGGAAGAACGCCGAGGAGATGCTCAATTATCGACTGGAGCCGGGTGGCACGAACTGGGACGAGGTTGTCGCGGCTGGACGTACCCCCAATCTTAATCGCGGACAGGTTGGTGACCTACCAGAACGGCCGTATCTCAAGACCGGATTTGCAACACCGTCGGGCAAGGTCGAATTGTATTCGTCGACGCTTGAGGAGTTCGGCTTCGATCCCCTCCCCTATTACCGCGAGGCGGCTCAGCCCAACAAAGAATACCCCATGGCGCTCTTCGTTGGGTGGGCGGAGGACGAGTTCTTCCGCACTGGGCATCGCAGCATTCCAGAGCTGCGCAAGCGTGCGCCAGACCCTGCATTCTTTGTCAATCGCGCGGAAGCTGAGCGGCTCGGCATGAAGGACGGGGACTGGGCGCGAATCCGCACATCCACAGGCTCGATTGTGAGCCGCCTCTACACACGCAGCGGTATGCCGACCGGCCTCGTCCGCGTGGGACATGGTTGGTGGAAGCCGGAGTCGATGGGCGGTCTCGAGAAGATGTCGGGAATGTGGGACTTCAGCGATGCGGTCATCACCGCTGATGACGATCCGGACCTGATCGACATCGAGCAGGGTGTGCCTCATCTGAAGGGTATGCGGTGTGCCCTCGAAAAAATGAGCGCCGAAGATGTCGCGGCGTTGGAAACGCATTACGGCAAGACCGAAGATATGCCGCGCGCCGTTGAAGGTAAGGTCCGGCGTCCAAAGTCTGAGACGAGCGATTTCATGTTCGACTCACTCGGGGCAAATGATGTCGAGTTTGACGCCATTCAGCTCTCGATCCATGGGCGAACGTCTAAAATGTAAGAGAAAGTTCGGGGTGCGCCTGATGAAGGCGCACCCCTGACACTTTGGATACTACTCTCATCCATTTTAGCTCCCGGAATCTGCCTCTGAAGAGCTTGATGATGGGTGCCAATGGGGGACTCAAGATCCCGCAAGCCGCATCTGATGACGCGTTGGTGCCGGACAAGAGGCAATGGCTAATACAGCAAGCGCGCTTGATTGCGATGATGGATCGAAAGGGGACGCCAAGCGTCCTCGGCCACTGCTGTCGCTGAACGATGCCATTGATATCGCCAGTTCGTTTTCTAGGGCAGTTGAGCGAACCGAAGTTATCCCCCTTGCGGAAGTAAATGGCCGTGAACTCAGCTGCGACGTGGCAGCTCACCACGACCTTCCCCTGTTTGATCAATCGGCGATGGACGGTTATGCGCTGTCAGGAGACGCCGAAACCTACGAATTGTCTCCCTTGGCTGGCACGCGTGCGGGTGATCGTCCCGGCTTTGTCTATCCAGGCCAAGCGATGAAGATCGCAACGGGGGGCTTCATGCCCGCTGGAGCCGATCGCGTTGCGCTCCAGGAGCATACGGTCCAGCGAAACGGAAAGCTCATTGTAAAAGGACCCCTGGAGCGAGGCTCCAATATCCGCTTGCGCGGGGAAGACGTCCAAAAAGACGATTCTATTCTGCCAAAGGGATCGAGGTTGGATCCGCAGAAGATCGCATTGCTCGCCGCCCAAGGGGTGGGGCGTGTCGAGGTGCGCGGCAGGCCACGGGTGGCCGTGATCTCTTCTGGCGATGAGCTTCGTCAGCCTGGCGATGTTCTTCGCGCCGGCAACATTTACGACAGCAATAGGCCCATGCTCCTTGCATTAGCGGAGAAAGCCGGCGCCGCGGTCACCGATGCCGGATGTGTGGCCGATGATGTGCAGGCTGTTGCCAACGCCATCGCGAGACTGTCGCAATCAAACGATTTTGTCCTCCTCAGCGGAGGCTCATCTCATGGAGATGCGGATATGACGCGTGCGGCGCTACTTTGCGCGGGTGCCGCCGCCGAAGAGCTCAAGATTGCAATCAAGCCGGGCAAACCGGCAGTCGTTGGCAGATTGGGCGGAGCTTCGGTACTGGGTGTTCCCGGCAATCCTTTCGCGGCGTTCGTCTCTTGGCTCACTTTGGGCCGGTCGATGTTGGGTATTATGCTTGGAATTCCCTCCGAACTGTTATCGAGAGCTCGCAAACTCCCGGTTTCCAATACGCTTCAGCGACGGCCCGGGAGAACCGAATTCGTGCCGGCCAGAATCGTTTGGGACGAAAGCGAAGAGAGACTTGAGTTTCTTGGCCGTGGTGGATCTGCACGCCTATTGCCTCTTTCCCGAGCGGATGGTCTTGCTTGGGTTGAAGCGGATCGCGGCAGCGTTCAAGCGGGTGAACGCGTTCGCTTCATTCCATTCTGACAAGAACGCACGTCCGCAGCACCTCCTACGCACTTGTGCCTGGGCGAGCTTAGCTTTCACTTCGGCGCATATTGCATTTCGCCGTCACCGAACGACCAGTCTTCACGATTTGTGTTGACCAGGTTGATCCAGATAGAGACGCGCCCGTCCTGCGTGCCGTGAAGCGGCTCCGACGTTTAAACCGACGGCCCAGACGATTCCGGAGCCGTCGGAGCCAGGTATTTGGGTGAGAGCAGACCGCCTGTTCGTCAGATCTGGGCTATGCCGCCATCGACGAATATCTCGCTGGCCGCGATGAAGCTGCTGTCGTCGGAGGCCAGGAAGGCGACGGCCTTCGCAACCTCCTCAACGGTTCCCGTTCGGGCAAGGGGCGTTATGCTTGCCGCGTATTCCATGAAGCTGTTCAGCGCGTCAGGGCTGGCGGCGGCGTTTTCGTGTGCGGGTGTCGGGATCACACCAGGGCTGACCGCGTTGACCCGGATGCCCCGGCCCCGCAAATCCGACGACCATGTCCGAGCGAAGCTGCGGACCGCTGCCTTTGAGGCGCTGTAGACGCTCCAATCGGCCCAGCCTTTTGAGGCGACGATCGAGGCGCTCAAGATGATCGAGCCGCCCGGTCCCATCAGAGGCAGAGCCTTCTGGACAGTCCAGATCACGCCTTTTACATGCGTGTCTAGATGATAGTCGATGTGCTCCTCCGTCAGGCTGCCGAGCGGGGCCGGAATCACGCCACCGGCATTGGCAAAAACGATATCGAGGCGCCCCACTTCATCGCGAATTTGGTCATAGAGTCGGTCGAGATCGGCCGGTTTGGCGACGTCGCCCTGGACGGCCTTAGCACTCGCTCCAAGAACAGCCGCGGCGGCATCGAGTTCTGCCTGCCTGCGGCCCGTGATGTAAACCCGCGCGCCTTCCTTCACGAAAACCTTAGCTGTCGCCAGGCCGATTCCAGAGCTTCCTCCAGTGATGACAGCGATCTTTCCATCGAGTTTCGGCATATCTTCCTCAAACTAGTCGGTTGAACCAGGCAATTCTCCAGGACGCAGCGCGTTCGGCGTCGCCCCTCGCCTCATTCGATCAATCGGTCTAATGATCGAACCACTGTTGAGTTACTAAGTGATCTGGTCTAATAATACAACCGGCAAGCCCCACTGATCGCGTATTCGTGAAAGCCGAACTCGACCATCCGGCGAGCGACTGGTCGTCGGCCTCCCATCAGGCGATCCGTGTGATCTGAGATGAACTTCTGGTTCAATATTGAGACTGGATGGCCTATAACATCGCCGTTGGAAACTGGCGCACGGCAGACGAATAGGTTTCATCGCTGCCGATGCGGTATGGAGATGATCCGGTGAAGCGCAAGAGTCTGAGTGAGGACAAGTGCCCGGTTGCCCGAAGTCTCGACATCATCGGCGACTGGTGGGCGCTTCTTATCGTCCGCGACGCTCTGGCCGGCGTGACCAGATTTAACGACTTTGGGCGCAGCCTTGGCGCGGCCAAGAACAGTCTCAGCACTCGGCTGAGGGCGCTGGTCGACCAGGGGATTTTGGAAATCCGTCCGGCATCGGACGGAAGCGCTTACCAAGAATACGCGCTGACCTCGAAGGGGCGCGCGCTGGCGCCGGTGCTGATAGGTTTGGCGCAATGGGGCACCGCACACGCCTTCAAACCCGGAGACCCCATGTCTTCGTTTGTTGACAAGAAGAACAAGCGCTCACTCAAAAAAATAGAGCTCAAGTCATCAGACGGAAGCGTGTTGCGGACCAGCGATATTCAGTGGCTTTCGGGCCTGGATTGAACGACGTAACAGCCGGTCCGAGACCGCAAGGTTCTATCCGACCGGCTATTATCTGAACGAACCGGCAGTGCCCCTGCGGAAGATCGTGGATGCCGGGTACGTGCCTGTCTTCGCAAACTCGACCGGCGAAGAGCCGAAGCTGGATTACTGCGCCAACAACGCCCGCTTCTTGGTAAAGACGACCGCAAGCGAGCGGCGGCTCTGAGCTTCATTCAGGACTTCGAAACTCTCGACACCCACACACTTTGTGTCAATCGCGCCAAAGGAGCGGTCCTGCGCATTTTGTGGAGATGCAGGAAAGCGGGTGAGCGTCGCGATGTCGCCGTCAAGTTCGACGACCGCCCGCCCCTCTCGGATTACTCTGCCCGCTGCGCCAAGCCCTTACCGAAAGAAACGTTCGCTCGACCTACCTCGGAAATCACCACAAAGGCGTCGTCTTCTTTGACGAGACCGGTCGCTACAAGCCGCTTGTTGATGTCTTTCAGAAGCGCCTTCTTAAGTTCGTCCGACCGGCCGTGGATGAACGCAATCTCGATCATCAGAAGGTTGGCTGAATATTTTAGACCCAGGTATTCATCGGTATGAATGAAGTTCTCAGGCTCGTACTCATTTATTAGCTGATAAAGATCCTCGTTCGGAATTCCCATCACGGCCACCAAGGCCGCCTGTACTGCCTCAGCGATGCCCTTCTTGGCCTGCTGGTCGCGGTTTCTTCTCAGATTGATTTTGACAAGTGGCATCGTCTCTTCCTTTTCACGGGTATATGCCTGCTTCATGATACGGTTTACAGATTTATTTGGTAAGTCTTTACAGGCTATGCAGCAATTCCCTGAATTTGCCAGCGACACCCATACCGAGTCGAGCTTCCACGTTTTTCTGAGCCTGATCCCATAAGGGCTCGCCGATCGTCAATGCGCGTCGCCCCCCCTTGGTCAAAGCCACCAGGAGTTCGCGTTGATCACTGCCCCGGCGCGGCGCTACCAGGCCCATCCGCTCCAAGACTTTTACGTTTCTTCCAATGGTTGAGCGATCAAGCTCGGTCAATCGTCCAAGCTCCGTGAGCGCCGTCGGACCCGCCCGGTTGAGCATTCGCAGCAACCCGAATTGCGCAACGTTAACGCCGGCGGGCGCGAGCGCCTCGTCGTAGGTGGCCGTCAAGCGCCTGTTCGCTTCCCTCAAAGAGGTGCAATAACAATGAGACAATGTCATATTGGGGGTATATACCCTCTATAAATTCTGGCAAGCGTCCCAGATAGAAATGCTTCAAACGCATGATACTGATAGTTAGCACGAGAAGCAGGCATCATGATCGATAACCTCAAAGCCTTAGCGGCGGTCATCGACAACAAGTCGCTGACCAAGGCGGCGACGCGGCTATGCCTGACGCAGTCCGCCATCTCGCGCCGCATTCAGCAACTCGAGGAGGCGCTCGGCGGCACGCTACTGGACCGGACCCAGCGGCCGCCCAGTTCGACCGCACTCGGCCAGCACGTCTATGAACAATCGCTGCCGATCCTGCGCGCGGTCGACGACCTGATGAAGATCACGCGGAAGGATGCGGCGCCGACCGGCACATTGCGGTTCGGCATGTCGCAGGCGATCGGCGATGTTATTCTGGCCGACGCGGTCGAGCAGCTGTCGGGGGAGTTCCCGACCCTCGACGTTCGCGTGCGCGCCGGCTGGGGCGACAGCCTGGCTGCCCAGGTCGGCGCCGGCGATCTGGATGCCGCCATCGTTATGCTGCCGGCCGGCACCCGGCCGACAGCGCCGCTGATCGGGCGGACCATCGCCATCGTCGATGTGGCGATCGTGCAGAGCCGCCGGCGCCCGCGCGTGCGTCAGGCAGTTGCACTTGCTGACTTGGCGAAGCAGGACTGGATCTTGAACCCGATCGGCTGCGGCTACCGCGCCGAGCTGGAGAGCGCCATGAAAGAGCGCTACGGCAGTCTGCGTGTCGCGGTCGACACCTACGGCACGGAGATCCAGCTGCGCATGATCGCGTCCGGCCTGGGGCTTGGCCTGGCGCCGCGCGGCGTGCTGCGGGCCAGCGCCAGCCGCGACGAAATCGCGATCGTGGATGCAAGCGGTTTCGCCATGCAGCTCGATATCTGGCTGATCCACCTGAGGGAGTTCGGCAATCTGGGGCGCGCGATTGAGAGGTTGACGGCGATGGTGGCTGACGGCTTCGCCCGCTACGCCGCCGCTTAGCGCTGGCGACATCGTGGGCCTATCGATCACAATGCCCACCGGTCATGCTAAGCATGAAAAGTTTGCGTTTGCCGCAATGATCCGTCGAGCGTAGCAGTGTGTCTGCGGCTAAACATGCTCACCCGAGTGAGGCCGCCACGGCTCCATGAGCGGAACGGGTCCCCCCGAACATCTACCACGATCGTGGTCTCTAAGACCTGTTCCCGGACGCCAGAGTCTTCAGGTTCAACTGCTTTGTCTAAATCGCCGGTCCGTGGCGTGTGCGCGACATCGTTTCGATTCGACGGATACTGAACTGGATCCGTGTAAGACAGCAATCGCACTTATCGAACATCAGGATGAATTCCCATCCGAGGATAGGCAATCATGACCAAGACTATTTCATCACTGAGGGCACTTCTCAACGTCGAGGCGTCAGCTTCGCTGCCCAAGCTCTCCAACGCGCAGATGCTCGACGCACCGGAAAACAGCGCGATCCGCGATATCTGGGTGTTGCCGCCCGACAACCCCAACCTCCATGCCGGACGGAAGGTCGCCGTCGTCGCTACTGACGGCGTCGAGGAGATCGAGCTGACCACCGTCCTGCACTATTTCCGGTCGCGCGGTGCGCAGGTCGACTTGATCGCGCCCAAGAAGCCCAGCTACCCGGCTTTCCATGGCCTCCAGATTCCCGACATGCGTGAAACCCACATCATGACGATTACCTTTATCGCTACCGGCGGCTGGATCCGGTTCGATCGGCATCTAGAGGACGCCTCCGCCAAAGACTATGATGTCGTGATCATTCCGGGCGGCGTTTGGAATCCCGATACGCTGCGCAACGATGCCAAGGCCATTGGGTTCGTTCAGGCGGCGGCGGCGGCCGGCAAGATCGTCGCTGCGATCTGCCACGGCCCATGGGTCCTTTCGGATGCCGGACTGACTCGCGGCAAGCGCGCCACCGGCTGGTGGAGTATCAAGCCGGACCTGGAAAATGCAGGCGCGACCTTTATCGATGAACCCGCGGTCACCGACGGCAAGATCGTCACTGCGCGCGCGCCCATCGATCTGGCGGCATTCGTCCACGCGATCGATGACTTGCTCGTAGCGGCGTGACGGCCAGAAGTGCACGGGTCCGCGACGACCCGGCCCGAAGCGCGGCGGGAAGAATGCATCCGGCAATCCGTCGTTAAGCGATTTTGTCAAGTCCGTAGGAAAATCAAAAATGATCAAGCTCAGTATTCTTATGGTGCGCCGAAGCGATTTTACCTACGACGAGTTTAGGCACCAGACCGTTGGGCCTCGAGTATAAGTCACCGAGCTTGGGAGGACCTCGCGGAACCGTTCGCGGCCCTGTATCGCGATGGGCCTCGGATTCTGAGGACACACAAGCAGCGCAGGCCATCTTTGATCAGCGTGAAGGCCGACACCTCGATGCGATTCAGATGCTGGCCGCGCACCACCGCGCGCGCGGGCATGCATTTGCGGCAAACCCTTTGGAGCTAGAACTTCTCAAGCCATGGCCTGAGTTCGATTTCCCAGATCCAGGCGCTTCGATGCCGGCGATGAGCATGCAGATATTCGCGCGCAATCCGGTCAGCAGTCACGGTCCGTCTGGCCGGCCCTCAACGGCATCCGTAGATCTGGCATTCTCGCAGGGTGGTGGCCGTCGCGATGTCGCCGTCCAGTTCGACGACGGCCCACCCCCTCTTGGATTGGCGGATTGTCACATGCCCGCTAAGATACGAACGTCTCGTATGTTGAGTTCGCCAAGAACATTAAGCGCCTCGCGATAGTCAGCGCTCTCATACAAAGCCACCGCTGCCTCTACGCTGTCAAAACGCACCAGAACTGAAAGTTCTGCGCGACCCGCTTCATATGAACGTGCCGGCATCCCCTTTGCGAGGATCGTCCCACCCGCCCTCTCGATCGCCGGGGCGGCTAGAGCGGAATATGGATCAAGGCGGCTCGCATCTCCGATTTCGTTGTATAGGACGATTAAGTACGCACTTGGCATGTGGAATTCCTTTCCCTTTACGATGGCTTGCGCGGAGGAGCCGTTAAAACACTGCTAAAGAAGGTCCGATTTGACGGACCTTCTCGCGCAGCGATGACGGTAATCTCGGAATCTCTATGAGGTAGGGAATGGGTTTCTCTCCGCAAATCCCTCCTGGTGCCAATAAGGATAGGTCCGGATGACCCGGCTGGCCTTATCCAGGCGCTGAACCTGATCGGGTGTCAGGTCCCAGCCAATGGCTCCGAAATTTTCCGATAGTTGCGTTTCGTTGCGCGCTCCGACGATGAGGCTCGCGACGGTGGGACGTTGAAGGAGCCAATTGAGCGCGATCTGCGTCACCGATTTCCCCGTCTCGAGGACGACCTCATCGATCGCATCGACGATATTGAAAAGATGCCCGTCCTCCACGAAAGGACCGTCTCCGGGCCTTTGGCCGCGCCGGCTGCTCTCGGGCACAGATATGCCGCGCCGGATCTTGCCGGTGAGGCGCCCGGACGCCAAGGGGCTCCAGACGATCGCGCTGACCCCCTGGTCGAGGCCGAGGGGCATGAGTTCACTTTCGTATTCGCGGTTGGCCAGCGAATAATAGGCCTGATGCGCGACATGGCGTGGCAAATTGTAACGCTCCGCCACCGCCAGCGACTTCATCAGATGCCATCCTGAAAAGTTCGAGCAGCCCACATAGCGGATCTTGCCGGCGCGAACGAGATCGTCGAGGGCGCTCAAGGTCTCCTCAATCGGCGTCCTGGCGTCGAAGCCGTGAAGCTGAAAAATATCGATATAGTCGGTGTCCAGGCGCTTCAGGGCTTTCTCGCAAGCGTTGATCAGATGATAGCGAGAAGAACCCACGTTATTGGGGCCGTCCCCGAAACGGAAAGTGGCCTTCGTTGAGATGATAACGCGATCACGCTTGCCTTTGATCGCCGCGCCGAGGATTTCCTCTGCAAGCCCGGCGGAATAGATGTCGGCGCTGTCGAACATGTTCAGGCCAAAGTCGAGACACATGTCGACGAGGCGCGTTGCCTGCTCCGTCCCGGTGTCCCCCCAAGCGGCAAAAAAATCGCCCTTGCCGCCGAAGGTAGCGGTTCCAAGGCTCAGTGCCGGAACGCGGAAGCCGGAACGGCCGAGATATCGATAATCCATTAGGTTTTTCTCCAGCTTTGTTGTGATGAAGGGGCTTTGCTCAAGCTATGGCCTGAACGATGTTTGACTCGCCGGCTTTGACAGGTTGACCGCGAGAAGCGATGCGACGATGCAGACGAGGAATTTATCGACGGGCCGATTTCAGCGCCGCCTCGAAAGTTGCATTGAAGTCGTCTGTTACGAGAGACTGCACCGTTTCACGCAAGCGCCCGGATTCGGCGGCGCCAAGCGCGGATTCGAAGCTCCGCTGGGCGGCCTCCCACAGGGCATCCGATTTTCGGAGCCTGGACCGTCCCAAGGCCGTTAGACTGATCAGCCGGTTGCGCCGGTCCTGCGGATCGACCGCGATCGCGACCAGCTTTTCGCGGGTGAGCGGCTTCAAGGTGTGCGCAAGACCGCCGGCATCCATCACCAACGCGTCGGCCAGCGCGCCGACCGCCGTCGGTTCGGAACGTCCGATTTCCGACAGTATCGCGCGCTGCGTCGTCTTCAGGCCGCTTGGCGTGAGCGCCGCATCGTACAGCTGCGAGATTCGACGCGATGCCTTTCGCAATTCCGTGCAATAGCAGCGCCCTTCGCTTTTCGGTCGCGCATACCCGGTCATGTGACGATCTCCATCTCCAACTGTAAGCATATGCTGAGATTTCTCAACGTAAGCATATGCTGATAATAACGGTCAAAACACGACACGGTGAGTGAGACGGCAGGCGGGAAAGATCACGTCGCGGAACCCGGCAAGGGCAGCGGGTGCAGTTGCACGGCACTGCGCAAAGCCTCACGCCGTATCTCGCAGTGATGGACCGGGGCGCTCGCCCACACACTGAAGCCGCTGGAGCGCAACGGTCTCATCGCTGTCGCAGTCGATCCGCCGATGTCGCGATTGGAAACATGCGCGCGGCACACGAACAGGGTTTCATCGCTGCCGATGCGAGCATGGAGATGATTGGGTGAAGCGCAAGGGTCTGAGTAAGGACAAGTGCCCGGTTGCCCGAAGCCTTGACATATCAGCGACTGTTGGGCGCCTCTTATCGTCCGCGAAGGTGCGCGCTGGCGGTGTGCTGATAGGTTTGGCACGTGGGGCACCGCACACGGCTAAGCTCTCACTCAAAAACTAGAGCTGAGATCATCAGACGGAAGAATGTTGCGAACCAGCGAAATTCAGCGGCTTTCGGGCCCGGATTGATCGATGCTGCAATCAACCGAGCCACCATGTACCTGCCAGCATGATTATTCCACCGCCGACCATCAGGGCCGTCTCAGTCAGCTCCATTCTACATCAGAAGGCGGGCCGAGGTCATCGAATATGTCCTTCTTACTCTCGACATAAACGAGACACGCACACCGCAGAAGAGATGTGAAGTCGTCAGCCTCGCCTTGAAATCTTAAAGTCTCGTCGTGAAGCCTTGTCAGGAAGCGGTCAAGGGTCGCTGTCTCTTCAGCAGCAAGCTTGTCCAAAATGTTCCAGAACATGACCTCAAGACGAATTGAGGTTGCATGGCCACCCAACCGTACCGATCGAATCTGAAAGGTGTAGCTCGTAGGGTCGAGTCCAAAAAACAGCTTGCACATCTTTCCCTCTAATCCTTGTTCGCCGAGGCCGCAAAGATCTGGCTACATTTTGTAGTCGAGCTGGCTTCACTTTGCCGATGCTCACTTTCCGATCGCCTGCATGAACTCGCGATCGGCGACCGGCAGTGCTTCATTCCAAGCCGGCTCGTCGCCTGCTTCAGGAAGGAGACATCCGAATTCAATCATCTGTCGAGCAGGCAGTTCGCCAACATAGATCCAAATGCAGCGCTGATCAGCCACGCCGGCGGCTGCACCAACCGCCTCGGCCATGAGGTGAAGCATTCTGGTCTTGTCGACGGCAGCCCGGCCAGCCCGGATGTGACCGAAGATAAACAGGTGATCGTGCTTCAGCGCGCCTCCGCCAATAAAGTAATTGCCAGGCTTGACCTGATCAAAGATGACCTGCGCAAAATAAGTTGGCGCACCGGTCACCTCTGCGTGGATGCGGGTGATTTCTCCTGCGATTTTGCTTTTCTGCTGCGCCGACAAGCGGCCTTCGATGCTCGTGCAATAATAGGTCGGCATTGATTTCAACCTTTCTGAACTGTTTGAACGCAACTGACATCATCGCCGCGAACCACGCCGCATTACTTGATGACCATCGCCGTGAACGGATAGACGTAAGCTTGCAAGGTCACGAACAGACCGACCAAGCACGCCAGCACGATCGAGTGCAGGAACACGTAGCGCAAGATCGAGCCTTCGTGGCCGTACCAGTTGGTCGCGGTGGAGGCCACCACGATGGACTGGGCGTCGATCATCTTGCCCATGACACCGCCAGAAGAGTTCGCCGCCGCCATCAGGATCGGCGAGATGCCGAGCTGTTCAGACGTGATTTTCTGCAGGTTCCCGAACAGAACGTTTGATGACGTGTCGGAGCCCGTCAATGCCACGCCCAACCAGCCGAGCAGCGTGCCAAAGAATGGATACAACACGCCGGTCGCAGCGAACGCGAGGCCTAGCGTCGCATCGACGCCCGACACCCGCGTCAGCGTGCCAATGGCCAGCATCGCCGAGATCGTGATTAGCGAGATCGCGCAGACCTTCATGGTGCGGCCGTATTCGCCGATCAGCTTGGTTGGCGAGAAGCCCATCAGGAATCCCGAGATGAGCGCTGCGATCAGCATGCCCGTCCCGGTGAAGGACAGATAGGTGAACGAGAACACCGCCCCCTCCGGCGTCGGCTTCGCGGCCACCGGCGGCACCTTGTTGATCATGTTATGCAGATCAGGAACGGGGTAGTTCCAGGTGAAGATCGAGTTCGCCCAGGTCTTGAACGAGCCGTTACCCCAGATCAGCATCACGACGCAGACGATGATCCATGGCAGCATAGCGCTCCATAGCTGGCTCTGCGTGAGCGGCGTCTTGTCCATCGGCTTGACGGGTGCCATCGTTGCGGCCGATTCATCCTTCCCGCGAAGCTGCGGCGACAGCCAGAGCTCCTTCGGTTGCCAGACTTTGAGGAACAGGATCAGGGCGCCCATCGAGATCAGCGACGCGCCGATGTCGACGATCCATGGGTTGATGTAATTCGAGATCACGAATTGCGGGACTGCGAAGGAGACTGCGGTGACCAGGATCGCCGGCCACACCTGCATCATGCCGCGCCATCCGGCGAAGGCCCAAATCACCCAAAATGGAACGATCAGCGAGAACAGCGGCAACTGGCGTCCGACCATCGCGCCGAGAATGTACGGATCGAATCCGGTGACGGATGCGAGGCCCTGGATCGGCGTGCCGAGTGCGCCGTAAGCCACTGGCGCCGTGTTGGCGATCAGCGACAGGCCGGACGCCGCGAGCGGCGAGAAGCCGAGACCGATCAACACTGCGCCGGTGATCGCGACGGGTGTCCCGAAACCGGAAGCGCCTTCAAAGAACGCGCCGAACGAAAATGCTATCAGCAACAATTGTAGGCGACGGTCCGTGGTGACGCCCCCAATGGCACGCTGGAGCAGTTCGAACCGACCAGTTTCCACCGTGATGCGGTAAAGGAAAATAACGTTCAGCACGATCCAGCCGATCGGGAAGAAGCCCACGACGACGCCGAGCAGCGACGCGCGGATCGACATGCCTGCCGGCATGGTGAAGACGAAAACCGTGACGATGTTGGCGATGATCAGCGCAATCACCGCAGCGATATGCGCCTTGACTTTGCCGCTGGCGATCATCAAAAGCAGCGCGACGACCGGTAGCGCGGCCGCGATCGTCGACAGCGCGGCATTGCCGAGCGGATTGTAAACTTGATTCCACATATTGTTTCCTTCCCCGAGCGAAACGCTTGTTTGACTTTTCTTCTCATAACGCTGTCGTCGTTGCGATCAGCGGCAGATCATTTTCCACGACAACGCCGATCCGGGCATCTGGGTCATGGATTTGCTATGTTGTGTAAGCCGACGTCTCGTACCGCTGTGGTGCCCGTCAGCGCCATCGAAACATCCAGTTCCTGACGGATGATATCGATTGCTTTGGCAACACCTGCTTTACCACCAGCACCGAGACCATAGACATAGGCACGACCTGCCATGCAGGATTTCGCACCCAACGCAAGTGCCCGCAGCACGTCCTGCCCCGAGCGAATTCCGCCATCAAATATGATCTCGACATCCGATCCAACCGCTTGCGCGATCTTCGGTAACGCGGCAGCGGATGATGGTGCGCCGTCAAGCTGCCTCCCGCCGTGATTTGAGACGACGATTGCGGAGACACCCAAACCGGAAGCGATCTTGGCATCTTCCACATCGAGAATTCCCTTTAAGACGATCTTTCCCGGCCAGATGCTGCGAATCCATTCGATATCCTTCCAGTTCAGCGTCGCATCGAACTGGGTCGCCATCCATTTGGCGAGAGTCGTCACATTTTCCATTCCTTTAATGTGACCGGCAAGATTGCCGAATGTCCTGCGCTTTCCCTTAACAATGCTCATCGCCCAAGCTGGCTTGGTCGCCACGTCGACGACATTGGCGAATGTGACCTGAGGTGGCACCGTCATGCCATTTTTCACGTCGCAGTAACGTTGGCCCAGGATCGGTAAATCCAAGGTCGGGAAAAGCGCGCTACATTTGGCCGCAATGGCCCGCTGGATGAGTTCGCGTACAAATCCCCGATCGCGCATCACATACAGCTGAAACCAGAACGGGGCATCGACGGCTGATGCGACATCCTCGATCGAACAGATCGACATGGTGCTCAGACAGAATGGAATTTTGGCTTCTTGCGCGGCGCGACAGGCCAGGATTTCTCCATCGCCTCGTTGCATGCCGAGTAAACCGATCGGAGCGAGTGCCAGCGGCAAAGATGACGTTTCACCGAGAATCGTGGTCGTTAGATCACGCTTGTCGACATCGATCGCGACCCGTTGGCGAAGCTTGATCGCCTCCAAGTCGCTCCTATTGGCACGTAAAGTCGACTGCGAGTACGAGCCGTGATCGCCATACTCGAAGAAGGCCCTAGGGACCCGCCTTTCGGCAATTCGACGTAGATCATCGATGCTCGTAACCTTTTTCAGATTCCGGTTCAACGACATGGTTTTAGACACTCCCGAACGAATGACGTTCCGACCAAGCTTCGCCTTCGCCGCGACCGACTGCCACGCTGAAGTTCGATTGAGCCCAGCCGATGCATTCTTGTTTTGGTCAATGGGTGACCAGGAACTTTTTGGACCACGCGAATTTAGGCTGGTCCCAATCCGTAACTTCGACATTTCTCTGGCCCCCGGTGCCAGTCGGCGGTCCGCAGTTTCCGATCGAGCTTAACTAAAGGGATTGCTGAGCGTGCCGAGCCCGCTAATCGAGATCGTTACGTTGTCGCCAGGCTTTAAGAATTTTGGTGGATTAAACCCCAGGCCAACCCCGGCTGGGGTACCCGTAGCGATGATATCGCCTGGCACGAGAGCGAGGCCCGCGGAGATGGTCTCGATAAGCCCTGGGATGTCGAAGATCAGATCGCGGGTGTTGGCATCTTGGCGAAGTTCACCGTTGACCCAGGTCCGCAGCTGAAGGTTCTCCGCGTCGATTTCATCCGCTGTCGTAATCCAAGGTCCCATCGGACAAAACGTATCGAGCGCCTTTCCGAGATACCATTGGCGATGATCTTTCTGGCGATCACGCGCGGTAACATCATTGATGATGGTGTATCCCCAGATATGACCCTTTGCATCAGAGCGCTTGATATTGCGTCCGTGACAGCCGATGACAATCGCAAGTTCGCCTTCGTAATCCACCGCTGCCGTTACGCCGGGATGTGTCTCTACCGCAGCCCCTGGGCCGATCACACAATTGGCAGGCTTCGAAAACACGGCGGGATGATCGTCGATTTCCGCTCCCTTGACCGCGCCAGCTTCATAACCACTACTTGCGAATTCCTTCGCGTGGTCACGATAATTCTTGCCTACACAAAACATGTTGCGGCGCGGCCGCGGGATCGGCGCCAACAGCTTGACCGCGTCAAGGTCCAAGCTCTCACCTACAGAGCTAGACGTTGGCGCGATCTCTTTGAAACGACCAATCAGGTCGACCATATCGGTCACTTTGAGCGGAACAATACGCCCTTCGTCAGCGTCCACGAGGCCGACCTGCTCACGACCGCCATGCTGAAACGTGGCAAATTTCATACGCTACCTCCCCGAGGTTTCCCCGATTAGGCTATCAGCCTAATCCAAGTTTCTTTTCAATTGACGATGTCAACGCCCGCTCAAACCATCGCCGCAGTTTCTGACGAATGATCGATTGCCGAGGTTCACGGATGCTATCGCGATGACTAGTATTGCTTTGGTTGGCGCGCCCCGAGCAAACCTGATCGGGACGGCCATGGAACAACTGCGGGCCGGAGATGCCGCTTTGCGACATCATCCGGCTGGACGCTCGATCACTTGGGCGCGTACTGCATTTCCCCGTTGCCAAAGGACCAGTCTTCGCGCGCGGAATCTACCAGGTTGATGAAAATATCGGACTTCGAGACTTTGCCTTTGACGTGAATGTCTTCGGCAATTCTCCTGTAGAATTCCTTCTTTACTTCGATCGATCTTCCAGCAACCCAGGTGACCTGAATGAAGATGATGTTACGCGAGTACTGAATGCCCAGGTAGCCGTCAGCAGGAAAGACGAGTTCGTCGGCCGTATGACGCGTGATGATCTGGAACTTGTCGTTCGCGGGAACGTTCGCGACTTCCACCATCGCATCATAAACCGCCTCGCTTACGGTGCGCACGAGTTCCGCCGATGCGTCCTTGCTTAGATTAATTCTGGCTAATGGCATTTCTCTCTCCTTCGTGAATTTCCCGCAGCGTCAACGAACGCTCGGAAGGCGTCGATCCGAAATCCTTCTTGGCCAACTCGGTGGGCCGAACTTGTCGCGATCCATGCGAACTGTTTTGCCTTCGAGTTGATGGTCTAGAACGGAATAGGCTAGACAGTAACTTGCATCAAGCGCATAATATTCATCCATAGCATGCGAGTACGGCATCATGATTGACGATCTACGGGCTTTTGTGGCTGTGGTCGATGAGAAGTCGCTGACCAAGGCCGCATCAAAATTGCATCTCACCCAATCGGCAATTTCCCGACGCATTCAGCAGCTTGAAGAGACATTGGGAGCGTCATTGCTCGACCGCACGAATAGACCTCCCAACCCAACGCTCCTTGGCAGTCGCGTGTATGAGAAGGCTATTCCCATTCTTCACGCCATCAATCACTTGGTGGCCCTGCCGAAGGAAGACGCAACGCCTTCGGGAATCCTGCGCCTCGGTGTTACTCATGCAATCGGCGACATGATTCTGGCCGACTCCATCAAGCGAATGAGGGAAGAATTTCCTTTGCTCGACGTCAGGCTACGGACTGAGTGGAGCACAGGGCTTTCGAAACAAGTGATCTGCAGCGATCTCGATGCGGCCGTCATTTTCCTGCCCCATAGCGGAAGGCCGGCTGCGCCCCTCATCGGTCGATACGTTACCTCCCTTGAGGTCGTCATCGTTCAAAGCAAGCGATATCCAATATTCAATCGCGCGGTATCGATGACTGCGCTTGCAAAAGAAGGTTGGATCCTGAATCCGCAAGGCTGCGGATATCGGGCAGAATTGGAGCGCGCGATCGGAGAGATCGGCGAAAGCCTCCGTGTGGTGGTGGACACGTATGGGACGGAAATTCAGCTGCGGATGATTGCTTCCGGGCTCGGTCTCGGGGTGGTGCCGCGAAGCGTTCTTTATGCGAGCATGAGTCTGGACGAGCTTTCGATCGTCGAAGTATCCGATTTTTCGATGACTTTGGATATTTGGCTCGTGCATCTCAAAGAACTTGGCAATCTCAAGAAAGCCATCGAGGCTCTTCGAGAAACGGTGGCGGCCGGATTTATGCCCTACGCCCGCAATCAGAAGCGCGCCAAACTTGGAAGCACGAAGCGCGGCTGAGATTACGGGAACGTAATCATTTACACCAACACACGCTGGCGAGCCCGACAGGGACAAACTTAGTCTGATATTATTGCGGAGAGCCGAGCGCAACCGGCCAGGGACCTCCGGTCGCCCAGTCGAGCAACTCTATCGTATGCAGGGTTGGGATGCCCGCCGTTTGGCCGATTTGAATAATGCAACCAATATTTCCGGATGCAATGATGTCCGGTTTAACCTTGCGTATATTGGCGACCTTTCGGTCGCGTAGTTTCTGCGACAGTTCCGGTTGCAGGATGTTGTATGTACCGGCCGAACCACAGCAAATGTGACCCTCTGGAACATCGCGCACATCAAATCCCACTTTTTTGAGCAGGCGTTTCGGCAGATCCCTCACCTGCTGACCATGCTGTAAGGAGCATGCGGAATGATAGGCCACGGTTTCTCCGGTGCCTCGCGCTGGCACCAGCGGAACGTCAGCCAGATATTCAGTGATGTCTTTGGTGATGGACGACACACGACGTGCCTTCTCGGCATAGTCGCTATCCTCTCGCAGAGCGTAGGCATAGTCCTTGATTGTCGTTCCACAACCCGACGCCGTGATCACAATTGCATCGAGGCCTTTGCCATCCATTTCGGCAATCCAAGCATTAATATTCCGCCGCGCGTAGTCCAGTGAGGCAGCTTCCTTTCCCATATGATGCACAAGGGCGCCACAGCATCCCTCCCCTTTGGACAGCACCACTTCCACGCCATGCCTTGTCAAAAGACGGATCGTCGCCTCGTTGATGGACGGACGCAAAATCGGTTGGGCACATCCGGAGAGCAGAGCAACGCGCGCACGACGTGGCCCGTTCGCAACCAAACTTTGAGAAGTAATCTTTGCCAATGGCCCTAACTTTTGCTCAAGAGCCAAGTCAACCATAGCAACAATCTGACCGGTTCCAGGTATTCTCTTGAGTAAACCATGGAACGGACGCGCCAAGGCCGCGACTCGAAGCGCGAGCCGAAACCGATCACGGTGAGGAAGAACCAGCGCGATGAAGGTCCGCAGCAAGCGGTCCTTCCAAGGCCTCCTGTAGGTCTTTTCGATGTGCGCGCGAGCGTGATCGACCAGGTGCATGTAGTTTACACCGGACGGACATGTGGTCATACACGACAGGCATGACAAGCAACGGTCAACATGCTTCACGACTTCCGGCGTGCCAGGCCGGTCGTTCTCCAGCATGTCCTTGATAAGATATATGCGCCCGCGCGGGCTATCCAATTCGTCCCCCAGCAATACATAGGTAGGGCACGTCGCTGTGCAAAAGCCGCAATGTACGCAAGTGCGCAGAATTTTCTCCGCTTCGCGCGTATTGGCATCCAACAGTTGATCAGGCGAAAACTTCGTTTCCATGCTCAGATCCCTGCATACATGACGGCGGGGTTGAGAATGCGCGAGGGATCAACGCTTCTTTTGATCCCCGCGGTGATCTTCATCAATGGCTCCGCGAGCGGCTCGAAGACGGGAACGACATTTCTAAGCGAATTGGGCGCACGCACCAACGTAGCATGCCCCCCAAGGCGGCTCGTTCCCGCGCGGATCGCGCTCGCTGCCGCGTCGCCCATTCCTGGGACTGCCAGCCAGACAAGCCCACCTGACCAATCATAAAAATATCGCATGTTTTTCGCCTGCAACGATTGGATAAAGCGCGGGCCATCTGTCGGCTTGACCGATATGCGCCAAACGGCTTCGTCCGCTGGTTGCGCGAAGTATTTGACGTCCCGTACGTCAAGCCAAGCTTTCGCCGACGACGTTGCATCAAAAGGTTCAAACAATCCCCGGCCAGCCAGAAGCGTCTGCAATTCCTTGAGGCGATGGTCAACGGACGCGCGGATCCCCTCGATGCGAAGCAGCGTCCGGGATCGCGGGCCGATGAGACCCGCAGGCAAATGTGCCGCGCCCGAAATTTCGAATGGCGAACATACCGCTGTCGTGAGCGCAGCTACGCCCTGGCTATCGTCGAGGCCTTCACAGACCAGCGTGGACTGGCAATCTGGACCGCGGCAGAACCTTGAACGTCACTTCCGTCAACAGGCCAAGAGATCCGTATGCCCCGCACGAGAGCCTCGACAGATCGAGACCAGTCACGTTCTTCATCACCCGGCCGCCGGACTTAATCACCTCGCCTCGCCCATTGACAAAGCGAACACCAAGGAGGCTATCCCGAGCGGCACCGGCTTGGATACGACGCGGGCCAGCACTGTTGCAGGCGGTAACGCCGCCAATTGTCGGCTCTCCTGTTGTGCCGTAAAGAGCACGGTGATCCATCGGCTCGAACGGGAGCATCTGCCCATTGGCCGCGAGGAGCGTCTCGATCTCTTGAATGGAAGTGCCGGCACGCGCGGACATGACCATTTCCGCGGGTTCATATAGTGTGACCCCCGTAAGCGCGACGGTCGTAATAGCAGCATCGGCCTGAACCTGGCGCCCGAGACCTGAACGTGTTCCGCCGCCATGAATCGAAATCGGCCGTTTTGCTTCGAACAAGTCGCGAATGATGAGAGCTGCTTCGTTCTCAGAGGCTGGTGAAAAGTCGGCGAACGACATCATTGCGGCACGCGTGCATCGAGCGGAAATACTTTTCCGGGATTCAACAACCACTTCTCGTCAAACACAGCACGAATTTGCATCTGCTGCGAAAGATCCACATCACTGAATTGGTACCGCATGAGATCACGCTTTTCGAGCCCCACACCGTGTTCTCCGGTCAAGCATCCGCCAACTTCAACGCAGAGTTTTAGAATATCGCTACCAGCTTCTTCTGCTCGACGCTTCTGATCGGGATCATTGATATTGTACATGATAAGCGGGTGCATGTTGCCATCGCCTGCGTGAAACACGTTGGCAACGCGAAGACCGTAGCTGCTGATGATCTCATCGGTGCGCTTGAGCACATATGCGAGCTGGCTGGTCGGAACCGTGCCGTCCATGGTGAGACAGTCGGATACCCGCCCTGTCGCACCGAAGGTCGATTTTCGTCCTTTCCAGATTAAGGCTGCCTCCATGGGAGACTGCGATTCTTTTACGACCTTGACGCCGTGCTGGCGGGCGATCTCAACGATGCGCGCGAGCTGTGCGTCGATTTCGGGCACCGAACCTTCGACCTCTATGATCAGCAGCGCCGCAACGTCAAGCGGGTATCCCGATTTGGCAAAGGATTCGACCAGTTCGATGGCCAGCTTGTCCATGAACTCGATGGCCACCGGAATGATGCCTGCCTTGATGATGCTGGAAACGCAATGACCAGCCTCTTCCGATGAGTCGAAGCCAAACAGCACCGGCCGAGCGGCCACGGCAACGGGCAAAATGCGCACCGTAGCCTCTGTCACTACGCCGAGCTGCCCTTCCGATCCGACAATCAACGCCAACAGGTCAAGCCCGGCGCTGTCGAGGTGGCTCCCGCCGATCTCAACAACGGTGCCATCGATCAGCACCATTTTGACCCCGAGCACGTTGTTGGTTGTGACACCGTATTTGAGGCAACGGGCGCCACCCGAATTCATTCCGATGTTGCCGGCAATGGTACAGGCTAATTGCGAAGACGGATCAGGCGCGTAAAAAAAACGATCAGGCGACACCGCATCCGAAATCGCCAGATTGGTGATCCCCGACTGGACGCGCATGATACGGTTCTCTAATTCGATACCGAGCACCTTGTTCATCTTTGCGACGCCAAGAACGATGGCATCCTCCTGTGGGATGGCGCCGCCTGAGAGCGACGTGCCGGCACCCCGCGCCACGACTTTAACGCCATGCCGGTTGCAGAATGACAGAACCGCGCTCACCTCTTGCGTTGTTTCCGGCAGCACCACCGCCAATGGCATGCAACGATATGCGGTGAGGCCGTCCGTTTCAAATGCCCGCATCTCGTTAGCTTGACTAATAAGATTACCTTCAGACACGAGTTTGCTCAGGCCGAAGATGATTTCGTCGCGACGGGCGAGGATCGAGGGGTCCGGTGCGGGCAAGACGACAGCGTTCATACCCTCGTCCCCCGACCGTGACACCAATAGCTAGTGCGCCCACGAACGGGCCTGAAACTTGCCAGCATCCACCCTGAACGGTCCAAGACACCCCTCCTACAACCGCATCGGCGGAACCCACCGAACGCCGCTTTTCCACGCATCTTGAATGGTCTGTTTCGTTCCTCGCGTATCGTTGTGCTCGACACGTCTATTTGTTGGCTCGAATTTGGCACCAAACATTTGTGCCAATTATGAGTATATAAACATAATTCTGAGTATATAAACATATTTGCCGATGTCAACGACCTGCAGTCGGACTTGCGACGAAGCACCTTCGCCGATTAGGGTCGAGTTGGAATGAGGCGCAGTCTTCAGACCGCATCACAGCGGGATGTGTCCGCAAAACATCGATTTCTACCGAGGCGTCGCTATGACAATGTCGCAGTGTCACTGCTCCAAATTAAGAGAGGCCGCGCGGACATTAACATTGGTCTACGATCACCATCTCTTGCGGATTGGACTCACGATCACTCAATTCTCGATCTTGTCCCGCTTAACAAACTTCGGCCAAATGACCGTCAATGAATTCGCAGACAATCTTGGCATGGACCGAACGACATTGGTGGCAAATATCAAGCGTCTTACGAAGCTCGGCCTTGTGAAAATGGACGTCGGTGACGACCGCCGTACGCGCGTCATTCGTTTATCGTCCAAAGGAAACGATGTATTCACGCAAGCGCAACCGTTGTGGGCTCAAGCGCAGAATTGGTTTGAACAGCGGTACGGCAAGCGGAAATCTCAACAGTTGTTGTCTTTCTTTGATGACATGCATGGTATTCGAGATGCAATCAAAGATGAATTTGGATTGACGGCAGCCTGACTCGAGTGATCTGCCCCCGTTCTCGGATTCGCTGGTACTGAACTCCGGGCGTCTGAAGGAATGCTTTCGAGGGCAACTGAGCCGGTCGGACGCAGGTTGCGATCTGTGCTGGCAACTGAGCCCCAATATTCCCCGTGCGGATCCTGCGCTTGAACTAAGGCCAGTTCGTTTCCGGCCGTGAAACTGTCACCATCGCTTTGAAACAGGACACCCCTCGCCGCCGGATGCTTTTCCGCGTGGCTCGAGCCCGCCTGACAACGCGCCCTACACTGCGTTACTCAGGGCGTTCTTTTTGTCAGTGTGGGCCAGCGTCGACGTGATAATACCCGCGGCCACCACGATTCTGACGTGTTCAGTCATCATCGCTCCTCTCCAGCTCCTTGCCTGCCGGTGACGTTCCGACGCCCCCTGCTTGATCTTCGAAAAGCGACCTGATTGCGTGCGGCCTGTCGACCGGCCTCGAGAATCTCGTCAGCCAGCATCTTGTTGCCGGCAGCACGGGCAAGCGCGACTGAGCCCATCATGGTTGCTATCACACCGGTGGCGACCTGGCGCGCCTCGCTCGACGATTTCCGAGGGAATAGACGTGCGACGAGTTCAATCATTTCTTCGAGTTTGCTTGCAAATATCCGACGCACTCCTGCGCTCGAACGGGATACGTCTGTGCCTAACGCCGGAAGCACACAGCCGCCCGCTTGATTGTCACGGTGACGGTCGCTCAAATACGATTCCACGATAACGTTGAATTTCTCCTCGACCGGCATGCCTTTCGTAAGTTTGACCCAACGAGAGACAGTTCGATCCATCGCAAAAGCGAACGCCTCGACAACAAGAGCGTCGCGCGAATCAAAATGATGGTAGAAGCCGCCGTGCGTCAGACCCGCGAGCTTCATCAGATCGACCACGCTCACGCCATTGAGACCCTTTCGAAGTAACGCGTCGCAGGCTTCTTCGACGATCCGATTCCGGGTCTGCTCCTTGTGGCCCTTCACGTAGCGCATCGTCGGCTCCTCACAAAACTTAGATGAATTCGGGACGCAAATAGCAGCATTTGCTCCTCACCATTCTTCTTCGAATGGGCGAAGCTCCGTAAGGGACCACCATGCGGAGCGATCCTGTTTATGGCGGTGTCACAATTCGTTGGCGATTGCCGATGGTCCAATAAAAAGCTCGTTGCGCGCTTCGCGCAGACGTTCGGCGCTGCGGCACGTCGACTACGGCATCGATCAATGAAGATTGCAATGTCGTCTCCTTCGGTCGCAATGGTCATTCTGATCGAACACACTCCCCCGACTCTTTTCTATTCCGCCGGGACCGCGAGCATGACGTCCGGCGTCCGCTTGCGTATCGTCAGCACCGCCGCCGACGCAACAATGCAGGCAACACCTGCAGCGAAGAAAGCAGGGAGATAGCTGAGAAGCGCATCCCGTGACAGGCCGGCCCCGAAAGCCGCGGTTGCAGATCCCATCTGATGGGCCAGGAAGATCCAGCCGAAGACCAGCGGGGTTTTTTCTCGCCCGAATGTCTGGCCGGTCAGCTTCACTGTCGGGGGGACCGTTGCGATCCAGTCGAGCCCGTAGAAGACGGCGAAGATGCTGAGACCATAGAGCGAGAAGTCGGTGTAGGGGAGCATCAGGAGGCTGAGACCGCGGAGGCCGTAGTACCAGAACAGAAGCCAGCGGTTGTCGTAGCGGTCGGAAAGCCAGCCCGAAAAAATCGTTCCCACGAAGTCGAATGCGCCCATGGTCGCGAGCACGCCTGACGCCGCGATCGTTCCGATTCCGAAATCATGGCAAAGCGGAATGAAATGGTTCTGCACCAGGCCGCTGGTCGAAAGACCGCAGACAAAGAAGGTGATCGCAAGGATCCAGAACGTCCTGTTTCCAGCTGCAAGAGATAATGCCGCGAAGCTGAGCTGCAACGCGTTGCCGCCGGAGAAGCGCGACGGCGCCGGAACGACGGCCGCATCGCCGTACGACGGAAGATCGACGTCGCCGGGATGGTCTCGCACCACGATAAGCACCAAGACGAGGCACGTCAGGCAAAGCGTCGCAGCCGGCATCATCGCGTAGCGCCAGCCGAAGTGTTCGGATAGGTACGCCGCGGCCGGCAGAAAAAGCAGTTGTCCGGTCGCATTGCTGGCGCCGAGCATTCCGATGACGAGACCGCGCCGCTTGGTGAACCACCGGGTGGCAATGGTGGCACCGAGCACGTTCGCCGTCGCGCCCGTCGAAAGACCGATCATGACGCCCCAGGTCAGCCAAAGCTGCCATACCGCCGTTATCTGCGTCGCCAGAGCCAGTCCCGACACGATCAGCGCCAATGCTGTGCCGACGATCGTCCGTACGCCGTAACGGAGCATGACGGCTGCGGCGAACGGCGCCACCATACCGTATAGCAGGACGCGCAGGGCCAGCGCTCCGGAAATCGCTCCCAAGTCCCACCCGAATTCGTTCTTCAGCGGAAGCATCAGGACCCCGACCATGCCCATGGCCGCGGACGTCGACAGCATGGTCAGGAATACGACAGCGACGACAGCCCATCCATAATGGATGCCGACACGTTGAAATGCACGCGGCAGAAGCGTTGAGTGCATCATGAAGCGTTCCCTTCACGACCGTTACTCCGTGACGGAATAGATCGCGCCTTTGTGGAAGTATCGAGTCCGTGCAACGAATGAAAGGGACGCCCTCGAACACAAAACTTGCTCGTTCAAATTAGTCCCATCAAAGGACTTATTCGATGACGAACGTCATGTGAAGACGCTGTTCGCCACGATCCATCAGAATTTGGTGACTTGCGCAAGGCCCGGCAGGTGATGAATTGCGATGTGCATCTACAGACTGGCTAATTTCTTGGGCGTCATGACAGACTGCCCCCGGAACATTTCGGCTGCAGATACGACACGTGCAGCAGTCCGTATCCGACGTAACCGCGACGCTTTGCTTGACACTAAGCGATCTCATAGTCGCAGAAGCCGTCGCGGTCCTCCTCGCAATCCCAGTCGGACAACCTAGTTTTTGGAGCGACGACCTATGGTAGGTCCGAGCTCCGACGATAAGTCGAAGGTCTCCACGGATATCCGGTCTGCGAGTTCCCGAAGCTTGGCTGTGTTCACACTGCCCATCACTTTCTCGACATGCTGGTTCGCTATCGCCCAGTGGTCGGCGGCCTTGCGCAATCTGGCCCTGCCCCTGGTTGTCAGCGCGGCATGCTTGGTGCGAGCGTCGGCGGGATCCTGCAGTAGTTCAACCAGGCCGTCACGGATCAGCGGGCTCAGCGCGTGGGTGATTCCGGATACCCGGAGGGCCATTTCGCCGGCCAGATCCTGAAGCGTCGGTCCAAGTTTGCCGCCGGGCTTCGACGCACCAGTCATGGCATCGATCTGGGTCAGAAGGCTCACCTGTGTGCCCCTCAGACCGGTGGGCGCGAAGGCCTCGTCGTATAGCTGGCCGAGCCGCCTGGACGCGCGCCGGAGGGCCGTATTTGTACAGGCGACCTGCTCCACGATCGCAATTGCTTCGTTGCCGTAACCCTTCTCCGATTTCTTCACCTTGCCAGCCATTCCCCATAGATGGCCTCTTTCCGCTGACCTAGCAAGAGCTGCCGATTTCCAACCTCGGTTTGCTGGCCGCCAAGCCGCCGGATACCAAATCCATTTTAGATCACGCCGGCGCATCAATTTCGCCGCGCGCCGCGATCGCGACAGCACATGGTCATTTGGCACGCCTCACGAATTGGAACCGCGATGTCACCTACCGGTCGTTCGGTCGCCGCGGTCTACGGGAGCAAGTCCGTGCTTGACTCGCGACATGAACTTCTCTCGCTGGGGAAAACCCGTCTGCTCAGGTCGAGTTCGGAGCTTCCGTCGTCGAGTCACCGCCCTGACTGATGATCCCGGTAAAAGGTCCAGTATCGTGAGGCTGCGCACTATCCCGCCCGGAGACTTGTCTTCCAAGCACCGGAGCGTGATCGCCTGGGACGAACACGCCTGCGCAGCCTTCACGACTTAGGAGACGACCCAGGCCGACCGGAGGCGTGGTATCATCGCGCCACGGACGCCGTCAGTTTACGCCGTAGCGGGGCGCGGGCTGTCCGGTCTGCGTCGCCGCGAACAGATTTCCGCGAGCGGTGTCGTAGGCGTCCCAAAGACTCGCATCTCCGACGGAGGGCAGCGTAATGGTCTCGCCTTGGTCGAAACCGGCGAGCGACGCGTCGACCATATTCTCCGCCGTCATGATGGATGCCTGGTTCAATTGCGAGAGCGGGACTCCCGCGATGTCCCAGAGCTCGGTCGATGTGGTGGCCGGCAGGACGATCTGCACCTTCACGCCGGTCTCGGCCAGCTCGGCCTGTAGCGACCGGCTGAAGTTCAGCACGTAGCCCTTCGTGCCGCTGTAGACGCCGCTGATCGGAAGCGCGTGCAAAGAAAGCACGGAGGCGACGTTAACAATGGCGCCGGAATTCCTGGCGATGAAACCCGGAAGCACGGCCTGGGTAAGTTGCGTCAGCGCGGTGACGTTGACCGCGATCATCGAGGCCGCATCCTCGGTCGAAGTGCCGGCCAGCGGCGCCAGCTTGGCGGTTCCGGCGTTGTTAACCAGCATGGCAATGCGGGTGTTGGCCGCCAGTAATTTCTCGACGCGTGCGATATCTTTCGAGGTGCTCAGATCGGCCGCGACGATTTCAACGTGAGTGCCATGCTTGTCCTTCAATTCCTTCGCGAGCGCTTCGAGACGGTCGGTCCTGCGCGCGACGAGAATCAGGTCGAAACCGCGGGCGGCCAGGCGCTGCGCGTAGACGGCGCCGATGCCCGCAGAAGCCCCCGTCACGACCGCGACGGGCTTTTTGTTTGAAGTGTTAGTCATTGGTGAGAAACTCCATTGGTTGAGTACTCAAGCATATGGACACCTAAAACGGCCTTGCAAGGCCCGGCTAACTGAAATCTAATGCAACGGCTCGGATTGCCCCGGCGGCGCCTGCGAGAATCTTAATTCCCGTTCGATTTTGGCGTCGCCTAGCGGGAGCTGCTCACACCGATAAAGTTAAGCCTGGGGACGATACAAACCGGGTGTCGCTGGGTGTCCAACGGCTGTCCACTGCGACATACCGCTTCCGATACTCGGCAGGCGTGGCACATGAAGATGCGCCTGATATGTTCGCGTCGACGAAGCCGCAGAATGCGGCGACCTGCTTGAGCGTTAAGTGGCCACCCTCAAGCAGGCTCCGCGCCGCCGACATAGGATTATTGCGGGCCTGCCCGCTGCGTTTTACCGTCCTTACGGTAATCGTCCGTTGCGCGATCTTCCTAGCGTCCTTCGTAGACCGGAGGTCGGCCGGCTGCTTCTGCATCGCGCCCTTCCTTAAAATCGCGGGTCTTGAACAAGTCACGATAGAGCCCATCGAGTTTCGACAGGGCCAGCGCCTGGGACTCGTCGACGGCCTCCCGAGCCGAAGCGAGCGAGGTCTTGATTGAGAGCGGACCGCATGCGGCGATCTTCAACGCGATCTCAATCGCCTTATCGAGCGCCGCCTGCCGGCTAGGCGCGATCTCCTGGACCACGCCCATGCGATAGGCGTCCCGTGCGGTCCAATGGTCCCCCGTAAGAATGTAGCGCATCGCATTTCCCCAACCTGCTTCTCGCGGGAACCGAACTGTCGCACCCCCTCCGGGGAATCGACCATGGGTGTTCTCGTCCTGGCCGAAATCGGTGTCTTCGGATGCCACGCGGATGTCGGCAGCAAGAAGGAGTTCGTGCGCCATGTTCCAGGTATCGCCATGCACGACGGCGATGAGCGGCTTGGTTAGCAGTGGCTTCCTGCGACCGAGCGGGTCGATAAAACCATCGCCGCTCATCAGGGGCTTGCCAGTCTTGGCGAAGGCGCCGAACGCATCCACATCGACACCTTGCGAGAATCGGTCGCCGTACCCGAAAAGCACCGCTACGCGTAGCGACGGGTCTCGATCATAGTCGAAATACGCTCTGGCCAGGCTTTCGGTCGCCTCGGGATCCAGACGATTGTTGATGTCCGGACGATTGATTCCGATTAGAACAATCTGCCCGCGCCGTTCGATGGTGATTTTCGTCGCAGGACCGTAGGGTACGTCGACCATCCTGAAATCGCTGGATCCATCGTGTGTTTCTTTCGAGGTGGACATTGGCGGTGCTCCTTCACTGGGGGCCTGCGTCGCTGATCGCCCATGACGAAGCGGCGCAAGGATTAAAACAGCGGCCACAAGCAAAGCCAACAGGCCGTAGTATCCGCAAGATCGCATTCGCTCGCTCCCGACGTCCGACATCGACACGCGACGACAGGAACCCTACTTTGCTTGAGTAATCAACTAATCGACGGACCGGCTCGATCACAATAGCGCGAGCCTCGGCCTCCCGGTTCAAATGACGGCCTTGTTCATAGCGGCTGCGGAAACGTAGGCGGGTCGCTTCCGCGTCCGCTCCAGGTAGGGCTTCGCGTTGTCGCAGATGCCGACGCCATAATCGATCGCCCATGTCAAACAGGTGGTAAGGATAATGTCGGCCGTGGTGAACTGGTCGCCCATGAGGTATTTGCGGCCGTCGGCAAGTGCGGTCTCGACGTGGCGCAACTGCTCCCGGAAATACTCCGCGGCCTTGGTCACGACGATCGGCGCCGCGCCATAGATGTGCGCCAGACCGTTGTTGGTTCCGTGGCGCCTCATCACGTACAGGCTCGTCGAGTCCAGTTCGGCGACAACGAAGAAGCACCACTCGAGCCACCGCGCCTGCAGCGACTTGTCCTGCGGGATGAGGCAATGCTCCGGCGTCGAGTAGGTCTGCGAAAGATAGGCCACGATGGCAGCACTTTCGCCGATCCTGAAGTCACCATCCTCCAACAACGGAATCTTCTGCCGGGCGTTCAGCGCCGTATATTCGGGCGTCTTGGTCTGACCTGAACGAGGCAGGATCGGACGTGTTTCGTAATCGAGGCCTAGTTCGTGAAGCGCCCAATGCACGCGGATGGTGCGCGTCGTTCCCACTCCCCAAAGAACGAGCTTGCCAGTCATCTCACCAAGTCTCCACTGAGGGACGCAGAT
The DNA here is from genome assembly GCA_036924855.1 of Nitrobacteraceae bacterium AZCC 2146. NCBI lineage: Bacteria > Pseudomonadati > Pseudomonadota > Alphaproteobacteria > Hyphomicrobiales > Nitrobacteraceae > Nitrobacteraceae bacterium AZCC 2146. Next base: position 1,533,420 of record JBAGRP010000001.1, read on the forward strand.
CGAGTTCGTGGGTCCAACCGTCGCGGCTCTGATGGTGGAGGAACCAGTAGGCCTCGGCGATGGACGACGTCTTCGTCAAGCTGTCGGGCGGAATGTCGGCGGCGTCGACGCCTGTAGCCGCCTTGATGCGTTGGTGGATCGCCTCGCTGTCGACGCCGGCGTCGATTAGCAGGTGCACGACGTGCACGTTGCTGGGCCCGAGCTCGCGCGCCATGGCTTGCGAGACGGCCCGCAGGCCGAACTTGGCCGAGGAGAACGCCGCGAACTCCTTGCCGCCGCGCACGCTGGCAGTCGCGCCAGTGAAGAGAATGGTGCCGCGCGCCCGCGGCACCATGTGCGCGGCGGCTTCCCTACCGACAAGGAAGCCCGCGAAGCAGGCAAGCTCCCACGCCTTGAAGAACAGCTTTTCGGAGGTCTCCAGAAGAGGTTTCTTCACGTTCGATCCCGCGTTGAACAGACACACCTCGACGGGGCCGACCTCTTCCTCCACCTCGGCGAACAGCGATCTCACGCTGGCCTCCTTCCGGGCGTCGGTGCTGAACGCCCGCGCGTAGCCTCCGGCGGCTTCGATCTCGGCGATGAGCGCTTTGGATTTGTCAGCTTCGCGCCTGCCGATGCAGATGGCGTAGCCGCCCTGCGCGAAGCGTCTCGCGACGCCGGCTCCGATCGCGTCACCCGCCCCGACCAGCAGCGCCACCTTCCTCTGAGCCTTCATGTGGCGATCTCCTTTTCCACCAACCTGTCGCCGGTCATGCTGTGCGGACCGCCTTGTCGCCGATCATCTTGTCGATGGCGGCCGGTCCGTATCCGAGTTCGGCGAGCACATCGCGCGTGTGCTCTCCGATGCGGGGTGCCGGGCCGCCGATGGCCGCCGCGTTGGCGGAGAAGCGAGCCGCCGGCTTCGGCTGCCGGACGCGGCCGACGGAAGGTTGATCGAACTCCTCGATGATGCCGCGGGCGACGACCTGTTCGTTCTGGATGATCTCACCCCGACGCAGGATCGGCGCGCAGGGCACGTCCGCCGCATCCAGCCGCTCGAGCCACTCGGCAGTCGTGTGCCGGCCGATGTATTCGGCCATCTTGTTGATGCGGGCAGTGGCGTTGATCGACCGTCCCGTCGGCGTCGCGAACCGCGCATCGCCGGCAAGCTCCGGGTCGCCGGTCGCCCTGCAGAAGCCTTGCCATTCGGAGTCGGAGATGGTGCCGGCCGTGATGTATCCGTTGCTCGTCTTGAAGACGAGATCGGGCCGGTCGGTCGGATCGGGCGCTCCCGCCTCGGCGCCCACGACCGTGTATTGCATCATCCCTTCGGGCCACAGATAGGAGATCATGACGTCGAGCATCGCGACCTGGATATGATCGCCCTTGCCGGTCCGCTCGCGCGCGTAGAGCGCCGAGGAAACGGCCTGAGCCGTGAACACCGCCGTCGTCTTGTCGCAGACAATCGTCCGGATCATCTGCGGTCGGTTGGTGACCGGCTGCGATTGAATGTCGCAGAAGCCGGACAGGCCCTGGATGATGGGGTCGTACACCCGCTTCTTCACATAGGGACCGGTGTCGCCCACCCCGCTGATCGACACGTAGATGAGCCGCGGATGCCGCCCCATGAGTTCGCCCGGACCCAGACCGAGACGCTCCATCGTTCCCGGCCGGAAGTTCTGCACCAGCACGTCCGACTCCGCGACGAGCTTCGCCAGCACCTCGCGCCCGGCCTCGCTCTTGACGTCGATCGACAGCGAGCGCTTGCCGCGGTTCGAAGATATGAAGAGCGCGGAGAATTCGCCGGCCTTGTCGATCGTCACGCGGCTGCGCCGGGTGATGTCGCCGCCGATCGGTTCGATCTTGATGACGTCGGCGCCCTGGTCCGCGAGGAACATCGTCGCGTACGGACCGGAGACCACTCCCGTAAGATCCAGCACGCGTACACCGTCGAGAGGCCCTGCCATGTCGTTCTTCCTTGCTAGATTTCCGTTTCGTCCTGCCGACCTAGACGCTGAGGTAGGTCCGGCAGATGTCGTCGCGATCCAGAAGAGCCCGTGTTGGCCCCGAGAACTTCACGGTGCCTTGATTGAGCACGTAGACGTGGTCGGCGAGCCGCGTAGCCAGGTGGTAGTTCTGTTCGACGAGCAGGATCGGCGTGCCCGCGGCCTTCACCGCGCGCAGCACCGCCTCGAGGGTCTCCACGATGACCGGAGCGAGCCCTTCGCTCGGCTCGTCGAGCACCATCAGATCGGGCGCCGCGATGAGCGCGCGCCCGATGGCGAGCATCTGCTGCTCGCCGCCTGATAGCTGCCCTCCGAGGCTGCCCCGACGTTCGGCCAGTCTCGGAAATATGCCGAAGACATACTCCGCGTCCCGCCGTCCCGGCCGCCGCCTGCAGGCATTCCGCGCGATGGCAAGGTGCTCGTCCACCGTGACCGTGGCGAAGATCCCGCGGTCTTCGGGCACAAAGGACATACCCAGCCTCACGATGCGGTGCGTCGGCATCCCGGTGATCCGCGATCCCTTGAAGCTGATCTCGCCCCGGCGGACGGGCGTCAATCCCAGGATCGAGCGCAGCGTCGTCGTCTTTCCCGCCCCGTTGCGGCCAAGCAGCGCGACGCATTGCGACGGCGCGACCGACAGGCTCACGCCCTGCAGGATGTGGCTCTCACCGTAGTAGGTGTGGATCTCGTGGACGCTAAGCATGCTGACGCCCCAGATACGCTTCCACGACGAGCGGGTCCGACCTCACCTGTTCCTTGGTGCCGGTGATCAGAACCCTGCCGTAGGTCAGCACGGTGATGATCTCGCAAGTCGCGAAGACGACGTCCATGTCGTGTTCGACCAGCAGGATCGTGAGGTCCGACGGGAGACCTTTTATTAACCGCACAAGGTTGGCCCGCTCGGACGGTGACGTGCCAGCCGCCGGCTCGTCCATCAGAAGGATATTCGGTTCGGCGCAGAGCGCGATCGCGACCTCGAGCTGGCGCTTCTGTCCGTAGGACAGCTCCTTGACCAATCGATCGAGGCAGTCGTCCAGCAGCATCTTCTCGGCGGCCCGGCGCGCGCGCCTGATCACGTCCGGAAACGCCTTCGACGACCGCAAGAACGAATGACGCGAGGGGTCCAGCGCCTGGCATGCGACCCTCAGGTTCTCGAGGACCGTGACGCTTTCCAGCAGCATGTTCTTCTGGAACGAGCGCGACAGACCGCTCCGCGTGACGAGGTCGGGACGACCTTGCCGGATCGGCACGCCGTGAACGAGGATCTCCCCGCCGCTCGGAGGCTGCCAGCCGGTGATGAGATTGAGGAAGGTCGTCTTGCCCGCACCGTTGGGACCGATGATGGCGTGACGCTGACCTTCCGGGATGACGAGATTCAGGTCGGCGATGACTTCGAGACCCCCGAACGCCTTCCTGAGGTGCCGTACTTCAAGCGCGCTCATGGCGTCTTCCGATCAGGGTCCGGAATGCTCCCACGACGCCGCCGCGGAAGAACGCGACGACGAGCATGAAGAAGATTCCGAAGAAGAGGTTATATTCGCCGGTGATCAGACTGAGCACCTGCTTGACCACGACGAACACCGCCGCGCCGATGAAGGGTCCCAGAACCGCGTTGGCGCCGCCGATGATCACCATCAGGATGCCCTCGCCGCTCGACTGCCAGCTCATGGAGTCCGGATTGATGAAATAGGTGTACTGGGACTGCAGGATGCCCGCCACGGCGCAGATCACGCCGGAGATGGTGAACGCTCCGATCTTGTACGCGCCGACCGCGTAACCCATCGCGATCGTCCTGCGCTCGTTCTCCCGGATTCCGATCAGAACGCTGCCGAACGGCGATCGAACGACGCGCAAGAGCAGAAGCAGCACCATCACCGCGACGAAAGCGACGTAGTAGTAGAAGACCGCGGGGCTCTCCGCGCTGATCCCGAGCGGCGTGAGATCAGGCCGCGGAACTCCGGCCATCCCGTCGGTGCCGTTGGTCAGGCGCATTTTGATCGCGGCTCCGTAGAACATCTGGGAGAACGCGAGCGTGATGAGCAGGAACTCCACGCCCCTTGTCCGCGTGCAGATCGCGCCGACCAGGGCGGCGATGACGCCGACGCAGCAGAGCGTGACGGGGACCGACGCCCACAGCGGCCAACCGTATATCGCGGTACCGATCCCGATCCCGTATCCGCCCAGGCCGTAGAACATCGCATGCCCGGCAGACGACAGACCGGTGTATCCGATCAGAAGATTGAGCCCGGCGGCGAACACCCCGGCGATCAGAACCTCCACGGCGATCGTGAGTACGTAATCCGAACAGAACGTCGGCAGCGCGATCGCGAGAAGCACGCACGCGACTGCCAATCCTGCCGTCAGGAGACCGGCGCGATCCGCCGGTCCGGCGATAGTGGAAGTGGTCGCGCGAAGCATCGCGGTGTCATCCGTCATGCCACCCGTCCCGTCGATCCGAAGAGACCCTGCGGGCGGAAGGTCATCATTCCCACCAGCAGGATGTAGATGGCGAACAATTCGGCTTCGGGCAGATACGCCTGCGCCAGCGCGTCCGTCATTCCGACGAAGAGCGCGCCGTAGAACGAACCCTTGAGGTTCCCCAGGCCGCCGACGACGACCACAACGAAGGTCGTGACGACGATGCCGATGCCCATCTGCGAATAGACGCTCATGATGGGCGCCGCGATCACCCCGGCGAAGCCGGCCAAGGCAGCGCCGGCACCGAACACCAGCGCGAACACCACGTTCACATTGATCCCGAGAGCCGTGACCATTTCCCTATTGGCGACCCCGGCCCGAAGCGTCGCGCCGACGAGCGTGCGGTCGATGACGACGGCGAGGAGGAGCGCGACCGCCAGACCGACGGCGATGACGAAGAGCCGATAGACGGGATAGCCCACCCCCAGCAGCGCGACCTGCCCCGACAGCACGGGAGGCGTGACGATGCTGTAGAAGCTCGAGCCGAAGAAATACTCGACCGTCCCGGCAGTGGCGAAGAGCAGTCCGAACGTCAACAACGCCATGTCGAGATGCGAGGAACGCCCTCGCCGTATGAGCGGCTGAAGCACCAAGGCCTGCAGCGCGACGCCGGCGACGAACGGTATCAAAGGCGCGGCCACCAGCGCGATCCAGAATGACCCCGTGGCCTTCGCGATGAGCCATCCGGCGTAGGCCCCCACGGTGAAGAACGCACCGTGGGCGAGATTGAGGATCTCCATCAATCCGAAGATCAACGTCAGTCCCGCCGCGAGCAGGAAGATCAGCATGCTGAGCTGAAGTCCATTGAGCAATTGGAGTAGCAACATCTGCATGGGTGCCACCGGCGGTCGATTTCAGGGGAGCCGATCAGTCAGAAGCTCTTGGTGCAGCCCGGTAGGTCGTCGCCGCCCGGAAACGCGTCGATCACCTTCCTCTGCGGCTTTCCGTCGGGGCCCTTGACCACTTCGATCAGATACTCCTTCTCGAGATGGGCGCTGTTGAAGGCCGTGAAATGCAGGTTGCCGCGGGGCGCTTCGTAGTTCAGCTCCCGCATGGCCGCGATGAACTGCGCGGGATCCGCCGGCATCTTGCCACCCAGCTTCTCGAGCGTCAGCATGATCGCCTTGCCGCTGTCGTAGCCGAGCGACGCGTTGACGTCCGGATCCAGCTTGAACATGTCGCGATAGGCCATCACGAATTTCCTGTTGGCGTCGCTCGTCGCGTCGGGATTGTAGGAAGCGACATACTTCGCGCCGATAACCAAGTCGCCGAGCGCCGGCCAGCCGGCCTCACCGAAGAGCCACTGATCCCCGATGAGCGGCAGCTTCTCGCGCAGACCGAAGTCGGCGTGCTGCTTGACGACCTGGACGGCTTCGTTGCCGGCGTAGTAGCCGTAGATGAACTCCGCGCCGGCGTTCGACGCCTGCGTCAGCGCCGCGCTCCAGTCGCGCGTAGTCTGAAAAGGCGTCCATATCTGCAGCACGACCGTGCCACCGCCCTCCTCGAACCCGCGCTTGAACGCCTCCAGGAAGGCGTGTCCGGCCGAGTAGTCGCCGCCCATGGTAACGACCTTCCTCGCCCCCTTCTTCGCCCAGTAGTTTCCGGCACCGTACTGGAATGCGTTCGCGCTGAACGATGTGCGTGCGACGAACGGACTGCAGAGTTTTCCGGTGATCTCGTCGGCATGGGAATTCGTCAGGACCAAAGGTTTCTTGGCCCGATCGGCAAGTTCGGAAAGCGCGATCGCCACGCTCGAGCTGACGCCGCCGGCCACGATATCGACCTTGTCCAGCTGGACCAGCTTGTTGAATCGCTGGACCGCGACGTTGGGCGTGAGCTCGTCGTCGGCCATCACGATCTCGACCGGCCGGCCCGCGACCTTTCCGCTGAATTCCGCGACCGCGACGCGGAAGCCACGCTCGATGTTCGCTGCGGGCTCGGCCCAGATTCCCTTGAGCGGAAGGACGAGCCCGAGCTTGACCGGCGCGGCGTCCTGAGCCGGCACTGCAGTGACCGCGGTTGCTGCAAACAAAATTGATAGCGCCGCGACGCGGCAATTCGCCCCGAACATGCGTGTTTCTCCCCGGACGGACCATCGTCTATCGCGACGGCTCTCGTTGAGGGACCAAGCTACGCAGGGAATCGCGGCGCCGCTTTTCTCCGAACGCCTCGACGTTTCAATTCACGCCGCGACGACAATATCTTTATCTTTCTACGATAGATGCCTGCGACGGTACTCCGACGGCGTCAGACCCGTGGCCTTGCGGAAACGCGTGGCGAAATGCTGGGCGTTTCCGAACCCGCACGACAGCGCGATATCCGTGATCGGCTGTTCGGTGTCCGCGAGCCGCCGCTTCGCTTCGTCCACCCGAAGCGATAGAACGTAGCGATGCGGCGTCAGTCCGAAACTCTGCGGAAAAGCCCTCAAAAGCTGGCGCTTGCTGAGACCGGAAACGTCGGAAAGCTCGGCCAGTTCGATGCGCTGGGACAGATTGCTCCGGACGTATTCGTCGAGACGACGCGCGCTCCTGCCGGGCAGACCTCCTCGCGCGACGCGCGTTCGCTCGGAGGAAGCCCCCGACACGCGCGCCATGTGGCCCAACGCTTGGATCGTCCAGCCTTCGAACAACAGGTCGAAGATGCCGTCGGGCGTTCCTGACTCCTCGCGCAGCTCCGACAGACCCCGCTCCAATGCTTCATGGGAGAACCCGGCGACCGGCTCGGTGATGCGCGCCTGGATCCGGGAATACACGAAGGCCGGGTCGATGAACGCGATGGCATAGTCGCAGCACGGAGACACCTCGAGCTCGGCCTCGATCAATGTATCCGGAGGGAATATACCGAGGCTCGCTTGCGGCGAAAGCTCCTGCGTGATGCTGCGGCCATCGATCCTGGCATTGAGCCGTTGCATGCCGTTGCGCCACCAGAGCAACGTCAGGGATGGCTGCCTGAAGCGCCAATGGACCCTACCGGTCGTCTCGCGCTGAAGCATCTCGATCCTGTTATTGCCGACCTCGGCAATGAAGGACGACGTCAGCTTGCCGCCTACAGATCTGACGAATCTGTGGTTCTGTACCAATGCCACGTTGACCTTCCGAGCCTTGATTTTCGGGCATCCTCGCAAAGCCTCGCCCAGGAGACAACTGAATCCTGCATTTCGGGCGGTCGGGAGGGATCCGACAATTCGCCAATACTCGACACGATAGGCACGCCCCGTCGGACGACGGGTACCCGCCGCATGTTGCGGCGCACCAGGATAAGACCGATGTCCATACGCGTAGTCTGTTCGCCAGAAGCGGAGGAAGGAGCAAGGTCTGCCGACACTGCGAAGGCACAGGCAACGGAGGGCGGGCCGTCACTCTGAAAGTGAAGTTCGCCAAGTTCGATATCATGTCCCGAAGGCAGTCGCTCTCCGTCGCCGTCTCGAGCCGCGCCGAGAACGCGCGTCTTGGTCTCTCAGCCTGTGAGACACGCGGTGAACCCGGCGGTGGTCACCACGAAAAGCGTATGCCCAATCTGAGAAATGTGGCATATGCCTCCATCGAGGCCTGCAGGAACGCAAGATCTCGCAACGGACAGGTCCAGCGACTTGAGGAAATCCGACATCGATCCGAACGGCTGCAACAACGCCGTGCTCCGCCAGGCGACGCGGCGCATGGGCCAACTCTACGACGAGGTGGTTTCGCCGTGCGGCCTGAAGGCCACCCAGTCTTCGCTTCTGGCTCAGATCCACCATCTAGATGCGCCCACCATGCGGGAGCTGGCCGACGCGATCATCATGGACCTCTCGGCGTTGAGCCACACTCTGAAGCCGCTCGTCCGCGACGGACTGGTCAAACTCGACCCGGACGTCGACGACCGCCGGGTGAAACGGGTCCTTCTGACCACCCAGGGCCGTCATAAGCTCGCGGAAGCGATGCGCCTCTGGCGTACCGCGCAGGACGGCTTCGAAGCCGCATTCGGGCGGAAGAAGGCGGCCGAGCTACGGAAGGTCTTGAGCTTCGTTGCTTCGGAAGAGTTCGGCGCGCTGTTCCTGGCGAAGCGGGCTCGATCGAAGCACGCCGGCAGCTAGGCCTCCGGCCTTCGCTCACCCGTGCGCTGACGCGCGAAGCAACCTAATTTCGATTCTCCTGAAACCATCGACATTGCCGCGGTCGCTCGCCCACCTTCCGCAGCGGCGATCCGAAACCGACCGAGCATGGCCAATTAGTTGCATATGCCCGCACTTGACGCATCCCCTCTGGCGTGCTGAGTCTAAGAAGGTGGCATACTCAACTATCCGACGCCATGCCGTGAGTCGAACGATGTCGATCCTTTCGGCATCCGTTCGAGCAGCTGTCTGCCTCCGCAGCGGGCCGCACCGATTTCGCCCGGTCCTGCCCGTCAGAATGCAAACCGCGAATGAGGGCGAGCAAGCGCTCCTCGTCGCATGGGGATGGAAAACGCTCCGCGAGAGATCGATGCTCGCGGCGAACCGGGAGAAAGACATGTTGAAACGACTCGGTCTGAGCGCCGCGCTTCTGCTTGCGGCACCTCAGTTCGCGAACTCGCAGAATCTGGATTTCGACAAGATCGATATCTTCACACAACAGGTCGCGCCAAACTTCTACAGCCTGACGGCCTCCAAGAACATCGACCCTCTGCACCCAGACGGTGCGGGCGGGCGGATCGGCGTGTACACTGGCGCCGACGGAATCTTCGTCGTCGATGCCTCCTATCCCCGCCTGTCCGACAAGTTGCTCCAGGCCATCCGGGCCATCAGCAAAGCACCGATCAAGTATCTGGCCAACACGCACGCGCACCGCGATCACGTGTCAGGCAACGCGAACTTCGCCAAAGAAGGCGCGATCATCCTGGCGCGCGAGGAAGCCAGGAGCGCCATGATCAAGCCGCAGCCGCCGGAAGATAGCGTCTCTACCAAGGACCCGGCGCGACTGCCCACCATCACCTACGGCTTCGGTCCTCCGGTGAAGATCTGGATGGCGGACGAAACCATCGAGCTCATTCCGGTGAAGAACGCCCATACCGACGGCGACACCATGATAAAGTTCGACAAGTCGGACGTCATCATGGTCGGCGATTTCTACAGGAACTACGGATACCCGTTCATCGACCTGCAGGAAGGCGGATCGGTGGACGGCACCCTGGATGCGCTCTCCGTGCTCGAAGCGCACTCCGGTCCGAACACCAAGCTGCTCGCGGGTCACGGCGGCATCGTTAGTCGCGACGACCTGAGATTCTATCGGGAAGTCATGCTCGACGTTAAGCGGAAGGTGCTCGACGCCATTCGGGAGGGCAAGAGCAGGGACGACGTTCTCGCCGCCAAGCTGACCACCCCGTACGTCCTCAAGGTCAATGGCGGCCTCGATCCGCTTCCGGGCGGCAAGGCCACGACCGCCGACCGCTTCGTGGCGGCCGTCTACGACGATCTCAAGCGGTCCCCACGACCGCAGTGACGTCTGGCCAGACACATCTTCAACGACAACGGCATCACCAAACACGGAGAAAACCCATGCAGTCCCGTCGCAATCTCATGAAGGCCGGTCTCGCCGCGGCCGCTTTCGCCACCGCGAACGTCGCGGCGCAGGCCGCCGAAGCCAAGAAGCCGCGTCAGACCGGCGGCGGCGAACTTCCCCGCAATCTCACCTTGCTCTCGATCCAGCAGAACGATGGAAGCGAGACGTTGGGAGTGAAGACGAAGACCGGCGTGCTGGACGTCGCGGCGGCAGCGAGAATCCTCGCCATGCCTGCCCCGCTCACGCTCGAGGCGCTCCTTACTGGCGGCGGCATCGCCAACCTGAACGCGCTGGTCGAAGCCGCATCCAAGTCGCCGAAGGCAAAGGGCGCCTTACGGGACGAGGCGGCCATAAAGTTCGGACGCCTTTTCGCGAATCCGGGCAAGATCGTCTGCGTGGGCCTGAACTACCGCGAACACGTGCAGGAATCGGGCGAGAAGCTGCCCGCCGAGCCGATCCTGTTCAACAAGTACAACAACACGCTCGCCCCTCATAAGACCACGATCAAGCTGCCTCCCCGCGACGTTTCCTACAAGTTCGACTACGAGACCGAACTCGTCGTGGTGATGGGCCGGCGCGCGAGCAACGTATCCGTCGAGGATGCACTCTCCTACGTCGCGGGATATGCCGTAGGCCACGACTTCTCCTCCAGGGATCTGCAGTTGGAGAAGGGCGGCCAATGGATGATCGGCAAGACGCTCGATGGCTTCGCTCCGATCGGCCCCTATTTCGTCTCGGCCGACCAGGTCGATCCCAACAATCTGAATCTCGAAACGCGGGTGAACGGCGAGGTCCGGCAATCGGTCAACACGACGAAGTTCATCTTCAATCCACAGAAGGTGATATCCTACACGTCACGGCTATTCGCTCTCGAACCCGGCGACATCATCTTCACCGGCACGCCGTCCGGCGTCATCCTCGGATATCCGAAGGAAAAGCAGGTCTGGCTGAAGGCGGGCGACAAGATCGAAAGCACCATCCAAGGTCTGGGGACGCTGTCCTTCGATCTGGCGTGACGCTCTAGAAACGAGCCCACCTTCGCCCGAGCTCCGTCGAGTGTCCGCCACGCAACCCGGCTGCGCTTCAGCCGGCCACCGCTCCGGGTCGTTCGCCGGCCGCAGCGAAGTCAGTGAACGGTGCGAGCGCGTCCTGATCCTATTCGCCGAAGGAGCGTTGTAGCTGAGCGCGTGGACTCGCCCCTCGTTCAAGCCGATCGTCTGACTAGTCTTTTCAGAACGTCAATTGCCTGCGCTTTCACATACTACCTTTTGATTCGCGAATCCAAAGCGAAGTTGCACGACGTTCAGGCACTGCGAAAGTGGATACTGTCCGAAGCTGACGCTTTGCGTTGCAAGCCCTTCGGCCTCTACGCCTTTGTCACTTGGAGCCGGCCCTCCTGGATCAGTTGCTTTTTGATCGAAGCTATTTCGGTCTCGCCTGCCCGCAGCGTGTCGGGGGAAGTGTGTACGGAGTAATTCCCGAGCGCGAGCTCGTGCGGGTGCGGGACTGCCGAGCCAACGACGAATTCAGCGTCGGTGACCGCCTCGAACTCGACGCTGTCCTGCGAGGGTGCAAACACGGCCAGTTCACCGTGCTGCAGCATCTCAGGAACGGAGATGCTGCCCTTCGCCACAGCCGCCCAAAGCACAGTGTGGCCGGGTGACGGATCAAATCGCCAGCGCTCGCCCGCTTTTAGCTGGACCGCAAGATAGACGACAGAGCCGGACGATAGCAGAGCGTTGGAAATGCCGCCGAGACTGCCAAGAAGGACGCGCGCCGGACCTGCGGTAGGGACATGTTCTGGGGTTTGATAGACGCTGCTGGCCGGTCCCAATTCGAGCTCCGGCGGCAGCGCGATCCAAAGCTGAAACCCTCTCGTACGGCCCGCCTTCTCCAGCCCGCCGCCGTGCCACATGCCGCGCCCGGCCTGCATCCATTCCACGCCCTTGGCAGGGAGCACGCCTTCAGAGCCATCGTAATCGATGTATCTGACTTCGCCCTCCAAAAGATAGCTCAGGGTGGCGATGCCGGAGTGGGGATGCAGCGAACCCGCGAAGGGTTCGCCTTCGTGATCCACGAGGTCGAGAAAGACGAAGGGCTTTAGGACCTGTCCCAGATCCCCTGGACTCATCAAGCGCGTAAGAGGACCGTGTGTTGCGCCGCGCGTACGAGAAACTATCGGCCGGCCGTGCGCGGGCTCGTGCTTCGGAACGGGAAAAGCCATTTGGGTCTCCTCGGTGGCTCAAAACGGGTGATGATTCAGGCTGCGGCACGGGCGGCCTTCAAGGCCGTTGTCCACCAAAGCAGGTCGTCGATCATCGCATTGGCGGGAGCCGCCAATTCTGTAAGCCCGGCTTCGACATCACCGCCTTGATAGTGTGCGAACAACGTCGGCGCCGGAATGTGTACCGAGGACTTCACGGGGGCGAGCTGCAGTTCGACGACGTTCTCGCGAAGCTGCTGAACGCTCCGCACACCCCCCATGACGCCATAGCTCACGAAGCTTACTGCCTTGCGCCGCCACTCGGAATAGACCCAGTCGATCGCATTTTTGAGAACGGCTGAGGGCCCGTAATTATATTCCGGCGTGACAATGATGAAGCCGTCGGATTCGGCTATTGCGGAGGTCCAGCGCTGCACCACCTCGTTCGCGAAGCGCGGACGGCCAGGTGTCGCCGGCGTGAATGGTTGATCGAAGAACGGCATCGGAAAGTCGCGAAGATCAAGCAATCGCGCGTCAACTCCTTCACGTTGCTTTAGATGATCGAAGATCCACCGAGCAGGCTTTTCAGAAAAGCGCCCTTCGCGCGTGCTCCCGACTATAACCGATATTGCAGTCATCATTTAACTCCCGGCCAATCTTGAGGATTTGAAGCGATTAAGTTTAAGCTACGGCCAAGAGGCTGCCGTCGACAAAACAGTCGATCAAGGCCAACGTGCAGTCGAACGCATCCGAAACGCCCGCTGCTGCGAAAGTTTGTGGCATGGTGGCATCCCCGCTCTACCTAGCGTCGCAGCATGCCGCGGAAGGCCCGATAGCAAGCTGCGACCTGGCACAAACTAGATACCTGTGTTAGCCGCCACAAGAACGCACACGACTAGCCCCTAGGAACATGCATGTGACTGTTCAACTGCCCAACGCCGACAGTCATGACTGTCGCGCTTTCAATTCCATCCTCGCTCGGGTGGCAGACAAATGGACTGTGCTGATCGTGGTGTTGCTTGGACATAGACCAAGGCGATTCAATGAGATCAAACGCACCGTCAGCGGCATCTCGTAGCGCATGCTTACCTTTACGCTTCGCGGCCTGGAGCGCGACGGCTTCGTAACTCGCACGGTGCAACCAACCACGCCGCCTCGGGTCGACTATGCTCTGACCCCACTCGGACATACCCTGCGGCAAGCGATAGAACCCCTCAGCCTTTGGGCGAACGAACACCTGGGCGAAGTCTTGAAGTCGCGTGAAAGATTCGATGCTGCCCAACAGTGAGTAAGGTTTGCTAAGCAGCGTAATCTAGTCTACAGGGCCGCGCCACTCCTGGAAGCCTGCATCCTCCTAAATCAACCGCTTCGTGCCCTTCCAGAGATAGCCCGCGAAAAATCTATCGGCTCGACTCGCGGATGAGTGTCGCCCGCACCCTCGTCGCAGACTTCGAGGAGGTTGCTCGCTCGCTCGAGGCGAAGGGACCTTGTCGTCCAAGCACACGCTCGCGTGCAATCGACCGCCCCGAATTCGCAAATGGCGACGCCAATCCCTCCCGCCGCCCCGAGCATAATCGTCATTCTTTCCTGACCAGTTTCACCCCGTTCCTCGACGGCAAGCCGCGCTGTGCCGTACGTCATCATTGCCGATCGCACGATCTAGGTCGCCGGGGATCATGATCGACGTCGACCGGACTTCGAAAGTAGCTCGCGCTACTTCGAGACCTTCCTCATCCCTTCGGCAGCCGCCACCAGCCGCGCCTGCACGTCGGGCGCGTCGAACAGCGGCATCGAGATATCGTAGAGTGCGTCCTTGGCGTGCCGGTAGCCTTTGTTCCGCCATTGCGACAGTAGCTCCTTGGTCGCGGCGTTCGTCTGGGACAGATTGGCAGTCAGCCGCTCCGCGAACGCCTCGGCCGACGCGGCGAGCTCATGGTCCTCGACGACGCGGTTCACGACGTTCCAGTCCGCCAGTTGCTCGGCCGGGAGCGGCTCCGAGAGCATCACCGCTTCGATGGCCTTCGTCCGGCCGATGCGCTCCGCAAGCTGCATGACTCCTCCCTGCAACGTCATGATGCCGACGCGGGCCTCCGGAAACGCGAAGCGGGCTGATCGTGCAGCGACGATGAAATCGCAGCTGAGCGCCAGTTCGAAGCCGCCGCCCATGCAGCTGCCGTGGACCGCCGCGACCGACGGAACCTTCAGCGCCTCGAGTCGTTCAAGTGCTTTTGCAAACACTTCGATCCTAGGGCGCAATTCGTGCGCCGGGATTCCGGGCCACTCGCGCACGTCGCCACCTAGGCAGAAATCGGCTCCCTCTGCCCGGACCAGCACGGCCTTTGCAGGGCTGTCGTCGATGCGCTCGAAAGTATCGTGAAGCTCGGCCCGCATGGCGAAGTTGATGCGGTTGCCGGTCGGGTGGTCGAGCGTGACGCGCGCGATGTCGCCGACGAAATCGAGATGGGCGTATTTCATTATCGCTTTTCCTTTGCTGAAATATTGGTGCCGGCCGTTGCGACTATGGCGCATGCGGCCTCAGCCCCGCCGTTATGACGTAGGGACCGAGGTCTGGAGCGAAGGCGGGATGGTCGAGCAGCCGGTTGAAGTGCACGAAGGCGTATGGATAGACTGCGTCGATCTTGGTCGCGAAGATCGACGGCCTGCCGATGCGGGCGAGCGCGGCATGGCTGCGCCGCTCGCCCGACAGCAACGCCAGCTCGCAGACGAAGCAGATGTCGGCGAGCGACAGGTCGCCCGATACGATGTTGAGGCCTCCGGTCGCGAGCGCGCGGTCGATGCCAGACATGTAACCGGCGAAGGCATCCGCGGTCCGATCATGGATGTCGGTCGTCACGGTGTCGTCGCGCAGCGACAGCAGATAGCGCTGCGTCTCATTGGCAAAACCCAGGCTCGCATCCAGGAAGCCGTCGATGCGCGAGGCCTCGAACGGGTCGCGTCCGTACAGCGGAAAGTTCGCCTCCCCCAGTCGAGCGACGAGCCTCATGATGCTGTTGGACTCGAAGACGCCGATCCGGCCATCCGGACTGAACGCCGCCGGCACCGTTCCGAACGGATGCGCCTTCAGGAAGGCATCGGTCTTGAATAGGACGCCGCCCGAGAAGCCCTTGCGCGCCTCGCGCGCAAAGCCCGCGGACGGCTCGCGCTCGGCCGGCTCGAGCGGCCTCGCGTCGAAGTCCCACAACCAATCCTTCAGCGCCACGTCGCGGTCGCCGCGCACTTCGACGTCGATCCCGCACAACCGCGCGGCGATCGTCGCCTTCCAGAGCCGAGGGCTCGGCAGATACGTCAATACGCGCAGATCGCTCACGTGACGTCTTCTCCTTGGCAGACCTTTCCGACGACCAGGCTTAAAACACTTCGACCGAGGGACGCAGATCAATCTCCTGCGTCCAGGCCGAAGGATTCTGACGATGGATCTGCCAATAGGTATCGGCGATCGCGTCGATCCCCAGAAGGCCCGTTGCGCCTTTTGCGGCTACGCGGGCGGGCTGCGAAGTGCGCAGACGATCGCCGTTGATGCCGCCGTCGATCACAGCGTGCGCGACGTGGATGCCCTGCGGGCCGAATTCCCGCGCCATGCTTTGGCTGATCATTCGCAGACCAGCTTTCGCGGCGGCGAAGTGGCCGTAGGCTGCCTTGCCCCGCATGCTGCCGGAGGCGCCGGTGAAGATGACGGTGCCCCTGCCCAACGGCACCAGGCGCCGTGCAGCCTCGCGTCCGACGAGGAAGCCCGCGAAGCAGCCGACCCGCCAGAAATCCTCGAACAGTTCGGCAGATACGTCGCGGAATTCCACGCGCTTGTTGTTGCCCGCATTGAATACGACCAGGTCGGGCGCAGTACGTTCTTCGGTCGAGAAGGCGCGGTCGAATAGCGCAAGGACTTCCGACTCCTTCGTCGCATCGGTTGTGACGAACTCGGCGCTTCCGCCCGCCTTGACGATCGTTTCGACGACCTTGACGATCTTGGCTTCGGTGCGGCCGGCGACGTAGACGTGGTATCCTTCCGAAGCGAACTTCCGGCAGACTGCGCCGCCGACACCCTGCTCCGCTCCCACGCCCACGACGATTGCTGTCGGCTTGTCCATTTCGTTTCTCCGGATGATGCCTGCCGCCGCCCCCCGCGCGAGGCCAGCGGAATTTAACCTCGTTTGCGCGCTGAATCCGCTGGACGTCGCAGTGGGGCTGCTGTGAATAAGGTGCGATGCCTTCTCATGAATCTTTCGGCAAAATCCAGATCGCGTACATTTGCAAAGCGCCGAGGACCAGCGGCCCGATGATTTTTCCGATGTCATGTTGATAGAGGCCCACGGCCCCGTCACAGAACTGTATCAAGCCGGCGAGAAGACCTAGAACCGTGAGGCTCGATGCCGACCGTTGATAGATTGCTGCCAACGCCATCAAGGCGAGCGGGAGCGTCCGAGCGGCGGCATACATGGCAAAGATGAATGACGCGTCCGTTTGAACAGACCCAGCCGGCAGAACGTATTCAGGCTTGAAAAGTCCGGCAATCGAAAAGCCGCTCGCGACGAGGACGTTCAAGGCTGTGATGGCGGAGGCCAGCCGCATGCGCGTTTTGGGCGCGGAAGCTGTTATCATTGCGGTACTCCTCATCATAGCGATTTCGAGTTCTCGAACATTTGTATCGCATCGCATGCTAAGCGTGGCTTCAAAGCCGGCGGTGACTGACCTGCAGTGTCAGTTTTATTTATATACCTAATCTTTGTCAAAGCCTTCTGCGCAGCCTGCCGTTTGGAGAGATTTCGACTCATTTTCTTGGGAAATCTGCGGCGATTAAGACACCTCTTTACAAGTTTACAAATAAAACCTATCGTCCTTCGATATCGAACTGGTTTCAGTCGAGCCCGCCTCTTGGTCCCAACGCCAGGGCCGATAAGACCGAATGCGAAGTAGTCCGCAAGAGACGGGCGCTGGGGGAATGATGCATGACACGACCGCGCTGAGCGATCAGCGAAACATGACCGTTTGGACGCAAGGGCGCTTGCTCTTAGGTGCGTTCCTTGGCGTGTCGACCGGCATAAGTTCGCTCTATTTCTATTCGCTTGGGCCGCTGATGAAGCCGATCGCAGCCACCTATGGGTGGTCCCGCGGCGAAGCGTCGTTGGGCCCCTTGGTCGGCATCCTGGTGGGCGGACTCGCGAGCCCTGTCATCGGCCGCGTCATGGATCGCGTTGGTCCCACAGTCGTGTCGGTGGTCGGCATGATCATGCTGTCGGCGTGTTTCGCTGCGCTGGGGCTCTTCACTGGCAGCCTGTTAGGGTTCCTCGTGCTGACCGGTCTTCTCACCGCAACGAGCATCGGCACCAGTCCCCTCAGCTATACGCGTGTGCTCGTTGAGCATTTCCATCGCAGGCGCGGCGCAGCTCTGGCGGTCGCCGTGATGGGCACCGGTGTCGGCGCCATTCTCATTCCCTATCTGCTCGTCCCTTTCGTAGCCGCCCATGGCTGGCGATCCGCCTACCTGGCGCTCGCCATCATCGTAGCGGTCGCGGTCATCCCAGTTGCTGTCTTAGTTCGCGGTGGGGCCGCGGACAACGAGCGGGAAAGGCTCCTCCGCGCGCGCGAGCCCGTGGCTTTGATGAGCATCGTGCGGACCCGCGTCTTCGTGTTGCTCGGCGCTCTCTTCTTCCTAGCCTCACTGGCCGTGTTCGGAACAACCGTTCATTTTGTGCCCATGCTCTCGGACGCTGGTCTGCCAGTCGCGGAGGTCGGCAAGATAGGGGCGATTCTCGGCTTCACGATTTTGGGTGGACGCCTCTTCACGGGGTTGCTGCTCGATCGTTTTCCCGCTGGCCGTGTGACCGCAGCCCTGTTCTGCCTGTCCGCCGCTGGCATGCTGGCGCTCGGCCTCGGCGGGGTCAAAGCCGCCCTCCCCGCCGCCGTTGCGATCGGCCTTGGCATGGGTGCTGAGGTCGACCTTCTCGCCTATCTGATCGCGCGCCACTTCCCCCCATCCGCGTTCGGGACCGCCTATGGTGGGATCTATGGCCTTCTCAATATCGGTGCGGCGATCGGGCCAGCCGCGATTGGCCTAATCTACGACCGCACACACGGATATTCGGTGCCGATGGTCGTCGCCGCCATCTCTCTCATCTTTGCGGCGCTGCTTGCGCTCGCGCTCGACCGGCCGCGTCTGGCGCCAAGGTATGAGGCCGCCGCGCCACAGCACGCCTGATCAGGGCTCGATCGTGTCGAGGACGTCGGGGGCGATCGGCGCAGCTAGCAAGGGCTCAATGCGCGCGCGATAGTCACGATAGTGGTCGCTCGCCCGGTGGGCGGCGACCGCGGCCATATCGACGTAGGCTTCGCAGAGAACGTACACGCTGCCGTCCTTGCTGCGCATCAGATCATATCGGAGGCACCCGGGCTCACCGCGGACTGCGCTGATCATGCCCCGGAGGATCGCTTCGACCTCCCCCGCCTTGCCGTCTTTCGGGTGGTATTCAACGATCGCCGCTATGCCCATAACCTGCTCCTTGGGTGCAAAATCAAAACGATGTTGTATGGGCCATTTATCGGAGCAACATGGCCATTAGTCGACGGCCGACCTACGGCCGCGTTTGACATCCGCAACCGTACCCTCGAGCGATATGCCCGCGGGCAAAGGCGGCAGGTGGCGGTTCTTCTGTCCACCGGGCCCCTTGAATGCATGGGAGTGTTGACCGTCAAGCGGCTCACCGCATTCCGAGCAGAGCACGAGCGGATCGCTCGGCCGCCCACAGCTATGGACCACAACGCTCGGTCGGCCGGCCTTGCCAGACAAGTGCTTGTCGCCCCAGTGCTGCATCGTCCGCAGAATTGGATATAATTCGCGGCCCTTGGACGTCAGTTGGTATTCCAAACGAAGGGGATGCTGCTGGTAGGGGACCTTTACCAAGATGAAATTATCGACGAGCTTCTGCAGCCGCTCGGTCAGAATGCGCTTGCTGATGCCGAGCCGCTCTTCGAACGCGTCGAACCTGGCGACACCAAGGAAACATTCACGCACGATCAGCAGCGTCCAACGATCACCGATGATCGAAGTGATCCGGGCGATCGAGCAGGCTTCCTTTTCGAGTTCGTTCCAGCGCAAGCGAGGTCTCCCGACCGTTCCCGACAGCGGATCATCATCGCCATACCACACTACGACCGTTCTGACAAAGATAGGTAGCAATTGGGAACCCGCTAGGCGACTTTGCGCTGCCCTACGGCGATGAACGCATCGAGCGCATCCGGATCGCGCATGGAGTCCCGGCTCGCGACCTTCTCCACCGGCAGCCCCTGCAGGATGCGCATAACGGGCACCTCCATCTTTTTTCCCGACAGGGTGTAGGGGACCGCCGAAACCGCATGGATTTCATCCGGAACATGGCGGGGGCTGCAGACGGTTCGAAGCCGATCCCGGATAGCCTTATCGAGGGCGGTGTCGAGCTCGGTTCCGGGCGCAAGCTGAACGAACAGCGGCATGTAATAGTCGCCCGGCGAACGCTCGAGTGCGACCACGAGGCTGTCGATCACCCCTGGCACCTGCTCGACGCATCGATAGATCTCGGATGTCCCGATGCGCACGCCGTGGCGGTTCAGGGTCGAATCCGACCGCCCGACGATGATCATCGAGAGGTCGGCGTTGATGCGAATGAAGTCCCCGTGCCGCCAGACTCCCGGAATCTCCGCGAAATACGCGTCGAAATAGCGCCGGCCATCAGTGTCTCCCCAAAAACCCAGAGGCATGCAAGGCGCCGGCTTGGTCAGGACGAGTTCGCCCACATCGCCAATCACCGGCCGGTTGCCCGCGTCGTAGGCTTGGACGTCAATGCCGAGTGCCGGGCACTGCATCAGGCCTGCGAGCACCGGCAGTGTCGGTAGCGGCGCCGCGATCGCCGCGCAAATGTCCGTTCCGCCCGACGTCGAGGCGATCCAGAGATCGCGCTTCACCGCCGCGTAGAACCAGGAGAAGGTTTCGGGCTGGGCAGGCGAGCCGGACAGCAGAATCATCCGAAGCGCCGACAGATCGTAACGTTGGCGCGGCTCGATCCCAAGCTTCTCCATGGAACGCACATAGGTGGGGCTGGCGCCGAACACCGTCGCGCCGCTCTCGGCCGCCAAACGCCAAAGGACGTCGGGTTCGGGCGCCGTCGGGCTACCATCGTAGGTAACGATGCTGCCACCGCAGAGCAGCGCACTCACCAGCGTGTTGAACATCATCCAGCCGGTGGTGGTGTAGAAGAAAAGGCGCGAGGCCGGCGTCAGATCGAGGTGAAGGGAATTGACCGTATAGTGGGTGACGAGCATGCCAACATGACTATGCACAATCGCCTTGGGCAAGCCGGTCGTACCGGAAGAATAAAGGATCCAGAGCGGATGGTCGTGCCCGACGCGCTCGAACGCGAAGTCCTCGGGGGCGATGGGGCCGTCCCAAAGGTCGCCGAACGCATGGCGCATCGGTCTGCCGCCGGACATGACCGTCTTGGGTTCGAGGTAGGCCAAGTCCACAACATGTGAGAGGCTTGGCAACGCAGCGATGATCTCGTCGACGGCCTGTCGGCGATCGAAGTCCTTGCCGTTAAAGCGATAGCCATCCGCCGCGAACAACAGCTTCGGCTCGATCTGTGCGAAACGGTCGATCACTGCGGCGGTGCCGAACTCCGGTGCGGCGGAGGACCAAATCGCGCCAATCGCCACCGTTGCCAGCAGAGCCACGACCGCCTCGGGGGTATTGGGCAAATAGGCAGCAACCCGATCGCCGGAGCTGACGCCGAGGGCCCGCATGGAGGTTGCCAGGCGCCGCACGCGCCTGGACATGTCGTCCCAGGTCATCGTTGCAAGCGGGCGTACTTCGGAGAGAGATAGAATAGCGGGCGCTTGCCCTCGCCCTTCGCCGGCGCGCAGCACGTGTTCGGCATAGTTGACCCGCGCGCCTTTGAACCATTGCGCGCCCGGCATGACGAGTTCGCCAACCACCGCCTCGTAGGGTGTATCCGAACAAATGTCGAAGAAGCGCCAGACCGCGGACCAGAACTCTTGAGGCTGCTCGACGGACCACGCATGAAGTTCACGGTAGCCGTCAAATCGCATCCCAGCTTCTGATTCGAGCCAGTCGGTGAAGCGGGTCAGCTGCGCTGCGGCCCTGGTCTCTTCCGACGGCGTCCAGAGCACCTGACCTTCGATGACGGACATTGTATGGATCCTGTCTGGCTCAATGCGGCAGATAGTGATGGAGCACCGCCCAGCCGTCGGCGGTGATGCGCCGGGCAGCAAGGCCGGCGATCTCCCCTTCATCGAAACCATAGTCGGCGAGCACCGCGACGCGGTCGGCGCCGGGGCTCGGAGCCGGCGCGAGCCAGCGGATCGTTGACTTGGACGGCCGGTACCAGCTCGGCAGCGGCAGCGAAACCTTATGACCACTCGGATGAACGGCGCGGTGCATGACCACCGAATGGGGATCGTCGGACCCCGGCACCGCCGTCACGGCCGGATCCTCGCAAGCGGCCCGAAGCTCGTCGAGCCGGGTGACTTTCACGGCGATCGCAGCTGGAACCGTGGTCACGCGCCGGGCGATCTCGGCCACGTCAAGGTCACGGATACGTTTTGAAAGTGCGCTTAGGTCGTTCGCGCCAAGTGCCGACGCTACGTCACCGATCGAGCCGGACCGACATCCCAGATAAATCCATCCGTCCGCGGCGCGGTAGAGCGACTGGTGTGGCCCATACCCCATTGTCGTCTGGCCGGACGGTTCATTCAAAGGCCCCGCGCCGTCGACCATGAACGGAAACTGGACGAGCTGGCCGCCCAAGCTGAGCGATGTGCGCACGTGAGAACCGCCACGTCCGAGGGCACGAGCAATCAAGCCGTGAGAGACGCCGAGGGCTGAGAGGAAGCCGGTCATGTAGTCCACGCACGAGGCGACGCCGTGCAGCACCGGCGCATCTGGCGAGCCGTAGCGCGTGGCGATGCCGACGCCGAACTGAACCACCGGATCGTAGCAGGGATAATCCTGTTTCGGCCCGCCATCGGGCCCACCCCATGCCGTGAGCTGGCAAGACACGATATCGGGATTGGCGGCACGAAGCTGATCGTCGGCCATCCCCATCCGGCGACTCGCGTCGTCAAGAAAGTTCTGCACCACGACATCTGCCTGGCCAACCATCTTGTGCAGCACCTTTCGTCCCTCCTCGGCCTTCAAGTCGAGGACGAGGGCGCGCTTGCCCTGGTTGACATCCAGGCCGAACCACATGGTGTGCCGGGGACCGGCGATGGGCGCCGGCGGATCGATGCGGACGACGTCGGCGCCGAACTCCGCCAGCACGCGGGCCGCAGCCGGCCCTGCGATGGTGTTGGAAAGGTCCAGTACACGCAGTCCGCCAAGCACTCCGCCCCGCCCGTCGCTGGCCGGCGCTGGCGGCGTGATGCGCTCGGCCTGCCAGACCGCCGTGGCGGCGACCTGACACGGACGCAGCGCTGGTGACGCCAGCCCGTCCTGGCCCTTGATCGTAACAAAGCGGCCCGCCTGGCGGGTCTCGCCGAAGCGAGGATCGTCAAGAACAGCGACATTGCCGCCCGCCTGGGCCTCGGGCAGATTTAGCCACTCGACCGAAGTACGCACAACTGAGGCCGGCACGCCGGCGCGGGCAAGTTCCGCTTCCCATGCGATGGCCGGCTTGCGGAGCAGGCGCTCGCCGATGGCTTTGGAGAGGCGCTCCCGCCACTCCACGCTCAACGTGGCCAGATTGACATTCGCGGGATTTCCGCTCTCGTCAAAGGGGCTGCCGATGATGAGGCCCGCGCCGACCAGTTCGTCGAGGATACCTAAAACCTCCAGCAGTGCGCGGGACTGGTGCACATGCTCGACCGCGTTCACGAAAAGCTGGCGGCCGTCAGAACACGGATATGTGGTGAACATCGGCCAGCCGAAGCGGGTGAGATATTTCGACAGCATCGCGCGGTGCGCGTCCGTAAGATGGTCGCCGAGGTCGCGCAGGATTGGAAAGGCGACGTCGCGCATCACCTTGTCGATCGGCGGCAGATCAAAGCGCTGCGGTTGTCCCTCCACGTCCATGATCAGAAGCGCCATCGCCGACATCACCGCATCTGCGAGCGGAACTTCGACGAATTGTCCGTGTCCGCATCGAATGCGATGGAGAAACCCCATCGAGGCTGCGATCGCGGCGTGAACGCCGCCATAAGCGGACGCCATGGGGACCGCACTGAACCGCGGCGGCCCACCAAGCACCGGCCCAAGGATGTGGATATCCGTGTAGATCCCCATCGCCGCGCAAATCGCGCCCTCCCAGGCCGGCAAATGGCCTTCGGGGCTTTGCGCGGCAAATCCGGGAATGGAAACGTAAACAACCTCGGGATTGCCATCGGAAACGGCGGCATGATGGAGGCCGAAGCGCAAGGACCGGCCCGGCCCAAGATTGTCGAACACAATATCCGCCGAACGGGCGAGCTGCAGCGCCTCGGCGCATCCTTGTTGGGTTGCAAGGTCGATCGCTATGGCGCGTTTGCCGCGGCCTAGTAGCGCATCCTCGGGACGAGGCTCGCGGCCGGGACCCTGGATTTCGAGGACGTCGGCGCCCTGGTCCGCGAACAGCATGGAGGCGACCCGGCCGGCCCAAGCGCCGCCGTAGTTCAAGACACGGATGCCCTCGAGCGGTCTGCGTTCGCGAGTCATGTTTCCTCCCACTCGTTGGCCTTGTTAGTTTATAAATAAAACCTATGTCGCCTGTCTAGCTGATTTATCATCGATAGTCCCTCGTTCGATGAAAGCCGATATTGCCAATTTAGCCTCGCAATGGGCGAGGCTATGATAAGGAGCTTGCTTCGGATAGTCTGTTCCATTTAGGAACTAGACCAAGATCAGACGTTTCCAACCTCTGGTCCAGGAGCAAATTCGCGACCCAGTATGTGTGCCGTGCGGGACTGACGCAGTGCGCCCAGTCTTTTAGCTCGGATCTCCGTGCGGCGGCCTCGCCGTAGACAAGCTCCTGCAAAGTAATCTGTCAGTGCGGCCGTATTGGTGGTTTGATGCATCGCATTTTCAAGAACTTCATTGACGGTCTCTCAAGCGCAGATCCCGACGCCCTTCGCGAGGCCATGGCCCAGGCAGCAGCGGAGCTTGAGCTGTCCTGTTTTGCGTACCTATCCGTGCCAGATCGCTCGGGCGCTGCGGCACGACTGATTTCAAACTACCCGTCAGCTTGGACAAAGCATTATCTAGATCGTCACTATGAGCGCTTTGATCCCGTAATTATTCAGGCGCTCAGTCATCCCGAACCCTTCCAATGGGGTCTCGGAGTCGGGTCAATGGCAACATCAAAACCGCAGCAAGAATTGTTCGAGGAGGCCGCCAAGTTTGGAATCCGCTACGGATTTACAGTCCCCATTCACAACGATAGTGGCCCGGTCGCCGCGGTGACGTTCGCGGCGGATGAACTGAGACCACGATTCGAGCGGAGCGTGAATAAGCACGCGCGCGTGCTTCAACTCATGGCAATGTATTTCCATGCCCATGCCCGGCGCAAGGTTGATAGTGAACGAACAATTGACGGCGTGTCATTGTCCGCTCGCGAATTCGAGTGCCTCGAATGGGCTGCTAAAGGGAAATCGGCCTGGGAGATCGGACGAATTCTCGACATTTCGCGGCACACTGTCGCCACGTATCTCGAGAACGCCAAAAGCAAACTCGGTGTGCGTACAGTCGTACAAGCCGTCGCTCGCCTTGCGGCATTTAAATCGACTAACTAAAAACTGGCGTAGTCACCTCCCGCTATTGCGGGAGGTGCATCGTTTCGCCCATTCGCCTTCAATGGATGAGGTCCATCCAGCAGGAGGCAGCCATGATGCAACTGATTACAGCTGATTACTACGGCGACTTCATCAATGAAATTGCCGAGATTCACCGTTTGCGGCACCGAGTTTTCAAAGAAAGGCTCGGCTGGGACGTTCAGGTCAGCGGCGATATGGAGGTCGATGAATTCGATGCGCTTCGACCCGCTTATTTGCTGCAGCGAGCAACCAATGGCCGCCTCCAGGGTTGCGTAAGGTTGCTCCCTTCGACCGGCCCAACAATGTTGCGTGACACTTTTCCGATACTCCTAGACGGCGCACCTGCGCCTGCTAGGCCGGCGATCTGGGAGAGCAGCCGCTTTGCGCTTGATACTGATGTTGACGAGCCGAAGACGGTTCACGGTCTCGCCCACGCAACCTATGAGCTTTTCGCGGGCATGATCGAGTTCGGGATGTCGCGCCAGCTAAGCGATATAGTGACCGTCACCGACGCCCGAATGGAGCGAATATTACGCCGCGCGGGATGGCCTTTACGCCGAATCAGCGAGCCTCGGAGGATCGGAGCTACCCTAGCGGTTGCAGGTTATCTCAATGTATCGATCGAGAGCCTTGCATCTATTCGCAACGCGGGGGGCATTCGAGGTCCCGTACTTTGGGCACCCGTTGCGGCAGCGGCCGCCGCCTAGGAGGAGCCAGCGACGACTTCGCAAAGGGGATTGCGCACGAACGCGAGCGCAGGCCGCTTGCTCCCATCCTGGGCTTAGCTATCGGGCAGGATCTCTATATTTTGTCTAATGCGGTAGAGTAGGCATTGAAGCATGATCACTGACACACGAAACGGCAGCCCGAACGTTCAGAGCGTCGCGTTGGCTATCAGCTTTCAGCATCTCCGGTATGCTATCGGAGCGGCGGACCACGGCAGTTTTCGACGGGCTGCCGAAATCTTATTCGTTCGGCAATCGACGCTCAGCCGCTGCATTCGCCAACTCGAGCACTCTGTTGGGATGACGGTGTTCGAACGATCAAGTGGCGGCGTGCAGGCAACTGAGGCGGGACGCAGTTTCTTGCGACTCGCCCGTTCTATCTTGGAGCAACTCGATTCGCTTCTCATCACGGCGCATCGCACCGGGCGCGGAGAAGCCGGGCGGCTCGCGATCGGTTTCTATACCTCGCTTTCAAGCGGTAATTTACGGGGAACACTCCTAGAGTTTAGGGAGCGGTTTCCGGAGATCGCGCTTAGTGTGATAGAGACTTCAAGGACTCGTCTTGTCACAGCGCTGCGCAACGGGGCCATTGACGTTGCGATTGTGACCGGTGAAGCGCCGCTGCCTGACAGCAAGTCGTTCTCCCTCTGGAGTGAACGCATCTTGGTCGCCTTGCCGCAAGGTCATCGACTAGCCGCTAAAGACACCATTTACTGGACCGATCTAAAAGGCGAGACGCTTCTACTAAGCCAGCGTGACCCCGGCTCAGAAATTCACGACCTTCTAACTGCCAGGCTCGTTTCACCGGGAGACCGGCCCACTATCGTACGCCATGATGTGAGCCGGGAGAGCATCAAGAGCCTCATTGGCGCTGGCTTCGGCATTGGACTAACACTGGAAGCTTCTCTCGGCGCGAACTTCATGGGAGTCGTTCATCGGGAAGTGCGCGACGGGACCGGCCCCGTCCGGATAGGCCATTCGGCAAGCTGGCGAGTGGATAACGAGAATCCTGCATTGTCGGGATTTCTTGACCTACTGGGAAGACGCTATCCCTCGCCATCGGCCTGACTTTTGCGGCGAGCCTTTGCGAAGGCACGATCCGTTGTCATGAAGCGCGCAAGCATAGGCGCAACCAGTTTCAGCGGATCCGGGATTGGCTGTCCGGTTTCGCGCGCAAGTACCTCGGCGTATGCAAGCAGATCGCGATGCACGAGCGCGGGGAATTCAATCGTCAGCTTCACGGGTTTGTCGTCAGCGATAGCGCCGAGCTTGAGCCTTGCCATATTTATGTCCTCACCCTTTGTATGGTTCGAGCACGAGGTCGCGATTGACGATCACACGCACCGGGAAACCAGGCCTAATTGTCAGCGTCGGTTGAATGTTGAGATTGCGCTGAACGACCTTCTGTCCGGTCTGGTTCAAGCTGTCGCTGGATCCGCGGCGGAGCGCCTGGATGATGTCGCCATTATTGCCGGTATCGGAGCCCGCTCCGAGTTCACTCCCAACGCCAAGCAAGGTCGACAGCAAAGCGGCCTTGAACAACTCGCCCCAATGATTGTCGACCTGATCTTCAAGTCCGGCATAGCCAGCTGTGTCGGCTCCGGGCTGGCGTTCCAGCACGATCGAACGACCGTTCGGCATGATCAGGCGGGTCCAAACCAACAGCACACGTGACTGACCGAACGAAACCTGGCTGTCGTAAACGCCAATCAGTCTCGTCCCTTGCGGGACAAGAAGGAAGCGTCCCGTTGGGCTGTCATAGACATTCTCGGTCACCTGGGCGGTGATCTGGCCCGGCAGATCCGAGCGGATTCCGGTAATGAGCGACGCCGGGATGATATTGCCTGCCTGTACCACGTAGGACGATGCCGGCGCGGCGATTCGATCCGGGCTCGTGGTACGGCGATCGACGGATGCGTTGACGAAGGCCAGCTTACGGTCTTGCCCGTTCTGCGCGAGCGTCTCGTCGACCGAGGATTGGACCGGTTGACCCGGCTGGCTCGGCGTAACCGCCGAGGAATCAGTCGAAGCAGGTTGGATTGGCGGCACCGCCAACTCGCGAATACTGGTCAAGGCAAACAGCTTGCTCAGGCGAGCCGCTTCGATCTCCTGCCCAATGCGTTGCTGCTCCGCGTCGATGGCAGGTACGGTCGCTGAAGGCGCGTTTTGCGCGTTCAAGATCGGACGGCCGAGATCGCCTGGTAGAGCCGGTCCAAGCGGCGGTGCCTGGCGCGGCACACCGGCATAGTCGCGCGGTAGACCGGTCAGTCCGTCGGCGACATTGTGATGGTCGGTGGTGTAGAGCTCGGAAGGCGCTGTCGAGCGCGAGCGGTTGTTCTGCAGCGCCCACAGCACCGCACCTGATATCGCAACCAGCCCGATTGCAGCTCCACCCGCCAGCACCTTGCGTGACAGCCTGGTCACACGTGGACGTTCGGCGCGCAGTCGCATCGACGCCGCCCCCTCTGAATGATTGTCACCTCCCGGGCGAATGTCGGGCTCCGGCTCCAGACTCACCGCAGCCTCCCGTCGGTGCGGCTGATGCGGACGGTCTGCTGATGTTCACCTCCCATACGGAGCTCAGCCGCGGCGAACAGTCGGTCCACAATGTAATAGTTCTGCCTCACGCGATAATTGACGAGCTGACCATCGCCCTCCGGCCCGATGACGAACAATGGCGGCGCCTCACCCTGCGCAATCCCGCTGGGCATCTCGATATAGACCTTGGACCCGTCGTCGAATGCGGAGACCGGGCGCCACGGCGGGTTGTCGCCTTCAATCGCGTAGCGAAACCGCAATCGCGAGATATCAACACCCTCAACAATGGGTGTGGCGGCCTCGGCGCCCGCATTCTGGCGGCGCAGCGCAATCAGTTGGTCCTGCGGATATTGCCAGGAGACCGACGCCATGTAGGTCTTTTCCGCGGAGCGAAGCTCGAGGAGATAGGTGCGCCGGTCGGTATTGATCACGAGATTGGAGACGAGGTCAGGCCGCGTCGGTTTGACCAAGATGTGGATGCGTTTGGTCGGACCTGCCCCACTCTCGGTGTCGCCGATGATCCAGCGCACCGTATCCCCGGCCGCGACCGGGCCGGAGCCGACAAGTTGCTCGCCCTCCTGCAAGGCGACGTCCGTCACCTGCCCCGGCGCCGCATAGACCTGATAAAGCGCGCCCGACGAGAACGGATAGACCTGCACTGCGTTGATGTAGCCGTTGCGAGTAGGCTGCACGCGGGCCGCGGCATTGGCTTTCTCGACCCGTTTGCGCGGATCGCCAGGCTCCGGTTTCGAAGGCACGCCATGCAGCGGCTTGAGTTGACCAGGAAGCGGCAACAGCTTTGGCAATTCGACGACCTCGACCGGCTTGGGCGGATCGGCGAGTTGCACGGCCGGCTCCGCGTCGTCATAGGAGATATTCGGAGGAGGCTTTAGCGGAACAGCGCAGCCGGCAAGCGCGGAAACCGAAAAAAGCAGAACCGGCAATGCGGTTTTGCGAATGGAAGATGATCTCATTGCCCCAGCTCCTTCGACCAGTTGATGGCGTTGACGTAGACCCCAAGAGGATTCTTGCGCAGGCGATCGGCATCGCGCGGCGTATCGATCACGACGGTGAGGATCGCGGTCCAGCGCTCGGTCGCGCTCAGGCTACCGTTCTCGTAAGAGCGTTGGATCCAGGCGACCCGGAACGAGGTCGGTGAAGCGCGGATGACGCTGGTGACCTCGACGGAAATCTGCAGCTTGCCCAGATTGGCAAAGGGATCGTTGGTCCGCGCATAATCGTTGAGCGCGGCGGCGCCGCGGTCTGTGGTAAAGTCATAGGCGCGCAGCCAGTCCTGGCGCAGCACGATGCCGTCAGCTGGCAATCCGCGCACGTCCTCGATAAAGCGCGCCAGGTGGAATGCGATCTGCGGATCGGTCGGCTGATAGCTGCCATCGGCCGGCGCCACGGCCTGGGCCTGACCGAGGTGATCGACCTGCACCACCCAGGGCGTCACCGAGCCGCGAAGAGACAGCCAGACCAAGCCTGACGCGAGGCCGCCGGACAGCATCAAACAGCCAAACGCCATCAACCGCCAGTTCTTGGCCTGAACGCGGGCCGAGCCGATGCGCTCATCCCAGACTTG